>CAIYAG010000392.1 GCA_903924075.1 uncultured Bacteroidota bacterium | reverse complement strand
GGTTCTAATTAGGGGCTACCAAACCATGAATAAAAAAAATATCCTCTTCGTTCTTGCAATCATCGCATGCGCTTTTCAAGCACATGCCCAAGAACTGAATGCACGTGTGACGGTATTATCAAACAAAGTCGGAACCTCTATAGATAAAAAAGTGTTTAATACACTTCAAAATCAACTCACGAATTTTTTGAATACAAGAAAGTGGACGAACGATACTTATCGTGTCAATGAAAAAATTGAGTGCAGTTTTATTATTAGTATTGAATCTGTAGTAGAACCCAACGTATATAAAGCCACACTTAGCATTCAGGCGGCAAGACCCGTATTCAATGCTTCCTATAAATCTGCGTTGATCAATTTTCAGGAATCAGATTTTCAGTTTAAATATATTGAATTTCAACCTGTGGAATTTAACGATAGTAGGGTGCAAGGTACAGATGCAAGTGTTGCTAATTTGACTGCAGTATTTGCTTTTTATGCTTATACAATTATCGGAATGGACAATGATTCTTTTAGTCCGAAATCAGGTGATGCGAATTTTAATAAGGCACTGAATATAATAACCAATGCGCCAGAGGGTAAGGGAATTAGTGGCTGGCGTGTGTTTGATGGTTTAAGAAACCGCTATTGGCTGAATGAAAATTTAACGAATAGCCGCTATAATATTATTCACGATGTGATCTATACTTATTATCGTTCCGGGTTAGACAAATTATATGATAATGAAGCGGAAGCAAGAGCCAATATTTTACAAGCATTGATTCAGCTAAAAGCATTTAATAAAGAAAATCCCAATACCATGATCCTGCAATTTTTTATGCAGGGGAGGTCACAAGAGTTAATCGGCATCTTTAAAAATGCCATGCCCCCTGAAAAATCGAGGGTCATTGAAATTGCTAGTGAAATTGATATTGTGAATGCAGCAAAATATAAACAGGAATTACAATGAGCCGAAGGATTTTGTTAATCATCTGCATCCCAGTTTTTTTGTTTGCCTGTAAATCCCAACCAGACAACAAGAAAATACTGCCACTGAATTCGATGAAGTTGGTTTTATGGGATATACTTAAAGCAGATGAATTGTATACCCAAACTACTATCAGAGACACTTTGCATAAGCGGGTAAACGAAAATTTTCTGTATTACGAGGAAGTTTATAAAGTACATCACACCAATAAGGATCAGTTTTATAATACTTATAAATATTATGAGACCCATCCTGATCAGTTTAAGATCTTGATTGATTCTGTAGTTGCATATGGCGACCGCGATAAGGTTCTTGAGCTAAAACACCCCTAGTAGTTCAAACGGACTTCCTAAAACACTACTATCTTTGTGTGATCAACGATTGCACTATGAACAAACTATTTATAGATGCCGACGCAGCTATTGCCGATATCTGCGATGATGCCATTTTGATGGTAGGTGGATTTGGATTAAACGGCATTCCAGAAAATCTTATTGCAGCCCTTGTAAGAAAGGGGGTTAAAGGCCTCACCTGCATTTCAAATAATGCAGGAGTTGATGATTTTGGTCTTGGACTACTTCTCAAAACAAGGCAAATCAAAAAAATGATGAGCAGCTATGTGGGTGAGAATGCAGAGTTTGAACGGCAGCTGCTGAATGGAGAATTGGATGTTGACCTGATTCCTCAAGGAACACTTGCCACAAGAATAGAAATGGCGGGCATGGGCATCCCTGCATTTTTCACACCTACTGGGTATGGTACCGAAATAGCAATTGGAAAAGAGGTAAGAGCATTTGATGGAAAAATGCATTTAATGGAACTGGCACTGCATGCAGATTTTGCATTAGTGAAAGCTTGGAAGGGCGATCATTTGGGAAATTTGGTTTTTAGAAAAACCACCCGCAACTTTTCAACTAGTATGGCCAAAGCAGGAAATATTACTATTGCGGAAGTAGAGGAATTAGTTGAGCCTGGGACAATTGATCCGGATGATGTGGATGTAGCT
>CAIYAG010000391.1 GCA_903924075.1 uncultured Bacteroidota bacterium | reverse complement strand
GGATGTGATCAATTGGCATCAACAATATCCAAGTGATTGGAAAAAATCTTGGTTCGAAATTCAAAGAAAATGGACAGAAGATATTGCTTGCCCAGAAGGTGTGTTCATGCCATTCGATATTAGTGCCAGAGTAAATAGTGCCTATGTGTTGATGGGATTGTTATATGGTCAGGGCGACTTTGGTAAAACAGTAGAGATCGCAACCCGTTGCGGGCAGGACGCTGATTGTAATCCTTCAACTGCAGGCGGCATCCTTGGCGCTATGCTGGGTTTCGATAAGATTCCAGACTATTGGAAAAATAATTTGAAAGCAGTTGCAGATCGCAATTTTGTGTATACCAATATTTCATTGAATCGGATGTATGAATTAGGGTATAAGCATGCCACGCAAATGCTGCTAAGAAATGGGGGCAATATCAATGGCGATCAAATTACCATCCTTTATCAGCAACCAAAACCTGTACCCTTTGAAGAATCTTTTCCTAGTATGCATCCCGTACAGCGTAGATCTCTGGGATGGAATAGTGATGAAGTGAAAGATCATTATGAATTTGAATTTGAAGGAAATGGATTGGTGATTCATTCAACCATGTCGAATGAATGGGGCACTACCAGTAATTATGTTTTTAAAGTTGAAATGGAGATTGATGGTAAAAAAGAGCAATTCAATATGCCGTATAATTTCAGGATCAGAAGAAATGAATTGTATTCAAATTTTGAATTAACTGAAGAAAAGCATACGGTGAAAATTAAAATTTTGAACCCCGATAAAATTGCAAGTCTTCAGGTAAAAGATCTGATCGTTTATTCAAATAAATAATACCACTATGTTTATTGTAGAAAATTACGGTTTGGCCATTATGCTTTGTGTTGTAACAATGCTATGCTGGGGCTCATGGGCCAATACTACCAAACTCACAAGTAAAGAATGGCGATTTGAATTGCTCTATTGGGATTATGGGATTGGCATTTTAATTACAACCCTCATTCTTGCATTTACTATTGGAAGCAATGGAAGCGAAGGAAGATCATTTCTAAGCGACTTAAATCAGGCAGAAACAGTAAACCTGCAATCTGCTGTGATTGGTGGTATAGTATTTAATCTGGCAAACATTTTATTAGTTGCTGCGATAGGCATTGCTGGTATGTCTGTTGCTTTTCCTGTTGGTATCGGTATCGCATTAGTGTTAGGGGTTGTACTTAACTATCTAGCGAATCCTCAGGGTAATCCTGTTTTAATTTTTGCAGGAGTTGCATTAATTGTAATTGCTATCATACTTAATGCAAGGGCCTATCAGAAATTGCAATCTAATTCTAGCGCCAAAGTTTCACAGAAGGGATTGATCTTATCTATCGTAAGCGGATGCTTAATGGGACTATTTTATAAATATGTGGCAGATTCCATGGTGCATAGTTTCAATGCTCCGGAAGCAGGTAAATTAACGCCTTATACTGCCCTAGTTTACTTTGCGATCGGTGTTGTGGCCAGTAGTTTTGTATTCAATAGCTTGCAGATGTGGCGCCCATTTGCGGGGAATCCTATCAAGATCAGTACTTATTTTTCTGGTAAACTAAAAGACCATTTTGTAGGTATTTTAGGTGGCGCTATTTGGTGCATAGGAATGTCACTGAATATTATTGCTTCAGGGAAAGCTGGGCCTGCGGTTTCATACGGACTAGGCCAGGGTGCCACCGTAGTTGCAGCCATCTGGGGGATTTATGTGTGGAAAGAATTTGATAAAGCACCCAAGGGCACAAAACCGATTTTGAATTTGATGTTATTGTTGTACATCATTGGTTTGTCGTTGATCATTATTTCGAAATAAGATTTACTTTATTTTTTTGAATCAATTCATAGAAATGAACCGGATTTATTTATTCCTTGCTGCTTTAGTATTATCCAATTTGTTATTGTCTCAAAAGGCATCTGATGCAAATAGTATTGCTGTTAGTTCCTGGCTAACAAAGTCTGATAAGTCAGTGCTCCTTGCAAAACAGAATGGTCTCTTACAATTTAATTTGCATGCAAATAATAGTTCAACCATTCTTGTGGATGAAGAAAAAACAGCTCAAACCATTGAAGGTTTCGGATTTGCATTAACAGGGGGAAGTGCACAAGTAATAAGTAGTTTAAAATCTTCGGTTAAGAAACAATTATTGCAAGAGTTATTTGGCGAAAAAGAAAATAGTATTGGAATCAGTTATTTGCGAATAAGTATCGGGGCATCTGATTTGGATGCTACCGTTTTTTCATACGATGATATTCCTGCCGGGCGCACTGATATGTTGCTTACAAAATTTAGTTTAAAGCCAAGCAAAGATTATCTCATACCAATTTTGAAGCAAATTCTTTTGATTAATCCAAAGATCAAAATAATGGCTTGCCCCTGGTCGCCCCCTGTTTGGATGAAGGATAATAAAAATTCCAAAGGTGGAATTTTACAACCAACCTTTTATGATGTGTATGCCCGCTATTTTGTAAAATATATTACACTGATGAAGGCAGAAGGCATTAACATTGATGCCATCACGCCACAAAACGAACCTTTACACCCTGGAAACAATCCTAGTTTATTGATGGTTGCAAATGATGAAGCAAACTTTATTAAAAACAATCTGGGTCCGCTTTTTCAGAAACTGAATATCCAAACAAAAATAATTGTGTATGATCACAACTGTAATAAGCCAGAGTATCCTATTTCCATTTTAAATGATCTAGAAGCAAAAAAATATATTGCAGGTTCTGCATTTCATTTATATGAAGGTGGGATTGAAGCTTTGTCGAAAGTGCATGAAGCACATCCAGATAAAGGATTGTACTTCACTGAACAATGGACTTCCAGTGAAGGTGATTTTGGAGGCGATTTGAAATGGCATGTAAAAAATGTACTCATTGGTTCGATGCGAAATTGGAGTAAAGTAGCATTGGAATGGAATTTAGCAAATGATACTGCATACGGTCCGCATACTTCAGGTGGCTGCACACAATGCAAAGGTGCAATCACTATTCAGGATCCATCATCCTATACAAAAAATGTATCCTATTATATTATTGCACATGCTTCCAAATTCGTGCCAGAAGGATCGGTAAAAATCGCATCTACTGTTGTAGGAAATCTAAATAATGTTGCTTTCAAAACCCCTGAGGGAAAGATTGTATTGATCGTAGAAAATGATGGAACTGCAACTGAACAATTCAATATTAAGTTTAAAGATCAATGGGTAAGCACTAGTCTGGATGGTGGTTCTGTAGCAACTTATATTTGGTAATTAATTTAAAGAAACCACTTAACCCCCAATGCAACTAAAGCATAAATGCAGGTAGCAATAAAAATGCCTCGGGCAGTTTTGTCGATCTGCTTGTTGATATAAATTGTAAATACCACTGCATTTGCAATCAATGAAATACTGATAATGCCTGACATCAATGATTTCTGTTCGAACATCACCGTAAAAAACTCTTTTAAAGTAAATAATCTGAACTGGATAAAATAGTAAACAAACATTCCGATTATCGGTGTTACAAAACCCAATACCAGACCGAGTTTTAAATCATCTTTTTTAAACATTAGAAGCTCAGTTTATTTTCAAGTTTACTTTTCAATTCATAATGTGTAAGATCGAATTGCACAGGCACAACGCTTACATAATTATTTTTAAGCGCCCAAACATCGGTGTCTTTTGCTTTGTCAAAATTTTTGAACTCACCTGTTAACCAATAATACTTTCTGCCGTGAGGATCTTTTCTTTCATCGAATTTTTCTTCATACTTGGCATAAGCCTGTTTACAAACTTTAATGCCTTTGATTAGTTTGCTTTCTACAGCAGGAATATTCACGTTTAAACATACATGCTTATCAAGGTTCTTATTTTTTAAAACAAACTC
>CAIYAG010000390.1 GCA_903924075.1 uncultured Bacteroidota bacterium | reverse complement strand
CTATGAATCATTTTTAAACCACCCAATAGCAGTAATGGAAAGAGTATAAAGACGGCTAGTTTGCCAATCTTTTTATGCAGCGCAATTTTTCCTCGTTTGTATAAAATTGGTTGGATCATTAAAGTAATAATCCATCCCCCGGCAATAGCACCATGTACATGATGGAAAATGTCGTTACCTGCCAAGTTTCTAAAATAGGAATGCGAAAAACCGATCCAGGTAACCACTAAGGCTAAGAAAAAATAGAGATGCGCATTGGGGTATAGAATGGAATCATTGACTTTTGTTGATTGCTTCATGCTAGTTGATTAGGTGGGTTAATCAACTTAAATATAAAAAATTAATCTTTAATAACTGGAATTTGAATATAAGTTTTAACCCCTGCCCCAATGGAACTTACGGTCTCAATTTTACCGTTGAACGACTCGATCCGATTGATCATATTTGAAACACCAAGCCCTGTTCTTTTAACACTGGTATCATATCCCTTACCATCATCTATAACAGTGATCGAAATTATATTATCCGCTTCTTTTATTGAGATGCTGATATTTTTTGCTTCGGCATATTTGAATATATTATTGACCTGCTCTTGAATAACCCTGAGGATATTTATTTTGAGCTCATCGGAAAGCATTTCCGGATCAACTGTATATTCGAACGCAATACTGATGGATTCATTGTTTTTCTTAAAGGAGGCTATCAGGTCTTCGATCAGTTCATTCAACTCAAAGTCTTTTGTTGGGGCACCCATTTTTTGACATAACAAACGAATTTCTTTGATCGACATATCTATTAACTCATTCGGATATTTGATCAACTCTTTCAACGTCTCATTTTTATTACCTGCAAGGTTTAAATATATTTTTGCGCCTGTTAAGATCTGATTGATATTGTCGTGCAGTTCTTTTGCCAAATGGTTTCGCTCGTTTTCCTGCGCATTGATAATTGCGCGAACCGTTCGTTTTTGCTCTTGCAGTTTTTGATCTTCCATTTTTTGTTCGAGCAATAAAATATTCTGTTCACTTTCGTGTTGTGCAGTAATATCTTTAATATAAACCGAAATACCCGTATCTGAAGGGTAAATGGTGGTATCGATCCACTTATTAAAAGAAATGGAGAATTCTTTGAAGTGATGGTTTTTCAATTCATTCATTGACTGGTGATACTGTGGCTTAAAAACATCTACATCAGCTTCCAGCAATTCAGCCCAGATGTTTTTACCTAAAAGATAGCTCATAGGTTTATCAAACAATTCCTCGGCTTTTTCATTTACATAAGTGAATTGCCAATTCAAATCAAGCGCGATAAAACAATCGGAGACCCGTTCAACCAACTCCCGATATTTTTTTTCGTTCTCTCTTAACCTAGTAACTGTTTCTAACCGTTCCCTTTCTGTTCTTTTCTGCTTAATAGCTGCAAGGATGGCGGCTGGTAAGCGGGTAATGCGGTCTTTTAGAATATAATCGTCGGCTCTTTGTTTGATGATTGTTGCAGCAAACTCTTCTGAAACGGTTCCGGTTACAAGAATAAAAGGAATATGTAAAGATCTGTGGCGGGTTAGATTCAGTGCTTCTGAAGCATCGAAATTGGGTAATGAATTATCGGATAAGATTACATCTGGTGTAAACTCATCCAAGGCAGTGACAAAACTTTCTTTATTCATTGCCAGGCAAAATTCAGATTGCTTGATTTCTTTGATGATCAATCGCTTGATTAAATCTGCATCTGAAAGGCTGTCTTCAAGAATTAAAACCTTTAATTGATTTTCCATGGTTGCCTTTTTTTATACCGGATGCACATTATGTATCATCCAATAACAACCCAACTCTTTTAAAACATGGAAAAAATTTTCGCTTTCAACTGGTTTTACGATGTAACTATTTACTCCTAAGGCGTAGCAATTTTTAATATCTGGATCTTCTTTTGAAGATGTTAAAACAACAATTGGAATAGAATTTGTTTTAGGATCAGATTTTAATACTTCAAGCACTTCCATACCTGAAACCTTGGGCATT
>CAIYAG010000389.1 GCA_903924075.1 uncultured Bacteroidota bacterium | reverse complement strand
CCATCCTGGTATTCGCCTGTTCTTAAAAATAAAACCTGACCATTGATTTTTGCTTTCTGCGTAAATCCTCTACGTTTTGCTGGTAAAGATTTTCTTTCTACGATTTTAGAAAGTGCACGCTTCAGTTTGGTATCTGAAGATGCTTGCATGCGTTTGGTTACTTCATCCAACAATTCATCCACAGTTAATTTTCCAAGATCAACAATATTGCTTTCAGCAGCTACTGGTAATTCTTCAGAAACTTCTTCTGATGCGGTATCATCGGTTTTTTTCTTTTTGTCTGATTTAGTGCTTAAAGGCTGACTCAATTTAGAACCATCTCTATACAAAGCATTTGCTTTTAATCCTAAGCTCCAGCTCAACAAATAGCAATCTGCGATCTCTTCAACTTTTGCTTCGTTTGGAAGGTTGATGGTTTTAGAAATAGCGCCACTTAAGAATGGTTGACAAGCAGCCATCATTTTGATGTGGCCGTGTGCATGGATATATCTTTCTCCTTTTTTGCCGCATTTGTTAGCGCAATCAAAAACGGATAAATGTTCTGATTTTAATAGAGGAGCACCTTCAATGGTCATGGTTCCGCATACATAATCGTTTGCCGCCAAGATCTCATCTTCGGTAAATCCAATCGCTTCTAATAAATTAAAGCTCCAGTCGCTATACTCTTCTTCAGTAAATCCTAGGCGTTGCATACAAGCATCGCCCAATGTAAAGCGGTTGAAAATAAATGCAATTTCAAAAGCAGAACGTGCTGCACCATTTAGTTTTTCAATTTCAGCAGCAGTGAATCCTTTTTCAGACAATGATTTATTGTTGATGAAAGGAGCATTTTCAAAGCTTGCTGCACCAACTGCATATTGTTCAATTGCCAAAGACTCTTCAGCGGTATATCCCAAATTCTTTAATGCTGCAGGTACTGATTGGTTGATGATCTTGAAATATCCACCACCAGATAATTTTTTAAATTTCACCAAAGCAAAATCTGGTTCAACACCTGTAGTATCGCAATCCATTACTAGACCAATGGTTCCAGTTGGTGCGATCACAGTTGTTTGTGCATTTCTGTAACCATATTTCTCACCCAATTGAACTGCATCATCCCAAGCTTTGGTAGCAGCAGTTAATAAATAATCAGGGCAATATTTAGCGTTGATACCAATTGGTTTTACACTCAATCCTTCGTATGCTTCGCTTGCATCATATGCAGCGGCACGGTGATTGCGCATGACGCGTAACATATCTGCTTTGTTTTCAGCATAGCGAGGGAATGCACCCAGAAAGCCAGCCATTTCAGCAGAAGTTTTGTAGGCAATACCTGTCATGATAGCTGTGATCGCACCTGCAATACCACGTGCTTCTTCACTATCATAAGGAATACCACTTACCATCAACATAGAACCAAGGTTTGCGAAACCAAGACCCAGTGTACGGTAGTCGTAGCTTAATTCAGCAACTTCTTTAGAAGGAAACTGCGCCATCAATACAGAGATCTCTAGCACAGTTGTCCAGAGTCGACAAGTATATTCAAATCCTTTTACATCGAATGAATTATCAGCTGGATTAAAAAACTTCATCAAGTTAGCTGAAGCCAGGTTACAAGCTGTATTGTCTAAGAACATATACTCTGAACAAGGGTTAGATGCATTGATGCGTCCACCTTGTGGGCAGGTATGCCATTCGTTGATCGTAGTATCATATTGAGTTCCAGGATCAGCGCAACTCCAAGCTGCATAAGCAATTTGATCCCAAACATCTTTTGCAGGAATTTTTTGCATCACGCGACCATCGGTACGTGCTTTCAATTCCCAATCTCCGCCTTCTTCTAATACTTTGAAAAATTCGTTAGGGATACGGATAGAGTTGTTACTGTTTTGGCCGGCTACAGTCATGTAAGCTTCGCCTTCATAACTATTATCATATCCAGCCGCAACCAAGGCAGCTACTTTTCTTTCTTCACCTACTTTCCAGTTAATGAATTCCATGATCTCTGGATGATCCAGATCTAAGCAAACCATTTTAGCAGCTCTACGAGTGGTACCACCACTTTTGATAGCACCAGCAGCACGGTCACCAATTTTCAAGAAACTCATCAAACCACTTGAAGTACCACCACCACTTAATCTTTCTCCACCTCCGCGAATATGAGAGAAGTTAGTACCTACACCAGAACCATATTTGAAAATACGAGCTTCACGAACCCATAGGTCCATGATACCACCATCGTTCACCAAGTCGTCAGAAACACTCAAGATAAAACAAGCATGCGGCTGAGGACGCTCGTAAGCATTACTTGATTTTTTTAATTGACCATCTTTCCCATCCACATAGTAATGTCCTTGTGCTTTACCTGTAATACCATAGCTCTCGTGTAAACCGGTATTGAACCATTGTGGTGAATTAGGAACGCAAGCCTGATTCAGGATGCTATATGCTAACTCATCATAAAAAACTTGTGCATCTTTTTCTGAAGCAAAATATCCGTTGCGTTCTCCCCATACGCGCCAGCAATTGGCCATACGGTGTGCTACTTGCTTTACGCTGGTTTCTCTACCCAAAGAACCATCTGCCTGTGGCACACCTGCTTTACGAAAATATTTTTGTGCAAGAATATCTGTAGCAATCTGGCTCCATTGTTTTGGAACTTCTACATTATTCATTTCGAAAACCTTCTCACCATTCGGGTTTTTGATCACGCTGTCGCGATAATCGTATTCAAACATGTCATAGGGACTTACATCATCTTTGGTGAAGAGACGGGAAAACTGCAAGCCTTTGTTACTGCGGGTAGCCATATTACAGGGATATTTATTGGGTTCTGATTTTATTCGATGCCGTTAACAAATTGTTAAGCGGTAGACGAAAATATTCTTCCCTTGTCAGAATTCAAGATGGTAAATATCAACAGATTGTGGATAAGGATTGTGGATAATCCCATACCCCCAATCCCGGTTGATTTTGCTGCAATGTCCACAGTTGTAGAAAAGAATTTGTGGAAAAAAAAGCGGTTATTTCAAGTATATTTTGTAATTAGAAAAACATTCTATATTAAATAGTTTTTGAATCTAATTAAGTGGTGTTTTGGGAGCAGATTTTCTTTAAATGCCTTGATTTTCAGAAACATCCGTTTAATAAACGCATTAAATAAAAACTTTTTTGCATTTTTGCAGCTCAGCATGAGCTGTTCAGCTATGAAATCATCGATCTATCATCAGTTTTTGGAAAAGAAGCAACAGGGAAAGAAATCTTTCGCAGTGCTTGTTGACCCTGATAAGGTAGATACTGCCAAAATTGAGGAACTGGTTCAATTGGCAGTAAACTCAAAAGTTGATTATTTCTTTGTTGGCGGAAGTTTAGTGATATCAACACATTTAGATGAGTGTATCCAGCAAATCAAAGCCAGCTGCAATATTCCGGTGATTTTATTTCCAGGTTCTCCATCTCAGGTGAGTAAGTACGCTGATGCGCTTTTGTATCTCTCATTGATATCTGGTCGTAATCCTGAATTGCTGATCGGGCAACATGTGATCAGCGCACCTTTTGTTAAGAAGAGTGGCCTTGAGATTATGCCAACTGGCTATATGGTGATTGATGGGGGCGCTCCTACCACTGTCTCTTATATCTCGAATGCATCCCCTATTCCCGCAGATAAAAATGAAATTGCCATGTGTACAGCAATGGCAGGAGAAATGCTTGGAATGCGCCTAATTTATATGGATGCGGGCAGTGGCGCTAAACGCCCCATTACTGAAACGATGATCGAAAAAGTTGCTCGCAGCATTGATACTCCCTTGATTATTGGCGGAGGCATCACCACACCTGAAAAGGCCTACCTTAATTGTAAGGCAGGCGGGGATATTATTGTGGTTGGAAATGCGATTGAAAAAGATGCCAGCCTAATTACAGAAATTAGTGCGGCAATTCATAGCGTACCAGTAACTATTTAAGTCCGGATACATCTACTCTTGAAGGCGTATCTTTCCCACTAACAATCCCTTTTGAGCTAAGTGCTACAGCTTTAATGATCATGGCCATATTCTCCATATCCAAGGTTCCGATCTCGTCCGACACTTTATGATAATTTGGTTCATTATCCATTTTGGAGGTAGAAATGGTATGCGCAGGAACGCCTTGTCTGGCAAGGGTTGCATTATCTGATCGATAAAATAAATTTTGCTCGGTATATGGATCAGGATAAAAAGTAAATCCCGTACCAGTTAAATTATCTTGTAAGATTTTGCCCATATCCGTTTTTTCATATCCAGTGATATAAGCAGAGTTTTTACCCCACTTACTTTCTGTACCAATCATCTCGATATTGAACATCGCTTTCACATCGTTTGCATTGAATTGTCTGGAACAATACTGTGAACCAAATTCGCCAATTTCTTCTGCAGTAAATGCCACAAAGACCAAAGTGCGTTCATTATCTTTTTTTGCTTGAAAGTATTTCGATAACATAATTATGGCTGTTGTTCCAGCAGCATCATCGTTAGCTCCATTATAGATTGAATCGTTATTCACTGGTTTAACAATACCTAAATGATCGTAATGACCAGAGAAGATGACAAACTCATTTTTCTTGCTTTTCCCAGGAATTACCGCAATCACATTTGATAGCTTTTGTTCAGTGATTTCATGCTTTGCACTGATACTAAAAGACTTTGGAGGCTGTGTTGCCAAAACAAAAATGACAGAGCTTTCTGATTTAAATAATTGGCGCTTAAACCCCGTTAATCTGCTGAAGTTTTTAGCAAAGGAGGTATCTACCGTAACCAAGTAGTTCTTTCCAGATTGGATCAGTTTAGAAGCATCAGAAAACAAATTGGCCCCTGCTGCTAAAGTTGCTCGCTCATAATTACTTGCTTCAGTGATCGTAAGATCGGCCTTAGAAGTAACTACGATCACGTCTTTGGTATCAACCGAAACATTGTCGAAACTGCAAGTTGCACTTATAAACTTTGGTTTCACCATGGCAAACTCTTGCAAATAGCTACCACTGTTTTTCCATGTTTGTAAACCAGCTTGTTTAAACTCTTCAGCAATAAAATTGGCGGCTTTATCAATGTCTGGAGAGAATGTTCTTCTACCTTTCATGTCATCAGCCGACAATACCTTCTCGATCCGCTCCACTTCTTTCGCATTAATGATCTTATCAATATTCTGTGCCTGTAAAAAGGAAACAGACAACAAGCCAATTGCCAAACTAAATGTTTTCATATTAAAATTTTGATTGTTCAATTTAACCTAAAAAAAATAGGCGCAACTAAATCACGCCTACAATATATTCTTCACTCTTCGCTCTTCACTCTTCACTTAATTACAGGCTCATCATCTCCTTAAACTTCACTGTTTGTCTCCGGCTCACTTCAATTTTCTCTCCGCCTTTTAGATCTACCAATAAACCGCCATTGAAATAAGGTTCGATCTTTTCGATCCAACGAAGATTAATGATGTGTTTTCTATTGGCCCGGAAAAACATTCGATCGTCTAATCTTTCTTCGAGTGCATTCAGAGATTTTAAGATCAATGGCTTATTGGTACCAAAGAAAACTTTAGCGTAATTGCCAACACTTTCAAACAAGCGAATCTCCCCCAATTTTACAAACCAACAACGCTCTCCGTCTTTTACAAAAACCTGATCGAATTCTGTGAGTGGTCCACGATTCAATCCACTTAAACCAGCATTTTCTTTGCTGATCTCCATATGTAGTTTTTGAATAGCATCTGCCAGACGCTTGGGTTCTACGGGCTTTAGTAAATAGTCTAACGCATTTACTTCAAAGGCTTTGATAGCATATTCATCATAAGCAGTT
>CAIYAG010000388.1 GCA_903924075.1 uncultured Bacteroidota bacterium | reverse complement strand
TCCATTTATCAATAAATGCATGGTTCAAGATAGCAGCCACACGGCCCACTACTTTTCCATCTTTATACGCAAGGAAGTACTTAGCCTCACAATAATCGAAAGCAGGATTTTTATCCTTACGAAGTGTACCCATTTCGTCGAAGCTCAATGGCGGCACATAATACGGATGATCTTTATATAAACGATAAGGCAGATTAATAAATGCCTTTAATTCTTTATTGGTAGTAACTTCCTTAACAACAATACTCATA
This sequence comes from uncultured Bacteroidota bacterium, assembly GCA_903924075.1. Classification (GTDB taxonomy): domain Bacteria; phylum Bacteroidota; class Bacteroidia; order Chitinophagales; family Chitinophagaceae; genus Sediminibacterium. The sequence goes on along the minus strand of CAIYAG010000388.1, from coordinate 2,199 downwards.
TAATGGGTTTATGCTTGTAGTATGTTTGTAATTAAAACAACCTTCCTGCTCCACTTTTCACTTTTCACTTTTATCTTTTCACTTAACTGTGTGTTCTAAGACATGCAATTTTGTAGCCACTTTATCAAGCTTATCAATTGCAAAGTCTAACTGTTCTTTTGTGTGTGTAGCCATGATCGACATTCTAATTAAAGAAGAATCACTGCTCACAGCCGGAGACACAACAGGGTTAACAAACACGCCCTCTTCAAAAAGCATTTGAGTGAATTGGAAGGTAAGCGTATTGTCGCGAATATAAATTGGGATGATGGGCGATTCAGAATGTCCCATATCAAAACCCATATCTTTTACAGCTTTTGTGATATAAGCAGTATTAGACCAAAGCCTTTCAAGGCGCTCTGGTTCTGCTTGAATAATTTCTAATGCAGCCATTGCAGCAGCAGCGGCCGAAGGCGGCATACTTGCACTGAAGATGATAGATCTTGCATGGTGTTTTAAATAGTTGATGATCTCTTTGCTGGATGCAATGAAACCTCCTACAGAAGCCAAGGATTTACTGAATGTGCTCATGATCAGATCAACATCATCAGTTAGTCCAAAATGATCTGCAGTTCCTTTACCCAATTCTCCTAATACACCAAACGAATGCGCATCGTCTACCATTACGGTTGCCTTGTATTGTTTGGCAAGACGAACAATTTCTGGAAGATTACAAATATCTCCTTCCATACTAAAAATACCGTCGATCACGATCATCTTGATGGTGTCTTCGGGAATTGATTTTAGACGCTTTTCTAAGTCGGCCATATTATTATGGGCAAACTTCAAAACCTTAGAAAATGAAAGCCGACTTCCTTCAATAATAGACGCATGATCTAATTCATCCAGGATCAATACGCCGTTTCTGCCAGTAATACTTGCTACTGTTCCTAGATTAGTTTGAAAACCTGTTGTAAAAGTGAGGGCAGCTTCTTTACCTAAATGTGCAGCCAGCTTTTCCTCTAACTCTATATGTAATTTAGAAGTACCATTTAAAAATCGAGATCCAGAGCAACTACTCCCGTATTTGGTTAAAGCAGCTTTAGCAGCTTCTAATACCTTGGGATGGTTGGTCAAACCCATATAACTATTGGATCCAAACATCAATAACTTCTTTCCGCCAATCACAACTTCCGTATCGTGGTTCTCTTCAATTGAACGAAAATAAGGGTACAAACCGGAGGCTTTCAATTCATCAGCAGCTGTAAAATTTGCTAACTTTTCGGATAAACTCTTTTGTATCATATCTAAATTTAATAATATTAATAAGTTAATGCAAAATTAACGGCCTTTGATGAAGATACACAACCATTTTCTGTATAACAACTTGTTCTGTTTTTTTAGTGTTTTTTAAGTTTACTTTAAAAATAATTCGGTAAATATAATATATAAGGATAATTTTGTCTTTTTTTATTTGAAGCCTATGTTCCCAGAAAAGCAAAAATTTATCATTTTCAGTGTATTATGTATAGGATTTCTTACCTATTCAAGCTTTTTGTACACGCATTTACCCAACCCAAACCCTAGTTTTAGCAGTTCAGAGGCAAAAGGAAAAGCATTGTGGCAAAAACACAATTGTACTGCTTGTCACCAGATCTACGGATTAGGCGGCTACCTCGGACCAGACCTTACCAACGAGTATACTTTAAGAGGCCCCGTCTTCATACATATTTTTCTGCAAACTGGTAATACAACGATGCCAAACTATCATTTAACGGAAGCAGAGATCCAAGAACTAACCGATTATTTAAAATCGGTAGACAATTCAGGCAAGGCAGATCCTCGTAAATTTTCAATCAACTCAAATGGAACTATCAATCAATAAGGCAAAGTTTACTCCCAAGGTTTTTATTTTGGTGGCCCTCATCTTACTGACTTCCGGAATGCTTTTTGGCACCATCGGTGGTTTGCAATATATCATTCCCGGTTTTTTAAAAGAAGCACTTTCTTTCGAAAAAACGCGGCCCTTACACGTATCATCAGTATTATTTTGGATCCTTTTTGCATCAATGGGTGCTGTGCTTACCTATTTAAAAGAACATACTAAGAACAAATTATATTCAAATAACCTCGCACGCCTCTTATTTATTTTATTCGTTGCATCGGTGATTGCAATTTTGATCGCTTATTGTTTTGGTGTTTTTGGTGGACGTGAATATT
>CAIYAG010000387.1 GCA_903924075.1 uncultured Bacteroidota bacterium | reverse complement strand
TGCTGAAAATATCTGATCTTAGGAGAGATCATTCCTGTTTGTGGATAGGTCTGAAAACTATCAACCAATTTGCACATCAATCCAGGAGTGAATTCTGTATCGTTATTCACTAGAAAAAACAAATCGCCTTTCGCCTTTGCAATACCCAAATTATTCCCTCCTGCAAATCCAAGATTTACTTCAGAGCGATAAAATTGCACTTCAGGGTATTTTATTTTCCAAGCTGGAACTGGGTCAACTTTACTAGCATTGTCAACCACTATGATCTCATAGTTGGCATAATCATTCGTCTTGTAAAATGCATCCAGAAATTCATCTGTAACATGACTATGATTATAATTGACAGTTATAATAGAGACTAGTTTCATATAGATTTTTCGTTCAATAAATTTGCGTCGATCCAATCTAATATTGTAGCGTCCACTTTTTCATCAAATTTCCTTGCAAAAAATTTTCCCGATTGCTTTAAATTTTCAGCATCGGTTATATCTAATACTTTAGGCCTTGCTTTAACTGCAGACCAATCAATGTATCTTAGGTTATCATTAACCATCTGCCCTCTATATTTTGAGTTATACAATATGGTTTGAAATACGAGCTCGTCGCTACCCCAAGTAAGCTTAAAATATTTCTTGATCGAATGATTTTTTTCAAGAAAACCAACAATATACTTTAAGTGTTCTACCGTTATGGTAAACCAAGACGATTTACCTACATAAACTAATTCTTTTGGTGGCTTTCTTTTTGGAAGCCACGCATTCATTTTAATTTCTAATGTTGCGAATCCTGGAAAATGATAATCCGATAAATCATATCGTTGTAGTCGCTTAAAACCTACACTCCATTCTTCAGGTATCAGTAAATATTCCATAAAAGCCTTACCCTGATTCAATTTCAAGAATGCATTCATCTCATCATTGCGCATGATCGGATAGTCTTGTCCGCTGATCACAGAAATATATTGGCCATCTTCAAAAGAAGGAATGATCTCTTTAAAACTATTCACCATTCCTTGAACCTGGCTATAACCACCCCAAGCAACTTTAATCCTATTTTTTATAAAAATAACGTTGGGATAGTTTTTATACTCATCAAATAATGAAATGTCTGTTTTCAGATCTACCTGTAAATAAATGATTGCTTTATCCACGCCCAATTTATCGATCAATCTTTTAAGTTGTCCGGAATTTGCATGAACCAAAAGTAGAAAAACTGATTTCATCATAACCTACTTGATTTAATAACCTATCTAAGAAAGCCCATTATCCTATGCCAATCTGCTTCAATATTTTATCCCCGATATTTTTAAGCTTATTCAAATGTCTTCCAGATTCACCCCTTGGTTTTTCGTTTTTCCAAGCAGTATGTGAAAGGTATTGATAGAATATTTTTTGATATTCTAGGACATTATTGTATGATTTAAATATTGGTTTTCTTTGTACATAATGTATCAAATATGGATCTGGATGATCGAACGTACAGAAGTGATTCCATAAAGGATTTAATTCAAGCCACTTATGGGCTAGCACAACGTTCATCCCGTATTGATCAGGATAATTCGCAAACTTTTTATTTGCATCAATACAATTGATGATTTTAACAGGTATATCATGCTCTAACCACTTCTTCGTAGGGATCAATAATAACCCAGTATTAAAATACCTTGTTTTAGCATCCAAACCAAGTTGCACATAATTCAATACTCCACCCCAAGCATTATCAAACGTAATAATCCTTGGATCCAAAACTGCACCAACCATTGCATCACCCAAATCGGTTTCATACAAAGTAGATAAATCCTTTTGAACGATCATATCAACATCGAGATACAATACCTTGTCAACTTCTTTTGGAATAAAGTAAGGTATGAAAAGGCGCATATAAATATTCAAGGGATAGCTACTCCTATCAAGCGGAAGATCAATTCCTTTTGGAATTACATCTGTCATTGACTGCCAATATAATTTAGTTATTTTGGGATCGATTGAGCTTTGCA
>CAIYAG010000386.1 GCA_903924075.1 uncultured Bacteroidota bacterium | reverse complement strand
TGGTTTCACTGAGCTAACACACTTCAATAACTTTTTTAAGAAACATACGCAGACAAGTCCGCTGAAATTCAGAAATATTTGATCTTCAAATGAGCTAAAAATAAAAGGGTCCCGAACTTTCGGGACCCTTTTTATGCTGCTATTTATCTATGAACTACTTTTTGGGTTTTGCAACAACGTTTTTTAATTCGTTGATCGCAATTTTTGGAACCACAACTTTATTTACTTTTTCAACTACTACATCTTTTAGAAGTTTGAAACTTGCAGTAGCATATGTTTCTTCTGAAGTACCAATTTTAACAGTATAATCACCTGCATCCGCGATCCAAGAACTGCTTGCAGTTTGGAAAGAAGCCAGTTCAGATGGCGTAAGTGTTAATGTAATTGTTTGTGATGCACCTGGTGCCAATAAAGCTGTTTTTGCAAAAGCTTTCAACTCCGTACTTGGTTTATCTAGTTTTGTTGCTGGAGCACTTAGATATAATTCAGCAACTTCTTTACCAGCTACAGAACCAGTGTTAGTAATGGTTACCGTTGCTTGAATAGATCCGTTCATTACAGGAGCACTCAATTTCAAGTCAGAGAATTTGAATGTGGTATAAGAAAGTCCGTATCCAAATGGATAAGCAGTTTTCTTACCAAATGAACTATAATAACGATATCCTACGTAAACACCTTCTTCATAGATCGCTTCTGCATCAACTGCTTTTTGTCCGAATAAAGCAGCTTTTTCAGTTCCAGGAATTTCACGGCCAGGAAAATTTTTAGCAGAGATCTCATCATTATAACTAAGCGGGAAAGTAGTACTCAATTTACCTGAAGGATTTACTTTACCAGAAATAATATCAGCAATTGCATTACCACCTTCTAAACCTGGTTGCCAAGCTAACAAGATACCATCCACTTGATCGCGCCATTTAGTTACATCCACTACACCTCCGATATTTAATACCACCACTACTTTCTTATTATTTGCATGGAATGCATCAGATACAGATTTGATGAGTGCTTGTTCTTTTGCCGTTAGTGTATAATCATCAACTACTTTACGATCATTACCTTCTCCTGCATTACGACCAATTGAAATGATCGCAACAGCAGATTGTGCTGCGGCTTTCTGGATCAAGTCGCTAGATGCACTCATCTCTGCAATTGGTGAAGGAGGACTCATCAGATCTTCCATCAAAGTTCTTACTGGTTTCTTTGCTTGCTCTGCAGCAACATAATCGCTATAAGCACTATATACATTTGCATTCAAAGAATATCCAGCACTGAATAAACCATCTGCTAAAGGAACGGTATACATTCTATTTACATCACCACTTCCAGTACCACCAGCTATAAGATCTAAAGCATTATTACCAAATACTGCAACAGATGCTCCTTTCTCAATTGGTAACACCTTTGCATCGTTTTTCAACAACACCATACTTTCGGTTGCTGCCCAACGTGAAATTTGTGCATTTGCTTTCAATGGAGGTGCATCTGTGAATTTATATCCTTTGAATGTTGGCGTTTTTAAAACGAGGTTCAAAATTTCTGTTACGTTTTGATCCAAAATTTTCTCATCTAAATCACCTTTTTTAACTGCTTCTAATAATGCAGTCTTTTGTTGTGGTGTACCTGGCATGATCAAATGGTTACCGGCTTTTTGTTGACCAACCACATTTTTACCACTAAACCAATCGGTCATGATCATCCCTTTGAAACCTAAATCTTCGCGCAAAATCGTGTTCAGCAATTCTGGATTCTCTGAAGTATAGGGTCCGTTTACCAAATTATAAGAACTCATGATGGTCCATGGATTAGACTGTTTCACCATGATCTGCCAGCCTTTCAAATAAATTTCTCTCATGGCTCTTTCGCTCATGATCGCATTCACTGTATTTCTATTGGTCTCATTATTGTTTGCAAAAAAGTGTTTTGCAGAAACACCGATACCTTGTGCCTGAATACCATTTACAACAGCTGCTGCCATTGCTCCGGTGATCAATGGATCTTCAGAATAATATTCAAAGTTTCTTCCTCCCAATGGATTGCGGTGAATATTCATACCTGGTCCGAGTATAACATCAATCCCGAAATCTTTTGCTTCCTGGCCATAAGCATTACCCACTTTACGAAGTACCGCTGTATCCCAGCTAGATGCCAATAAAGTTCCTACCGGCCATGCAGTTGCATAATAGATCCGGCTTTTACCGCCATTAAATGCATGTGTACCAGCAGGTCCGTCACAAACTACTAAAGCGGGAATACCCAAACGTGGAATAGCCACTGTTGTACCAGCAGCACCAAGCACCCTTTTCTGAGCCGCAGTTGGTTCAGAACCGCCTCCCATGCCAGGAAAAGCCATCCCTGGGAGATACATGCCTTGGCCTATTACTAGATCTACTTTTTCTTGAAGTGTCATTGCCTTCACTACTTCCTGAACAGAATTTTTTCCTAATTGAGGAAGGGCTTGCTGACTAAACGCGGTGGATGCCATTAATAGCAAACCCAACATTCCAGCCATTTTGGAGAGGTTTTTTTTCATTGCAATCGTTGTTAACTTGTTTATGTTTGTGTCAATCTGACGCAAAGTAATAATTCTTTTTTAAATTTCATAGCTAAATCCAAATAAAAGGATCGCCGGTAGTGATATGGGTGATTGGCAGGCCGGGTAGTTTTGGACTCAGCCATTCCACAAACAATTCCATACCAGGCTCTTCGCTGACTGCGTGACCTAAAATAATGAGGGCAGTTTTAGCTCCCATTTTTCTAGCATCGCGGATATATTCTGCTGTTTCCCACTCCACCATTTCACCTACGATCAATACATCCGGGTTATTTTTTTCAATCGTGCTGATATGAGCCTGAACACCCCAAGCGCCTGGCAATAAAGCAATGCTACTGCAGGTTTGCTGCAGATCGCCAATGGTTCGAAGGTGCTGAATAGATAGGTTCTTTTTGAGCTGATGGGTCAATTGTTTTAGGCTGATCGCTGGTATATTAAGAAGTGGTTCGCCCTTCTTCTGATAAGGCTCCCAGCCCATTTTTTTCTTTACGCCCAATGTGATCATATCGGGTTGCATAAAATGACTATAGTCGTGAAAGCGCCAAATAACAACACCCTTCTCTTTTAGAAAAGCCAATTTCTTCTGGATCATCGCATTCGTTTCCTGTTGTGCCAGATTATCTGTAGCACTATAGAATGTGGGCTCGTGTGCAATGATGAAGTTTGCATTGAGTGCCACTGCTTTTTCAACTACTTCAATGGTTGGAAACATCGTGCTTACAATACCAGTAACAATCTGATCGGCTGAACCGAATTTTATATTATCTACTGTGTTTTTAAATGGACTCAGTTTTGCTTCTTTGATGATCAGATCAATGATATTTTGAACAGTATATTGATCCGTACTTTTTATAATTCCATTTGCAAATGAAAAATTGGGCAGATGCAGTAACGCAGCCGCACCAAGCATCATAGAACTATTCTGAATAAATTTTCTTCTGGTATGGGCATCCTTACCCATTTTATTTTCTGGCAGCATCGTTGACTTTTTAATGATAATAAAAACTATACTATTGAATAAAACTTTCGTACAAAGCATTGATCGTGCTTTTGATCAATGCATTAAATCCGCTTTCATAAGTGGGTCCACAGCCATTGCTGATCACCACGAATCCAAATTTCTCTTTGGGCTGAAAAAACATGCCACTATACAAACCATAGGCAGAACCCGTATGACCCACCATGCTCTTACCCTTGATTAGGGTTTCGGTTGTTTCGATTGCCATTCCATAACCCTCTTCCACTGAAACTACTGTCTGCATGGCTTTTGCACTCTTTTTTGAAATGATTCTTTTACCCTCATATTTTCCCTGCTTGCTATGCATGATCATATACTTTGCAAGATCAGAAGCAGAGATTTTCATGCCACCAGTTGGTGAAAATATGGGTGTTGTTTTACCCAACTCATAGTGCGCAAGCTCATCTCTTCTAGGATGATAAGCATTGGGCGATGCTGTGAATTTTGCAGAATCTTTATTGTATTCATAGATCGT
>CAIYAG010000385.1 GCA_903924075.1 uncultured Bacteroidota bacterium | reverse complement strand
CCAATTACATTGCCGCCATATAATTTCTCAACTGGATGAACAGGACATAGGCCAGAACACCAGGCACTTTTCCATTCGTACACAAAACCCATACCAACACCAATCATTGCCATTACGATGATCAACACACCTGTTGCTGGTCCATTGTTATTAAATATCGCATGCCTTAAAGGAACTAATGCAAACAAAGCAACAACACCGATCAGATTTAATTTACCCAATTGTGTAGCGCTTAATTTTTTCTTTTGTGATAAACCAAAATGTCTGGGTAGTAAGTTGGTTGTTGCCAATGGGCAAACATTTCTCCAAACACCCACTGCTAAAACAAATAATGCAGGCGCAACAGGAATTAAAATATTCCAGAAAAGAATGAGCCCTACAGGTGGAAAGAATAATAAGCAGGTAAGAATAACGGCACCCACTAACCAAACAGCAGCCTGAGCGGCTTTCCAAATTGATTTTGATTGATTAGAGAGCTCGATACCTGATTTAAAATGTGTTTGAGTTAAGGACATATGGATATTTCTTAGTGTTTAACTAAATCGTTTAGGAACGAAAATTAGATGAACAAAAAGATATAAAAGCTGATTTTAGTCATGCTTTTATACTTGCAAATTGCAAAAACGTTAGCATTTTACATTTTTATAATCTTACCATCTTCCATTTCAATGATGCGGTTGGTTCTCGCTGCAAATTCGTTGTCGTGCGTTACAATAAGCAGGGTTTGATGGTATACTTCTGCGAGCTCTTTGAAAATATTAAAAACGATCTCGCTATTTTTTTTATCCAGGTTACCTGTGGGCTCATCTCCCATGATGATCAGTGGATCGTTAATGAGTGCGCGGGCAATGGCTACTCTTTGTTTTTGACCACCAGATAATTGATTCGGCATTTTACGTGCTTCATTTTCAATACCCAATACTTTCAACTTTTCATAAGCACGATGTTCTACTTCTTTTTCTGAGTACTTGGCCATTTTTAAACCAGGCAACATCACATTGTGTAGTACTGAAAATTCATTGAGCAGATAATGGAATTGAAATACGAATCCAATTTTTGCGTTGCGAACACTCGCAAGCTCCTTTTCTTTTTTACCACGCATGAGTACACCATCAATGAATAACTCACCTTCATAGTCGGTATCCATGGTTGAAAGGATATAAAGCAAAGTAGATTTTCCGCAACCAGATTTTCCAATCACCGAAATGAATTCTCCTTTATCAACAGAGAAATTGATATTATTTAATACCTGAACCGTAATCGGATCATGAAATGATTTACAGATATTATTTGCTATCAAAATTTTATTACTCATCTTATTTTCCTCTGATAATAATTACAGGATCAATTTTACTTGCTTTACGTGATGGGAAGTAGCCAGCCAGATAGGTTGTTATGATCGAAAAAATGGCACCAATGATATAAAACTTAGGATTGTAATTGATTGGGTAGTGTGTTACCGTTGGCAATGATGCGGTGTTAAATGGGATCTGTTCAATTACATGGCACAAAGCATTTCCAAGTATTAACCCCAGTACTCCCCCAAAAATTCCAATACTTAATGCGATGGTAATAAATATATTGTTGACATCTCGGCCAGAAAATCCGGTTGCTTTTAAAATGGCGATACTATCCATTTTTTCATAGATCATCATGTTCAAAATATTGTAGATCCCGAAACCTGCAACAATTAAGAGTGTTATTCCTACTGAATATGATATAGTAGTTCTAACTGAACTTCCTGTTTCGAATTGTGAATTGGCAGTTTGAATATCTATAGCATCTACATTAAATTTTTTCTGAAACTCTTTGGCTACTGCAGGTGCATCTAACACATTTTTAAGTTTCACTTGTAGATCTGTGATATAACTGGTGGGCTGACCCAATATTTTTTGGGTGGTACTGATGGTTGCATAACTCTGCACCTTATCAACTTCCTGAATACCTGACTGAAAATAGCCAACCACTTTTAATTGAATCTGATCTCCTTTACTAGTAGTAATTTGAATCACGTCTCCAATATTTGCCATCATTTTTTCTGCTGCACCTTTACCTAAAATAATGCTGTTTGGGGTATTTTTTAAATCCAGATAATTACCTCCCACTACATAGTTCTTAAAAAAGAATAGGCGAGATTCTTCGTCTACATCAATTCCGTTAATGATTCCTGTTAGATCAATTGAGCCTACATTATAAAAAACCTGTGCAATGATTTTAGGAGCAACGCCCACCACACGGTCATCTGCTGCCAGTGACCGTAAAATTGCGCCGCTATTGCGGATCTCTGCCTTATCATCTTTGGGTTTAACCGAACTAACGAAATTATAATGCCCTTTGAATTTTTCTGAAAGATCGATTGGTTGTTTTTCTGATGCTTTGATCTCGTTGTATAAACGTACGTGAGCTGTTCTATTAAGAATTAAGCCGTCTAACATATCGTTCAAGCCAGACATGAAACTCAACAATGTGATGAACATTGTGATCCCGAATGTTACACCGATTGCCGCAACCATTGTTTGTTTTAATCTTGCAAGCAAAAGCGATTTAGAAATACTTGCTATTAGTTTGTATCTCATTTGATCGGTTTAAGCAATTCATCTGTTGCGGTAAGTCCGGATACTACTTCCACTTTATTATAATCTTTCATACCCGTTTTAATAGTTTGCTTTTCACCATTTGCTTTTAGAACCGTACTATCGTTGAGTAAATAAATTCGAGGTATCAGCAATACTTTTTCTTTTGTTTCCAAAACGATGCTCGCTTCAAAACTAATATTAGCATACAATTGTTCTGGTTTTTTTACGAATTCTGCTTCTACCATAAAGGTCTTGCTTCGTTCGTTCATCAGGGGATTGATCTTTGTAACAGTTGCGTCAAATACTTTACCCGGATAGCTTTCTAAATTTACTAAAACAGGTAGCCCTTTTTTTATTTTTACAATATCGTATTCATCCACCTGCATTTCAAGGGTATAATTATTTTCATCGCCAACAGTAGCAAGTGCAGTTTGTGCATTGGTTATTTCACCTTTCTTTTTTAAGATGGCATATACTTTACCGTTGATCTCACTTTTGATCGTAAAATCGTTTTGCAGATTTTTAGAGATGAGTAAGTTCTTTTTTGATTGATCAGAACTAAAATCAATTTGACGCTTGAGATCTTGATACTTGAAAATAGCAGAGGTATAGGTAGTTTTTGAATTCTGGTATTGTAATTCTTTTTGTTCCAGATCTATTTTTGTACCGATCTGTTGTTGCCAAAGAGATTGTTGACGAACATAGAGCAGTGAATCGTTCTTCATTTTATTTCTGGCAAAGTCGATGGCCAGTTTTGCATCATTGAGTTTTGATACGTTGGCGTAAGAGTCTGAATATCGTTCAGCTAACTCAGCATTTTCTTTATTGAGTTTCTGGGTTTCATTTTCGATTGCAAAAAGTGGTTGCCCCTTTTTAACGAGGTCGCCTTCTGTTACGAACACTTCAGAAATAATGCCATTCACGGTTCCAAAAACCTGGTATTGGTTTTTTGTCTTGATCAAACCAGATGCGTAAATAGAGGAACTAATGTTTTCGATACTTGGCTTGATGGTTTCTTTTTTGCTTTTGCAAGCTACAAGTAACAAAGCCAAGAGTAGATATTTTGCTTTATACATGATGCAGAGATAAATTTTAATTGCGAAGAACTATTTATCTAATAATCGCTCATGCATAAAGGTACGCCGCAATTTGCTTTTACGACTTTCCTTTTTTCTTTGGTTTTGTTTCTGCAGGAACAACAGGTTTTACTTTCTTTAATTCGTAGTGCTCACCCTCATCGTTCATGAGTATTTTATCAACTTTACCATCGGCTCCTTTTACAAAATCCATTTCGGTTTCCATGATCTTCAGGAAGAAATGATGATCATTGGTGGGATAAATATTTGTTTTGGGTAAGTTCACGGTTTTGGACTCAATTTTCAGGATCCCATCAACAAGCGTAATAGTTCCGTTGAGTTTTCCTTCATAGTTTCCAACATATTGTTGTAACACCTCTTCAGGAAGTTTAACAGTAGGGCGATAAGGCGTATAGCCCTCCCACTCCCAAGGAAAGCTAATTCCGGCAATGGTTTCAATGAGTTCTTTAAAAATGCTTTCACCATTGGCACTATTGCTCATGATGAGCAAAGAGAATTTTTTATCAGGAATGGATACGGTATAATGTTGCCATCCATTACCGTGCCCCTCTTTGAAATAGGCTTTGCCATACGGTGTTTTGAATAATCCCCAACCCAGACCATATCCCAGATCGATCGCAAAATTCTGACTGCTTGTATCTGTATTCAAGGAAGGGAATTGGTGTTTGTTGTAGATGACAATTTGTTTGTTGAACATTTCCTTGCGCGACTTATCGTTCAAGCCCTTACCTTTTAAAAGGGCGGTTAAAAATTTGGTATAATCGGCCAATGTTGTTTCCATCGAACCAGCTGCACTGGCACGAACCCTTTTGTCTTTTTTCAGGGTGTCTTCATTGGTATTATGTCCTACCGCAAAATTGTTTTCAAAATTTGGCTGCCAAAGAAAACTGGAGCGATACATGCCAAATGGTTGAAATATTTTTTCTTGCGCAAGCGCCTCCAATTTTTTCCCAGTGATGGTTTCAACAACTAACTGCAGCAAATAAATGCCTTCGCCACTGTAAGCATAACGCTCGCCTGGAGTAAAGAAAAATTCCAATTTATTGTTCTCGTTCGGATTAAACTCACGCCAGTTTGGAAATCCAGTGGTATGTGCTAAGCAATGACGAGCTGTAATTAATTTCCATCGACTATCGTTTGCAAGATCTTTGTAGTCGTCGTATTCAGGGATAGGTTTGGGTAAATAGGTATAGATAGGTTTATCGAGGTTTAATTTTCCAGATTCTACTAATTGCATTACAATTACCGCAAACAATGGTTTTGCCAATGATGCCGCGTAAAAACAGGTAGACGTATCGTTCAGCTCTTTAGTTGCTTTGTTTTTGTAACCGTAAGATTTTACAAATACGGGCTTATTGTCGTTGATCACTGAGATCCCCAGGCCTGTTACTTCTCCCTCTACCATTAACTTAGCCACCAATTCGTCGATCGATCTGGTTTCTAGTTTTTTCCCATCTGCTTTAAGGATCTGCTTTTGGGCTTGGCTATTCAATAATAATAATAATAAGGAAAAAGTAAAAAGTATAATTTTTTGCATGGGTGATTTTTGTCTGCCGAATATTTACAAATAACGTGCCTAAATTCCGCTTATTGCAAATTCGGTTCTGCAAAAAGTCCGAAATCGCTCAAAGCAATACATACTGGCGATTTAAGAATACGCAATCTAACTTTATTGGTTGCTACTGTTTTATTTAATCTGATCAATCTATTACCGCCGATGCTAGTTGCAGCACCAATTTCTTTCCATGCACCTTCGATCCATGCATCTACTGCTATGGCTTCAATCCTCTGACCCAATTTGATATTTTCTCTGAGCCTGATGACATTGAAACTACTCTGATCCTTTAATTGAAAAACCAAATCAGCATGCGTTACTGAATCGTCGGTAGCCCAATAACTATAACGATCATTATCAATTAAATGATTGGCAGCATATACTTTACTTCTTGCGCGTGTATTGGTTGCAGTGATGGTGGCACCTGTTGCAAAGTTTACAGCAAATGTTTTCTTTAAGATCTCACCAAAGTCACGAATATTTTTGATATCGTCTGGATGTAATTCGCCACTAGGCATTGGAGCAATACCAAGGTCGAGTGCTGCACTTCGGCCAACTGACTGATAATAGATCTCCAGTAATTGTGTTGGAGTTTTTGTTTTCCCATCCTGTTCTGGATGATAAAACCATCCTGGTCTTAGGGGAACATCACATTCTGCAGGCGTCCAGAAAGTTCCATTGCGTGTGCCAGTTGGTAAATCTTTTTCAACAACAAAACCTGGAGAGGGCTTTTTATCTTTCACCGGACTGACAGGCGTTAAAGTTGACCAGGAAGTTTCTGCTGCAAAACCTGATTCATTTCCAACCCAGCGAATATCGGGTCCGATATCACTGAAGATGGCTGCACCTGGTTGCATCTTTCGAACAATGGTCCAGATCTTTTCATAATTATAATAAGTGGATGCATCGATGGATCTTTTTTCTTTGGCACCTCCATAAAATCCATCTCCGCCATTTGCACCGTCGTAGAATACGGTATGTAATTGTCCGTAGTTACTATATAATTCTTCTAATTGTTTGTAATAAACCTCATTGATATAGGCAGGCTTGCTATAGTTTGCATTATTCCGATCCCATGGAGAGCAGTAGAGGCCAAACCCTAACCCAGCTTGATTTGTAGCTTCCTGCATTTCTTTCACAAGGTCTCCTTTACCATTTCGAAATGGCGATTTGGTAATATTATATTCGGTTGAATGCGTTGGCCAAAGCGCAAAACCATCATGGTGTTTTGCAACAACAGTGATGCCTTTAAATCCGCCTGCCTTCACTGCAGCAACTATATTTTTTGCATTGAAATTAGAGGGATTAAATATGGCAGGATCGGCATCGCCAAATCCCCATTCTTTATTTTGAAATGTAGTGGGTGTGAAATGCATGATCACATACATTTCTTTTTCCTGCCAGGCTAACTGCCTTTCTGTAGGGACAGCGCCGTAAGGTTTTGGGGCTGTTTGTGCCTGTACAAAGGCAATGCCACAGCAAAAAATGAGTACACTTAAAACTTTTTTAAAAAGGTGCATGATGGCTAATTATTTTGAATGAATTTTTGAGCTATGAATTCTTTGAGCAGAATAGATTCCTGAATGGCCACTAAAATAATAGGCCATAAAACAGGCGATTGCATAGTAAAGAATATGTTCTCCACCGAAAAGCTCCACACCCATGATGGTGCAAGCAATAGGCGTATTGGTAGCTCCTGCAAATACTGCAATAAATCCAAGTGCAGCAAACAGATCAACAGGTGCACCGCTTACCCATGCAAGTGTATTTCCCAATGCTGCTCCAATAAAAAATAGCGGAGTTACTTCACCTCCTTTAAAACCAGTACCCAGTGTAATTGCGGTGAATATTAATTTCCAAAGCCAACTCCATTTTTCAACACCGTTCACATTAAATGCATTGACTATGGAAATGCCATTTTGATTTTCTGAGGTCACACCTAGTCCAAGATAATCGCGTGTACCCAATAAAAAAGTTAATCCAATGATGATGATCGCACCAAGTGCGGGGATCAACCATTTAATTTTGATCAATCGATTACTCCAGTTTTTAATGCCGTGCTGCATTTCACCAAAAAAATTCGCAGCTAATCCGAATGCAATTCCAGCAACAATGGTTTTGCCAATGAGTAAATAATCAATTCCAAAAAAGCTATCTGAATCATTATGTATAAAATGAATGGCGTACGCTGTATGATGAATGCCCCAACTATTGCAGGTAAAATTTGCCACCAGGCTCGCAATTAAACAAGGGAGCAAGGCATCGTATTTAATACTTCCAATGGCAATTACTTCCATTGCAAATATGGTTCCCGTAACAGGGGTACCAAACACTGCAGCAAATCCGGCTGCAATACCCGCCATGAGTAAAACCCGCAGATCTTGTTTGTTTAATTTTAGTGTGCGACCAAAAAAAGAAGCAATCCCACCACCCATTTGCACTGCTGTTCCTTCTCTACCAGCGGAGCCTCCAAATAAATGGGTAAGTAAAGTGGTAGCTAAGACAAGGGGAGCGATCCTCGCGGGCACGCCACCATCAGGTTCGTGGATCTCATCGATGATCAGATTATTGCCCGCCTCTGTTTTTTTGCCGATTTGCTGGTAAAGAAAATAGATCAGAACCCCGGCAAATGGTAACAAATAGAGTAGCCAACCATTTTGCCAGCGTAATGCTGTGACCTTATCCAATAGCCAGAGAAACAATGCTACAATGCTTCCCACGGCAATAGCCATGGGGCTAACCAAAAAAGTCCATTTAAGGAGATAATTGGCAATTGACAATTGTTCGAATGATTTTTTGATGGATTGCATAGGTAGAAAAAAGCATTTCCCTGAAAATGGAAGATACAAATAAAATAAAACCATTAAGTCTTTAGCTTCTGGTAAGAAACATCCATTTTAATAAAATTTAATAAGAAGCAACATTCAATAATTAAGAGATTCAATTATATTT
>CAIYAG010000384.1 GCA_903924075.1 uncultured Bacteroidota bacterium | reverse complement strand
CAATTGTAAGTATGGGTAGTTTAAAGGGCATTGACCCAATAAAAATAAAACCCTATCTTGCAAATTATTAATGCATCACTGTACTACTATATCATTCTTAACGGCCCATTTCGCATGGATGTATAGAGGTTTGAATCCTATGCCCGATCATTAAGTGGGCTAAACTATTTTCTTTTTTTTCGAACATCATTTAATTTTATTTAATCAATACAATTTGTATGGATCAGCAATTGTCTGTTACCTCAGAAGTTGGCACTTTAAAACGTTTATTAGTTCATAGTCCGGATAGCGGTTTAGGAAAAGTAGTTCCTTCAAAAGCACAGGACTGGCTTTTTGAGGATATTGTGCATCTAGACACTATTCGAAGAAATGAGTATGATTATTATACAAAAATCTTGCTCTATTTCTTAGATCCAGAAAAGATCAAAGGCAAGCTGGCACAGGTAGATGCACTTGAATCTAATAGGAATTTTTATAAACCCGAACACAAGGATTTTTTTGCGTCTGACAAGGTAATTGAACTACAATGGCTGCTCGCACAGGTTCTAGAAAACAATGATATCAAAATCAAATTGGTAGCATCTGTATGCGCAATTGAAGGATGTACTTATGAAACACAAAAAACATTGTTAAGTTATAGTGCAACAGAATTAGCTAAAACTTTTGTTTCAGGCACTTCGATAGATAAACAACTTTTATTTGCCCCGATCCCCAATTTTATCTTTACAAGAGACATTGGGATCACCATCAATGATTATGTTTTATTAAATAAGCCAGCGAAAAAAGCAAGAACCAGAGAAGCACTTTTAGCTAAATACATTTTCTTTAATCATCCCCTATTTGCCAATTATAAAGATCATATCATTGAGCTTTCAGACTCTCATCACAGTTTCTTGATGCCAAAAGAAGATGATGAACGAAAGATCACTTTAGAGGGAGGTGATATCATGGTGGTTAGCAGCAATCACCTATTGGTAGGTGTTAGCGAACGTACTTCTTCTGAAGCGGCTGTGCAGATCACCAATATTTTATTTGAAAAAAACATAGTAGAGAAAGTCACCGTTGTAAAGATCCCAAAGAAAAGGGATTACATGCATATCGACACCGTATTTACACAGGTCAAAAGAGATGTGTGGGTAATGCTGGGAAATTTTTCACGCAAAGCTGTGAAGCATGAAGATGAAAACGCCATTGAAAGAATCCTAGAAATTAAAAAGGAAGAAAAAATAAAGATCCTTCAATTTCATAAAAAACAACCCGAGAATCCAATTTATTTTGAAAGTTTAGAAGACCTGTTGGTTGATATCAGTAAGAATGATCTTCATTGCGAAGCGGAAGTACGGTTTATATTTTCTGGAAACAATGAGTTCCCCTATAATGCAAGAGAACAGTGGACAGATTCTTGTAATTTACTCGCTCTTAAAGAAGGGGTTGTGCTTGGTTATGATCGAAACGATAAAACAACAGAAGCATTTAGGCAGGCTGGATTTAGTGTGATTCATGCCAAAGACCTGATTCAACAATTAGAAGCTGGCAGCATTCAGGTTGAAGAAATGAGAGATTGTTTGATCTTAATGCCTTCTGCAGAACTATCAAGAGCAAGGGGTGGATTTCACTGTATGAGTATGCCAATTTTGAGAAATGCCTTAAAATAATAAAATGCAAACCACAGCACATATTTTGATGATCAGACCGATCCATTTTGACTTCAATATGGAAACGGCTGTAAATAATAGTTTTCAAAATAATTCAGGCGATCAATCTGTGCCAGATAAGGCATTACATGAATTTGATCGTTTTGTACAAGTTCTGGAAAATCATGATATAGATGTAACGGTTGTACAGGATACAGCTGACCCCTATACGCCAGATTCGATCTTCCCAAACAACTGGATCTCATTTCATTCAGATGGTACCATTTGTTTATATCCGATGTTCGCTGAAAATAGAAGGAGGGAAAGAAAGCCCTCTGTACTAAATACAATTGCATCAAAATTTGAGTTGCTGAATACGGTCGATTTTACTGAACAGGAAGAAAGAGAAAGATATTTAGAAGGAACCGGAAGTATGGTATTGGATAGAGAATATAAAATGGCATACGCCTGCCTTTCAGTAAGAACAGATGAAAATGTGCTCCAACAGTTTTGCGATGAAATGGGGTACACTCCCATTGCTTTCGAAGCATTAGATGTGCAAGGTTTCGCCATTTACCATACCAACGTCATGATGTGTGTTGCCGATCGGTATGTAGTGGTATGTCTTGATAGTATTGTTAATGAAGAAGAAAAAGAAAACCTGGTAGCAGCCATTCTAGCAACCTTTAAAATCATTATCCCCATCACATTAGATCAAATGAATCATTTTGCTGGGAATATGTTACAAGTTGAAAATAGAATAGGAACAAAATATTTGGTCATGTCTACCCAAGCTTTTGAGAGTTTAACAAACGATCAGGTAAATCAGATCACGAGTTTTAATGAGATCATTCATTCAGATATTCGAACTATTGAAATGAATGGTGGTGGAAGTGCTAGGTGCATGATGGCAGAAGTTTTTCTACCATTAAAAAATGATAAGTTTTATTAGACTAGGCAACCAATTCTTTTTTACTCAATAATTCCAGGATCTGCCTTTCTCTATACTTGATTGAGTGATTTAATTTTTCACTAGCAATGGAGAATGATTTTTGCAATTCCATATCCTGTGACAGGAATATTTTTTTCTGCAGCAAAGTTTCCTTTATTACTTCTGCATCGTGCCAATAACCAATAGCTTCTTGCAATTTTTGATAATAAGCGATATCTGTTTCTAGTCCGCCTTCAATCCAGTTGATAGCATACATCCATTGCTTGATAATTTTTCGAAGTTCATGCCAATTATTTTTGGAATCATTTGTACGAATTAATTGATCCATTTGAGCAAATAATTCCCTTACATAATGTTCTGATAGAATTTCATTTGTAGCATGGATGTATTCGCTGATATTTTCAGTCAATTCCTTTAAATCTTGTTTAAATTGATGCGCCTGCAAATGAAAATCTTTGCTCATTTCATCAAGTACACTCAAGGGAAATATGTGTTCAATAAAAATCTCCAAATCGTTTTTTTGGAACCATTGCAATAGCAATTGGTATTCCCGGATCTCTCCTGCCTGTTTAAAAATATTGTTTAATTGACGAGCAGATTTTTTGAGCTTTTGTTTTGGATAAATTGTCTTAAGAAATTTCAAAATGGCACGCATTTTTTTAATTTCAACCCTAAAATCATGTAAAGAATTTTCTGAAAAATTCAGGTCAAATTCAAGAAGTTGATTAAAAACCTGTTTAACCCTTTGATTATAGTATAACAACAAAGACGATTTAGACATCTTAGAATTTCAATTAAGTCCTATGAAGTTCCGACTTAATGTTACCATTTTAATAAATTTCATGTGAATCTTTCATTAAGGTTTTAAGCCAAAAGAAAGTCTAACGGCTTCAGCAAAACCATGGGGTTGGTAACCCAAAATTGCTTTTGCTTTGTCGATTTTCAGTCCAGAGTCTTTAGCTCGACGCACTATTTCCGGAAAAACATCGGCAGTAACCGGCTCAATCAAGGCAGCATTCAGCCCAAGTACCTGAACCACGATAACCGCCATTTCATAGGGCGATAAAATGTCTTCACCGGCAAAATGAAAATCTTCATTGGTTTCTCTTTGCAATAAAAGGTCGATCCCTTTGCAAATATCATCAACGAAAGTGGGGGTTCGGTGCTGATCAGTCACCACTTTAATGGGTTGATTGGCTTCTAACTTGCCCCTAACCCATTGAATAAAACTAGGCCGCATTCCATCCCAATGGCTTCCGTAAATAAACACTGGGCGCACTATATTTTGCCTCAATCCACTAGATCTAACCAGTTTTTCGGCCATCAATTTGCTTTCACCATAAAAATTTAAAGGATTTGGAAGGGCTAATTCTGAGTGCGGTCCGCCTTCCCCAAATATAAAATCTGTTGAAACATAGATAAATCTGGCCGAAAATTGCTTCGCTGCCTCTACAAGGTATTGCGTGGCGGTGACGTTATGCAATACACAGGCTTCCTGATCATAAAAGCACTCATCCGGCTTGCTCATCGCAGCTGTATGAATCACAACATCTGGTTGAATCTGTGCAAAAAAATCTAAAACAGCTTGTTTATCAGTTAATTCGAGTGGATAATAAGGTATTTCTGACAATGGAATCCGCTTAGGCCCTCTAGAAACAGGATATACATCACATTTGTTATTATGCATATATAAGGATAAATGTTGGCCTAAAAACCCATTAGCTCCCGTTATAATTAGCTTCATTTTGCTAATCTACAAAAGGATGTGCATAGATAAGCTCTTGGCATTTAGCCATAATTGCTTATTTTTGGAACTTGTGTAGTTGATACACGTTCGATTACGATTGCCAGTCAGTATTATTTTATCGTATTAAGAAAGAATCGCATATCTACAATGTCTGCTAAAAAAGTCAATAAAATTGGTGTTCTCACTTCAGGGGGAGATGCACCGGGAATGAATGCAGCTGTCAGAGCTGTTGTAAGAACAGGTATCTACCATGGATTAGAAGTTTTCGGAATTATGCGCGGTTATAACGGCATGGTTGACGATGATATCTTTCAAATGGATTCTAGATCAGTTGCCAACATCATACAGAGAGGTGGCACCATCTTAAAAACAGCCCGCAGTAAAGAGTTTTTTGAGCCCGAGGGCAGAAAAAAAGCGTACGAAAACCTACAGAAAAGAGGTATTGATGGATTGGTGATCATCGGCGGAGACGGAAGTTTCAGAGGTGCTCAAAAATTCAGTAACGAATATGATATTCCATGTATGGGATTACCAGGTACTATCGATAAAGATATTGCTGGTAGTGATTTTACCATAGGGTTTGATACGGCGGTAAATACAGCAATTGATGCTATTGATAAGATCAGAGATACCATGGATGCACATGACCGCTTATTTTTAGTGGAAGTGATGGGAAGGGATGCTGGTTATATTGCTTTGCATAGTGGGATTGCCACTGGTGCGGAAAATATATTAATTCCGGAATCAAGAACCGATATTGAAGCATTGATCAATAATCTAACTGAAAAGGAAAAGCGGAAAAAATTGGTGAATTTGGTGGTTGTTGCCGAAGGTGATGAATTTGGAGGCGCAAATGAATTAGGCAAAGTATTAAAAGAGCGTTTACCTCAAGCAGATATTCGAGTTTGTATCCTTGGCCATATTCAAAGAGGTGGTTCTCCAAGCGGTTTAGATAGATTAATTGCCAGCCATATGGGCTATCACGCTGTTGAAGCATTAGTTGCAGGCAGAAGAAATGAAATGATCGGTATTGTAAACAACGCAGTATTTTATACCCCATTGGATAAAGCTATTAAAGAGAAACAAAAAATTGGAGAAGAGTGGATGAAGATCGTAAAAATCCTAGCCAGTTAAATAAAGTACCCCCACAAAAATATTAATTACAACTATCCAGTTATGTCAAAAAACATTGACCAGTACTTGCACAAAGAAATGAATACACAAGCAGGAATCGAACACGTAGACCACCGTACAAAGATCGTAGCAACAGTAGGACCAGCCTGCGATACCTATGAAAAATTATTAGATTTAGGTCGCGCTGGAGTTAACGTTTTCCGTTTAAACTTTTCTCATGGAAGCCATGAAGACAAAGCCAACATTATTCAGCATATTAGAAAGATCAATAGCACTGAACCTTATAATATTTCAATACTTGCAGATTTGCAAGGTCCTAAACTTCGCGTAGGTGAAATTGAAAATAATGCATTGGAAATTACTCCAGGTGATATCCTTACATTAACCAATGAAAAATGTGTAGGAACCAAAGAAAAAATATATGTTTCCTATCCGAATTTGGCGGGAGATGTTGTTTTAGGCAATACCATTATGATTGATGATGGTAAATTGGAAGTGAAAGTAATCAGCATTGAAAAAAATGGTGATGTGAAAGTAGAAGTTACTCTGGGAGGAATTTTATCTTCTAAAAAAGGGCTCAACTTACCAGATACTAAGATCTCTTTACCTGCATTAACTGAGAAGGATTTAGTAGACCTTGAATTCATCATTGAACAACAATGTGATTGGGTTGCATTAAGCTTTGTAAGAAGTGTAAGAGATATTGTTATCCTAAGAAGTAAACTTGCAGAAAAGAAAAGCAAGACCAAGATCATTGCAAAAATTGAAAAACCAGAAGCTTTATTAAATATCCGTGATATCATTCTTGAAAGTGATGCGATCATGATTGCTCGTGGCGACTTGGGCGTTGAAATTCCAATTGAGCAAGTTCCACTAGTACAAAAAGAATTGATCCGTAAATGTTTGCACCGTGCAAAACCCGTGATCGTTGCTACTCAGATGATGGAAAGTATGATCGACAGGGTTAAGCCCAATCGTTCTGAAATTACTGACGTTGCAAACGCCGTTTTAGAAGGTGCTGACGCAGTAATGCTTAGCGGTGAAACAGCTGCAGGTAACCACCCTACCTTGGTGGTTCAAACTATGCGCAAGATCATTCGTGAAATTGAAAAGAAAGAATATCGTTACGATCGTTCGGCTGATTTGAAACCTCAACCACATTCTCCCTCTTACCATAGTGATGCTATTTGTTACAATGCATGTAAAATTGCAGAAGATGTAGAAGCACAGGCACTGATTGGAATGACGCAAAGTGGTTACACTGCCTTTATGTTGAGCAGTTACCGTCCTTCTTCCCCATTGTTCATTTTTACCAAAGAACGATCACTGGTTAATCAATTGAGTCTGAGCTGGGGTGTTAGAGCATTCTATTATGCAGAAGAAGAGAGCTTTGATGATATGGTGAACGACCAGATCGACATATTGAAGCAAAGAGGCTTCCTGCATGCTGGAGATGTAGTGGTTAATACAGGTAGTACACCGGTGCATTTGCACCTTCCTACTAATATGATCAAACTTACTAAGGTTTAATTAACACCTACTTTATAAAAAAAATAAAAAAGTTTCCCCAACAAGGGAAACTTTTTTTATTTTCAGGTATTCTAACTGCCTGATATGAAAAAAATTCTGATTGTAATTTGCCTGATCCCATTTTTTGGCATCGCGCAAAATGCCGATTCCCTTTGGTTTATGAGCAATTATACCAAAAAAGAAGTGCTCATTCCCATGCGTGATGGCGTAAAACTCTTTACCGCTCTGTATATTCCAAAAGACCAATCTGAAAAGCATCCATTGCTCATCACAAGAACCCCTTATAGCTGCGCACCATATGGAGAAAAAAAATATTCTGGCATGTGGCAGGGAGCTAGAAAGTATTTTTTACAAGAGCAGTACATTATTGTTCAACAAGACGTGCGTGGTAGATGGATGAGTGAAGGTGATTTTGTAGACGTCAGGCCCTATCAACCAAATAAAAAATCAAATTCAGATATCGATGAATCTTCTGATACCTACGATACCATAGATTGGCTGATTAAAAACATTGAAAATAACAATGGTAATGCAGGTGTTTATGGAACATCATATCCTGGATTTTATGCTGCTATGGCGGCTCTTAGCAATCACCCGGCTTTAAAAGCGGTGAGTCCGCAAGCACCAGTTACAGATTGGTTTATTGGTGATGATTTTCACCACAATGGTGCACTCATGGTGATGGACGCATTTGGATTCTATTCTTCATTTGGAAAACCTAGACCAAAACCAACAACAGTTGGGCCCGACGGTTTTAATTTTCCGATACAAGACAATTATGAATTCTTTCTTAGAAATGGCACACTACCACAATTAAGTAAATTAATGGGTGATAGTATTGCATTTTGGAACGATTTAATGAACCATCCAAATTATAGCGAATGGTGGAAGAATAGAAACGATCGCAACTATGTTCAAAATATCTCTTCCAAAATTCCGACACTGATTGTGGGCGGACTATTCGATGCCGAAGATTGCTTTGGTGCATGGAACCTCTACAAGGCAATTGAATCGAAAGCCAAAAATAAAAATCAATTAGTGATGGGTCCATGGTATCATGGTCAGTGGGGTTCTAAAGATGGAACGCATTTAGGTAATGTGGCATTCGGCTCTAATACGAGCGAATGGTATCAACAAAATATTGAATTGCCATTCTTCAATTTTTATTTAAAAGGAAAAGGATCGATAGATAAAATTGCGGAAGCAAACATTTTCTTCTCCGGGGAAAATCAATGGAGACAATTTTCTGAATGGCCTTCAAAAAATATTGTGAACCGAGATGTATATTTATCAGCAAATGGCACACTTAACTATTTCACCAACAAAATAGCTCCACTTACCAGCTTTACAGAATATACAAGTGATCCTGCAAAACCAGTTCCCTATTCAGAATCAGTTCAATTAGGTAGAACTAGAGAATACATGACAGATGATCAACGGTTTGCTTCAAGAAGACCCGATGTGCTAGTTTATCAAACACCTATTTTAACGGAAGACCTTACTGTAGCAGGATCTCCAACCGCAGATCTAATGGTAAGTATAAGTAGCACAGACGCTGACTTTGTTGTAAAAATTATTGATGTATTTCCGGATGATTTCAAATACAGTGATAATGATCATTACACAATGAACGGTTATCAGATGATGGTGCGTGGTGAAATTATGCGTGGCAAATTCAGGAACAGTTTTGAAAGCCCAGAAGCATTTGTTCCTGGCAAACCAACCCAAGTAAAATTTGCATTACCAGATATTGCACATACTTTCAAAAAAGGACATCGCTTAATGATTCAAATTCAAAGTAGCTGGTTCCCATTGGCTGATAGAAACCCACAAAAATTTACCGATATCTATCATGCTAAACCGGAAGATTTTCAAAAAGCTACCATCAAAATTTTCAATAACCAATCAAAAATTATATTACCCACTTTAAAATAATTGAATAATGAAAAAATTGGTTTTTACATACTTGTTTGCAATAGGTATCTTTTCTGCTCAGGCTCAGGATATTAATATTATTCCTCAACCAGTAAAATTGGTTGTTGGGAAAGGTAGCTTCGCTATCAATAATAAAACACAAATTTTATTAGCTGGTAGTGGTCTCGAAAAATCAGCTAATTTTCTTAATGATTTTTTGCAACAATTTTATGGTTTTAAATTAAAAGTGATCTCAAAGGGAGATTTCAAAAACAAAATCGTTCTCAACTATGAGAAGATGGAATACCCCATTGCAGGTGCTTATCAAATGCATGTAAACAATGAAGGGGTCTATATTGCGGGAGATAATGCTACTGGTGCATTTTATGGCATTCAATCGCTTATTCAATTATTGCCAACCGAAAAAACACCTACCCTTTTAATACCATTTGTACAGATTGAAGACAAACCAAGGTTTGCTTATAGAGGCATGCACTTAGATGTAGGGCGCCATTTTTTCCCAACATCGTATGTAAAAAAATATATTGATTTTATTGCGATGCATAAAATGAATACTTTTCAATGGCACTTAACGGAGGACCAAGGTTGGAGAATTGAAATCAAAAAATATCCAAAACTTACTTCAATTGGAGGTTATAGAAATGGAACAATTGTAGGGCATTTCCCAGGAAAATCGAATGATGCTATTCGTGATGGAGGGTTTTATACGCAAGATGAAGTCAAAGAGATCGTACAATATGCAGCTGATAGATATGTTACAGTAATACCAGAAATAGAATTGCCCGGGCATGCATCTGCAGCAATTGCTGCTTATCCACAGTTGAGTTGTTTCCCAGATTCATCCACAAAACACCCATCCAAATCTCCATGGGCAGGTACCACAGAAGGAAAACAAGTACAGCAAACATGGGGGGTATTTGAAGACGTTTTTGCCCCAACTGAATATACTTTCAATTTCTTACAAGATGTTTTAGATGAAGTATTACAATTATTCCCTTCAAAATATATTCATATTGGTGGTGATGAATGTCCCAAGACAGCTTGGAAAAAGTCTGAATTCTGTCAGCAACTGATCAAGGATAAAAACCTCAAAGATGAACATGGATTACAGAGTTACTTTATTCAACGTATAGAAAAATATTTAAACGGGAAAGGCCGTCAGATCATTGGCTGGGATGAGATCTTAGAAGGCGGACTTGCCCCCAATGCAGCAGTCATGAGTTGGAGGGGTGAAACAGGAGGAATCTCTGCTGCAAAACAAAAGCATGTGGTAATCATGACCCCAACTACTTATGCTTATTTTGATTATTCTCAAACAAAACCAGAAGATTCATTAACAATTGGTGGATATTTACCATTAAAAGATGTTTATAATTACGAACCAATCCCAAAACAATTGTCGAAAGATGATGAGAAATATGTGATTGGAGCACAGGCTAATTTATGGACAGAATATATCGCCAACCCCAAAAAATTGGAGTATATGCTTTTTCCTAGAATGACTGCATTGAGTGAGGTTTTATGGAGTCCTAAAGATGCAAAGGATTGGAGTAAATTTGAAATGAAACTGACAAGCCAATTTAAACGTTACAATTTCTGGAATTGGAATTATTGTAAAGCTGATTTTAATAAATAATTTTCACCTACAAAAAATATAATACATGGTTGACTCTTTCGAAAAAATTGCCGTACAAATTTTCCCAAATGCATCTCTGGGATCTATTGGGGCTGCAAAAGAAATAGCTGAACTTATTCGTAAAAAACAAGCTTTAAATGAAAATTGCGTTTTGGGCCTTGCAACTGGAAGTACCCCCATTTCAATGTATGCAGAGCTTGTAAGACTTCATCGTGAAGAAGGATTGAGCTTTAAAAATGTCATCAGTTTTAACCTTGACGAATATTACCCAATTGAGAAGGAAGCTTACCAAAGTTACTGGAGCTTCATGCATCGTCATCTCTTCAACCATGTAGACATTGATCCTAAAAATATCAATTTACCATCAGGAACAGGAAGTAAGGAAGACGTAAAATTGTTTTGTCAGGAATATGAAGATAAGATTGAAGCTGCTGGAGGAATAGATTTACAAATTCTAGGTATAGGTAATAACGGGCATATCGGATTTAATGAACCAGGGTCAAGTATTTTTTCAAAAACCAGAATGGTGAATCTTGAAAATAATACCCGGCTTGCAAATACTTATGAATTCCAAAATATTTCTAAAGTGCCGAGAAGAGCGGTTACTATGGGAATTAATACCATCTTAAAATCTAAGAAAATTATTCTGCTTGCTTGGGGTTCAAAAGCCAGCATCATTGCAAAATCTGTTGAAGGAAATGTAACGGAGCAAATACCTGCGAGTATACTACAGCAACATCCTGATTGTACCTTTATCATCGACGAAATTGCATCGGCCGAGCTTACAAGAGTTAAATCGCCTTGGTTAACTGGAGAATGCGAATGGACCACCAATATGATCAAAAGAGCTGTGATCAACTTGGCTCTGAAAGTAGAAAAACCGGTTTTAAGTTTGAATACAAACGACTACAATGAAAATGGTTTGTCTGATCTGTTGGTTGAAAAAGGAGATGCTTATGAAATTAATTTGCAAGTATATTATCTATTAAGAGACAGCATTACAGGATGGCCTGGTGGAAAGCCAGGACTGCAACTTCCTTCACATCCAGAAAGAAGCACTCCACACCCAAAAAGATGCCTCATCTTCTCCCCTCACCCTGATGATGACATTATCAGTATGGGAGGAACCTTTATGCGCTTACACGATCAAGGACATGAAGTGCATGTTGCTTATCAAACAAGTGGAAATATTGCAGTAACAGATGAATTCGTTACAAGATTTATTGATTTCGCAGTAGGCTTTGAAGATATGTTTGGAATAGACAACCAAAAGAGTCAGGAAATCTTAACTGAAGCGAGGAACTTCATTGCTGGCAAGAAAAAAAATCAAGTTGATACCGGAGCCATCAGAGAGATCAAAGGATTAATTAGAAGGTGTGAAGCAAAGGCTACCTGCAGATACGTAGGACTTCCAGATGATAGTCGCTGCCATTTTCAAAATCTTCCATTTTATGAAACAGGAACTATCGACAAAAATCCAATGGGTGAAGCAGATGTGATCAATACTATGGAATTACTAAATAAACTTCAGCCGCATCAAATTTACTGCGCGGGAGATCTGGCAGATCCACATGGTACTCATAAAGTTTGTTTGGATGTAGTTTTTGAAAGTATGCGTAGACTAAAAGCTGCAGGTGAACCTTGGGTGAAAGATTGTTGGGTATGGTTATACAAAGGTGCTTGGCAAGAATGGGATATTTCTGAAATTGAAATGGCGATCCCTATGAGCCCAGATCAAGTCATGAAAAAAAGGTTTGGGATCTTTATTCACCAATCGCAAAAAGACTCGGTACCATTTCAAGGAACAGACGCAAGAGAATTCTGGCAAAGAGCAGAAGATAGAAATGGAAATACCGCTAACTTATATGCATCATTAGGTCTTACGAAATATGCGGCAATGGAAGCATTTGTGAGATGGCATTATTAAAATCACTACCATTCATAAAACGCTGTTAGTTACTAACGGCGTTTTTTTTTATTTTTGCAAGATGCAATTGATTGATCCCGCACATATCAAAAAAGTTTGGAAAGAAGCGATCGCAAATGAATTCTTTAAAAAAAGGTTATTGATCGGATTGTTCGTATGGATCTTGATACTTTTTGCATTTCCTATTTTTTTTAATTTTATTGAATCAAGGGATGGAATGGTTCTTAATGATTTTATCATCAATTCCCTACCGGTATACGACGTTTCAATTCCAACTTTTCTGATTATCTGGTCAATGTTCTTACTGTTTTTATACAGGGCAATCAATGATCCAAGATTATTACTATTATTTCTTTGGGGGTTTATAGTTTTAAGTCTATCGAGGTTTTTAACGATCTATTTTTTACCCCTAAATCCGCCTGAGCAGTTAATTGCATTGCGAGATCCCATTACAAATATTTTCTACGGAAACACCCATGATTTCATTACAAAGGATCTTTTTTATTCTGGCCATACCTCTACACAAT
>CAIYAG010000383.1 GCA_903924075.1 uncultured Bacteroidota bacterium | reverse complement strand
CATCAGTTTTACAATTTCTTTGGGCACTTCCTCTCCTAATCCGCATGCATGAGATACCAATAAATTATATTGTAATTGCTCGATCGAACCCGCATCGATCTGTACATTTTGAAGAAACCCAAAACCGGTATTAATGCCATAATAAAGACTATCAGCGTCTTTCATTTTTGAATCGAGGTATTTCCTGCAAGCCGTGATTTTTTTGTGTGCATCAAATGTGATAGAGATCTGTTGCTTAAAATCGAGTAGGTCTTTGATCTGATCAAAATGCAACCAATTTTGATCAAGCGGTAAATAGTTATAGCTCATAAATATTCTTTAAAAGAGCAATTAAGCCCACCAAACACATCGTTAGAATGCGAATGTCGATAAATTGATGAATAGCACAAAAAAAAGAGAGGCCTTGCGACCTCTCTTCGTGATTCGGATTGGATTCGAACCAATGGCCTACTGCTTAGAAGGCAGTTGCTCTATCCAGCTGAGCTACCGAACCATACCCGGTCAAACAGGTGTTTCCTATCTGAAGGGCGGCAAAAATAAATTTTAATTAGTTTGCATCCAAAACCATTTGCAAACAATGTCAGTTAAAATTGAAGAAAGTTGGAAATTACGTCTGAAAGATGAGTTTGAGAAGCCTTATTTTCTTCAGTTGATCGAACATTTAAAGGCCGAAAAAGCCCTAAACAGGCAAATTTACCCTACTGGGGCAAATATTTTCAAGGCATTTGATAGTACCCCTTTCGATAAAGTAAAATTAGTAATACTTGGTCAGGACCCCTATCATGGAGCTGGCCAGGCACATGGACTAAGCTTTTCCGTGCAGGATGGAGTAGCAATACCCCGATCACTTCAAAATATCTTCAAAGAATTACATTCCGATATTGGCATTCCCATACCCCATTCAGGTAATCTAACGGCATGGGCCGAAAGAGGTGTGCTTTTATTGAATGCAAGCCTAACAGTAAGGTCTAATGAGCCAGCAAGCCATGCACAATTGGGTTGGCTAACATTTACTGATCAAGTAATTCGAATATTATCGGCCGAGAAAAAAGACCTTGTTTTTTTATTGTGGGGAAAATTCGCGCAGGAAAAACAGATCCTGATCGATGATAGTAAACACCTGATCTTAAAAGCAGCACATCCTTCACCATTTAGTGCCGACAAAGGTTTTTTCGGTTGCAAACATTTTAGTAAGGCCAATGATTTTTTTGTTAAAAAAGGATTTGACCCCATCGATTGGAAACTACCTTCATTTTAAATTTTTCAAAGAAAAATTAGATATTGCAGCTTTATTACTGAAAGATGAAATCAAGACAAGCTAAGCCGGGAATACTTTTGCAAATTTTTGCCAGGATCTGGGCATTCTGGGGACTCATTAGTTTTGCAGGAACATTTTTAATGATACTTATTCCTTCCCTATTAACAAAGCTCATCAAAGATCCAAAGGGAATGTGGTGGTTTATATTAATTGCAAAGGGCTGGCAGTGGACCTGGCTGAATTTAATTGGCTGTCCGGTTACAGTAAAAGGAAAAGAGCATTTCAAAAAAGGAAAGACCTATGTCATTACTTGCAACCACAATGCGATGCTTGATGTTCCATTATCTGCTCCATTTATTCCTGGTCCCAATCAAACCATTGCAAAAAAAGAATTTACAAAAGTTCCTTTGTTTGGATTTTATTATGCACGAGGTTCTGTATTAGTTGATCGTAACAGTGATGCCAGTAGAAGAAAAAGTTTTGACGACATGAAAGCCGCACTGAGAAAGGGTTTCCACATGTGTATTTTCCCAGAAGGCACCAGAAATAAATCTAGTGAGCCCTTAAAACAGTTTTATGATGGTGCTTTTAAATTGGCGGTTGATACAAAGACAGCAGTAATACCAGCAATCTTATTGCACACCAAAAAAGCAATGCCTTCAGATAAAAGCTTCTGGCTGGTACCCCACCCCGTAGAAATTCATTTTCTAGCACCAATAGAAACTGAAGGCTATACCTCAAAAGAACTAAGAGACAAAGTATTTCAAATCATGAAGGACTATTACGTAGCTCATGAATAATAAACCTTGAAAGTCCATTTTTCACTTTTATCTTTTCACTAAAACTAGTAGTTTGAGAAAGTTCTGCTACGGTTAATTTTAAGATCTCGAAGTATACCGGATTTCGGATTGAGTGTGATATTGAATGAGCGATACATACCTATTGGAGTAACATTGATAGCCAACTGCCAACAGTGCATTTCACGCGTAATGAACATACTCAATTGCTGCAGCTTACCTACATTGAAATCGAAATAACCCGTGCCCCCCATTTTCCATTTGGGGGTTAAGGTAAAGTCGCCATTGAAATTCACAGATGAATAAATAGTATTTACCCACGCGCTATAATCGGCCTTCAATGTTCTTGTGTAGTTTAAGGAATAAGAAAAGCTGAGCGACCAAGGCACATTAAAATCTGTAAACTCTGCAGGGTTGGCTTTCGCAAATTGCAATTGCCGTTGTTGCTCATCAGGGGTCATGAATGGATCCAAGGGTATTTCCTTTTTGTCTTTCCCTGCTTTCTCATCTTTGGTCTTGCTTTTAAACGAAGTTGAAATAGCAAGATTGGCACTAGTAATTCTTCCAAATTGTAAGTGCGCAGGATCAAATAATAGTTTATTCTCACGATACCCTTTGCTATCAATTTTATAAGGATCCAAATTGGCAGAAGCAGTGATATTTACTTTTTCAAATAAGGTACTTCTAGCATATAAATTAAACATGCCAAGCGCAAAACTATCTGCCATGAAATTGTAGTTCGATGAAAACCCGAAGCCATCGATGAGCTTTACTTTTTTCGTTGCAACACCTGTAGAATCTGATTTATCCCGCACTTTTGCTTCCAACAAATTATCTACGCCAAAGCCCATGCCCCCGAACTTCCCTTCTGAGAAGGCTCCCAAAATCCCCCCATCGAATTGTGAAAAACGTACATGATTATGAGCAGTATCTACCTGGGTAGTATAATAATATTGACCGGCCATATCGGGCTTGTAGTTGATCGATAGGGTTGGCCTGATTTCATGCCTGATGGCCTTAATACCTTTTGATTTTTTAAACTTATAAGTACCAAAAATCCTGGTATTCATTCCAATTCCAAAACTCATCTGACGTGCAGTATAAAAACCTTTCTGCACTGTGGTATCTACTTTTTGTTTGACACTATCCCAGCTTTTAAAATTGCGTTGACCATACCATCTTTCTTCATAAGATATGGTAGGAGAAACTGTAATTGGCCCCAGTGAAGGAAGTGATAATGTAATTGGAATATTGTGTTGCGCACCCCATTGCATCGTATCCAACATCCTTTTGAAATTGAAAGTTGAATCGTAGAATGAGAATTGGTTTTGCAAATTTCCGGTATAACCAACACCGACCTTCTCATACCATTTTGGGCTACCAACACTTTCTTTTTTCTGGAATGGATAAAAAGTGATCACGCTAAAATTGGCGGTTGGCAAATTCATATTTACTAACCCAGTAACACTATTCTGATTGTGGTTGGCATTTAATGAGAGATTGTATTTTCCTCCCCAATCTTTGCCCCAATTAATAGAAGAGCTTAACTGATTATTATAATTCTGATAGGGATTATTAAGTAATGTTTTATTGAATTTGGTGCTACCAAAATTGACACTTGCTCCAAAAGTAGTTCCGGGTCTTGCACGCTGATCACTACTATGGCTCCAGTTGATCATATAGGACTTTGAAACATTGAACTCCTCTGGGTTTAATCCAGATTTATTTAAGATCTTACTATTCTGAAATGTAACATTCAGATTTCCTGTATAACGATAGCGCTTGATATATTTTGAGTTTAGATTTACCAACCATCCGCCATAAGAATATAGATTGGCTCTGGTAGTGAAATCTAAATTGTCATTAATCACTTTGTAATAACCAAAGTTTTCTAGTCCCACTCCAAAATCTTCACTAGTAATGAATGATGGAGGTAAAATACCTGAATGTCTGCCCTGACTTAATGGATAAATCCCAAAAGGAATACCCACGGGCATTGGAACCCCTTCAAATTCTGGGAAAGCCGGACCAGATACACCAATCTTATTATTGATGATCTTCATTTTCGCAGTTCTGAATGCAAAATGCGGGGTATCTAAATTACAAGTGGTGAATCTTGCTCTTTTTGCAAAAGCTTCGTTAGCATTCACTTTTTTCAACTTTTGGGCATTTACATAGATCTCACCTTCCTGCAAAAAAGTATTCTGGATATAGGCTTTCCCTGTTTTGGTATTGAATGCAATAGAATCGCTGACCGTTTTTGTGGAGCCCTGATCAAAATGCGGTTTATTTAAAGGATTATTAGAAGTATCTGTGCCCCCGAACGCCCTGATTTCTTGATTTTGCTGATCATATTTGATGGTAGCAGCATCCAATTTCATATCCTTATAATCCATTTTGGCTTTCCCATAGAGATAGAACTGTTTAGTGGGAATAATCAGTACGCCAGAATCTTCTCCACTATATTTGATAGGTGCATCAATTGAATCTTTGGAGATATGTAAAGTGTCTATACGGGGTATACTATCAGAAAAAGTAGTATCGCCTGTTTCTTTATCCACCACATATTTAGGAGCTTGTTTTGTTGGAACCGTATCAATTCGATGGTTTTCAATAGAAAATACAAGCCTAAAGGGAGCTTTGGCTGCGCTTGAATGAATTGTTAATATCAGTAAATAACCCGCCACAACAATAGCAAGGAGGGTTTTTACGTTAAATTTGCACAGTTTGCTCATAGTAATCAGGGCAAAAATAAGGCCTTCGGGGTGTAAAATGGTAAGTGTGAAAAATCCTTTAACGAATTGATATGATGCGGAGATATTTTGTTGCGTTTGTTTTGTTAAGTTTTTGCGTGTTAATTGGCATGTCATTTATACAAGACAAAGCCCAACCAACACCGAAACAAGTACTCAGAAAAATTGTGATCGATCCAGGTCATGGAGGATCCGATGGTGGTGCTAGAGGTAGTTTCTCAAGTGAAAAAGATATTGCACTTGGTGTTTCATTGAAATTGGAGCAAATGCTGCACGATGAAATGCCTGAGATTGAAATTGTAATGACCAGAAGAACTGACGTTTTTAACTCAGTGATCCAAAAAGCCAATATCGCCAATCAAGCAAGAGGCGATCTCTTTGTATGTATTCACGTAAACGATGCTCCACCAACACGTCATAGCGAAGTAACTGGGCACCATACAGAAACCTATTATACAGGGAAAGGCAAGAAGAAAAAGAAACATACTAAAACTGTAACCGACTATAATCATTGGACAACGCCTAGTCCTGCAAAAGGTACCGAGACCTATATTTATGGAGTAGGCAAAACAGATGCAAAGAAGGAAGCACTCAGCGAAAATATGGATTTGTATATGGATAGTGTATCAGCAAAGGAACTAAAGGATTTTGATCCCGGTGATCCTACTAAAATGATGATCTCAACCATTAAGACCCAACAATATTTTCAAAGAAGTGCGAACCTGGCTTTAACGATCGAAGACGAATTCCAAAAAGTGGGCAGGATCAGTAGACAAGCGCAACAAAGACAAAAAGGGATCTGGGTTTTACAAGCAGTAGCAATGCCTGCTGTATTAATCGAAACCGGATTCATTTCTAATCCAGATGAAGAGACTTATCTGAATAGCGAAGACGGGCAACGTGAAATATGCGAAGTAATCATCCGTTCACTAAAAAGGTATAAATATTCACTAGAAAAGCAGATTTCGGTTGGTGCGAGTAAATAATTTCTTGAAAACTGTTAATTTTTAACACCCACTTCCCTACTGCTTCACGGTAAGAAACCTTAGTTTTGTGCATATGAACATATCAAACGAAACCAAGGTTGGGGCTTTAACTGCTATTGCCATTACCTTACTCATCCTTGGATATAATTTCATTCGTGGTAAAACACTTTTCAAAACAGGTCATTACATATTTGCAAAATACAAGGATACCAAGCAGATCATGGTTTCGAATCCGGTATATGTAAATGGATTTCAAGTAGGTGCCGTTTTTGAAATTGAAAATACCGATAAGAACCTTTCTGATATTCTAGTAACCATAAAGTTGAAGGATTATTATATGATTCCAGATAACTCTGTGGCTGTGATCAGAGAAAGCATGCTTGGCACTCCTAGTATCGATATCAAGTTAGGAACTTCAGCAAAAGGCATGTTAACTGGCGACACCATTGCTACAGTTTCCGAACCAGGTATGTTAGGCGAAGTAACCAGTAAAATAGAACCCGTAGCAGATCAATTAAAGCAAACGCTAAAATCATTAGATGCTGTTTTAAAAAACATCAACGGCGTTTTTGATCCTACCACTAAAGGCAATTTGCAAACAGTTATTGCCAATATGAATTCAACCACTGCCAGTTTATTGGGATCTTCTGCATCGATCGAAAAAATGTTGAACGAACAATCAGGCAGCATTACTCAGTCGTTGAACAATGTGAATAGCTTCACTAAAAACCTATCGGCGAATAATGAGAAGCTTTCTAAAACAATGAGCAATATTGAAAAAACAAGTGAACAATTTTCTGAAGCTGATATTAAAGGGAGTATTACCCAATTTAAATCTGCCATTGAGAAATTGAACAATGTTTTAACGAAAGTAGATTCAAAAGATGGTTCATTGGGTAAATTACTTAATGACAAAACTTTGTACGATAATTTGAATAATTCAGTACACAGTGCCAATATTCTTTTAGATGATCTTCGCGTTCATCCAAAACGATATGTAAATATTTCTGTTTTCGGAAAAAAAGATAAGAGCGGCCCCTTAATGGCTCCTATCAGTGATTCTACCAAGATACCTCAGCAATGATCCGTACTGTTACATGGTTTACATTTTTAATACTGTTATCAACAGTGAACAATTCCTTTGCACAAAGGAATCCTGTTGATACAGTTGTGCCAGGTAAACAGATTGATATTATCAGAGCACTTCGGTATAGTGCTGTAAAAGTTGATAGTGTTACAAATCTGATCTCTTTAGCTGGCGACAAAAGTGGCGATGTTGTTCTAAAGCAAGAGAATACATGGATCTATGCAGACAGTATTGTTTTGAATTCACTTCAAAATATGTTGGAGGCATTTGGGAATGTGCATATTAACGATGCGGATAGTGTACACACTTATTCGCAATACTTGAAGTATCTGGGAAAAGAAAAAAAAGCCTATCTCAAAACAAAAGTTAAGCTTACAGATGGCAAAGGGGTTCTAACAACAGATGATCTGGATTATGATGTTACTTTAAAGATTGGCGTTTATAGAAACGGGGGCAAACTGGTTGACAAAAAAACGGTGCTCACCAGTCAGGAAGGTTACTACTATGGAGATACGAAAGATGTCATTTTTAAACATAATGTACATCTTGTTGATCCAGATACTAAAGTAAATACGGATACACTTCAATATAATACGAATACCAAAATCGCCACATTCACCTGCCCTAGTCTAATTTATAATGAAAGCAGAATCATTCATACCAAGGATGGTTTTTTTGATATGAAAAATAAGAGGGGCACTTTACACCAACGATCGCTCATTGATGATAGTACCTATACTTTTACTGCAGATGATATGGTATTTGATGATTCAACTGGACTTAGTGAATTTAGCGGGAATGCAGTGTATAGAAGTAAAGACACCGCAGAAGGATACGATCTGGTGGCAAATAATATCAAAACAAACAAGAAGAAATCTGCCATGATCGCAACACAGAAGCCCTTGTTATTGATCAAACAAGGAAAGGATTCGATCTTTGTTTCTGCAGATACTTTGTATACAGCCAAACTATCTGATCTACTGAAAACAAGAAAGATCCCAAATATTCGAGATACCTCTAGTGCTAAGAAGCCCATAAAAGATACGCTTAGTGCAAAAGAAAGGGAAAAAGAAGATAGTACACATGATAAATTCATTGAAGCTTTTTATCATGTAAAGATCTATTCCGATTCTTTGCAAGCAGTTGGCGATAGTTTATTTTATTCCATGCAGGATTCGGTATTCAGGCTATTCAAAGAACCGATCGCTTGGGCGAAAGACAATCAAATAAGTGGAGATACCATTTATCTGTATTTACAAAATAAGAAGCCAGAAAGATTATTGGTATTTGAAAATGCAATGGCTTTGAGTAAAGCTGATAGTAGTAGTAATTTCTACAATCAAATGAAAGGAACGATTATTCGAGCAGAATTTGTGGATGGACAGATCAATTTTATGCAAGCAAAGGGGAATGCTGAGAATGTTTACTACGGACTAGATGAAGCCAAACATTTTACAGGCGTCAATAAATCTGAAGCTGAAATGATCGACATCGAATTTGAAGATAATAAACCAAGAAAAATTGTTTGGCGGAATAATCTAACTGGAGACGCTTATCCGATGCGGCAAGTAAACCACGAGGAGTTAAAACTTAAAAACTTTAAATGGCAGGATGAAAGAAGGCCAAAAAGTAAATATGATATTTTGGCTAATCAATAATCAAAAGCATTTAGTAATTTTCCTTTATGAAGGCAAGATTTAAAAAGTTTTTCCGTGACCCATTAAATCATTTCCTACACGACAGCAGTTCTATTGGGATAACGTTATTGGTCTGTACTGCATTATCCCTCATCATCACAAATTGGGGTAAAATCGGCGAAAACTATCTTGCCATGTGGAATTATAGTTTTTCTGGCGTTCCTGATCATCATATCCATCTTTGGGGTTTAGACCTTCCTAATAGTCCATTATTATTGATCAATGATGGTTTAATGGCAGTGTTCTTTTTTCTGGCAGGGATGGAAATTAAAAGAGAAATGTTGCAGGGAGAACTTGCATCCATTAAACAATCCTTGTTACCAGTATTTGGTGCCCTCGGTGGAATGATCGTTCCGGCTATTTTGTTTTCATTGATCAATAAGGGAACTGATAATGTTCGAGGCTGGGCAATTCCCACTGCCACAGATATTGCATTTACACTAGGTGTAGCGTCACTTTTAGGAAAAAGAATCCCAACTGGATTGAAAGTTTTTTTAACAGCTCTTGCCATTATAGATGATTTAGGGGCCATCATTGTGATTGCCATATTTTATGGCAGTGAATTACATTTAATTTATTTGTTGGGAACAATTTCATTAACTGGAATTATATATTTTCTCAATTATAAAAAAGTTGCTTTTGGTTTTTGGCAGATCATTTGTGGAATTGCACTCTGGTATTGCATGTTCAATTCTGGGATTCATGCAACTGTTGCTGGGGTAATATTTGCGTTTCTTGTTCCCACTGATCTGCTAAGAAAATACGAGGATAAAATTCACATTCCTGTGTATTTTATTATCATCCCCATTTTTGCACTAGCAAATACAGCAATACCCCTACCAGAGGGCAGCTTAGCTGCATTGAATACCAAATTAAGTTGGGGAATTAAAATAGGCTTGTGTTTGGGAAAACCATTAGGAATTACTGCATTTTGTTATTACCTCGTAAAGCGCAAATGGGCAGAACTTCCAGAAGGTGTTAATCTGTATAAATTAATTGGAGCAGGTATGCTTGCAGGTATTGGGTTTACTATGAGCATCTTTATATCAACCCTTGCGTTTGAGGATGTTGCTACTCAAAATGAAGCAAAAGTATCAGTATTAGTAGCGTCTATCACTGCTATTATACTGGGATACCTTTGGTTTAGGTTTGAAAAAAAGCCCCCATTAAAAAT
Organism: uncultured Bacteroidota bacterium; assembly: GCA_903924075.1. Lineage (GTDB taxonomy): Bacteria > Bacteroidota > Bacteroidia > Chitinophagales > Chitinophagaceae > Sediminibacterium. The sequence continues at coordinate 5,560 of CAIYAG010000383.1, read as the reverse complement.
AGAGGCTAATTAATTTTATTTATCTTCTTTTTCAGACATCAAATAAGCTTTGATAAAGCCATCTAGTTCTCCATCCATCACTGGCCCCACATTGCCAACTTCATAATCTGTACGATGATCCTTGATCATTTTATAAGGATGAAAAACATAGCTTCTGATCTGACTGCCCCACTCTATTTTCTTTTTCCCTGCATTGGTCGCATTTAATACTTCCTGCCTTTTTCTAAGTTCTTCTTCATATAATCTACTCTTCAACATTTTCATTGCCAACTCTCGATTCTCACCCTGTGTTCTTGCTTGCTGACACTCGATTATAAACCCACTCGGTGCGTGCTTTAAACGAACTGCCGTTTCAACTTTGTTGACGTTTTGTCCGCCACTACCACCACTTCTATAAAAAGCCCATTCTACATCAGCTGGGTTGACTTCAATTTCAATACTATCATCAATTAACGGATACACATATACGGATGCAAAAGAGGTATGCCTTCTGGCATTGCTATCGAAAGGTGAGATCCTTACCAATCTATGCACGCCACTTTCTGCTTTTAAAAAGCCATAAGCAAAATCACCATCAAATTGTAAAGTTGCACTTTTGATCCCGGCACCATCTCCTTCCTGATAATCTAATTCAGTTACTTTCCATCCCTGTTTATCGCCATACATGCGATACATACGCAAAAGCATTTCTGCCCAATCGCAACTTTCTGTACCACCCGCACCTGCATTGATCTGCAATACTGCCGGCAATTCATCTTCAGGCCTGTTTAAAGTGCTTTTGAATTCGGCATCCTCAATTAATTGAATGGCTAGATCATATCCTTCTTTAGCTTCCGCTTCAGATGCATCACCTCCCTTCCAAAAATCAAATAGTACGGCAAAATCCTCTACTGCTGTATCAACGGTCTGATACATTTTTAGCCAATATTCGTTTACTTTAATTTCTTTCATGATCGCCGTGGCTCTTTGATTATCGTCCCAAAAACCTGGCGATAAAGAAAGTTGGCGATCCGTTTCTACTTTATATGTGCGGTTCTCAACGTCAAAGAAACCTCCTCAAAACCAAAACGCGGTCTCTCATATCTTTAATCTGCTCCTGTGTCATACAACAAATGTAAGTGAATGCTTTTTATGGGATCAAATCTTGTTTAAACATTAATTCATTAAACAGCATTTTTATCAGTTATTAACCGAGAATATATCTAGGAATGCCGATTAAATTCAAAATGACTAGGATTTCTCTTTCGTTTTGTTTAAATTTACGAACGGTTTCGATTATAATAATTGAACAACGCCCCACTTCTCATTTGCCGAAACCACTAGTTGCTCCAATACTGGTCACTTCTAATATAATGGCATATGAAAATTATTTGCCTTGGAAATTACCCACCCCGTCAGTGTGGGATTGCCACTTTCACCGAAAACGTTGTTTCCGCATTACAAAATGCTGCATTAACCACTCATATGCCTTTAGACATAGAGGTGATTGCCATGAATGACCCTGGACAGGATTATCAGTACCCTCCAATCGTTACCAAAATCATTCGAGATCAAATCAAGCAAGATTATTTGAATGCTGCAGATTATATTAATGAATCTAATGCCGACATCTGTATCGTTGAACATGAATATGGCATATTCGGAGGGAATAGCGGTCTGCTACTCATTTCCTTATTAAGAAAATTGAAAGTACCCGTTGTTACTACGTTTCATTCTGTTCTTCAGAAACCGAATTTTCATCAGAAAGAAGTTTTGAAAAAAATTGCAGCCTATTCATCTGGCATCATTGTGATGAGTAAACTGGCCATTCATTTTTTAAAAGAAGTATTTGAAGTGCCTGCTGCAAAAATATTTCATGTGGAACACGGTGTACCAGATTTTGAGATCTTAAAATCGATTATTCCAAATCCACCTGCGCACTGGAAAGGCAAAACTGTGATGCTAACATTTGGACTCATTGGAAGAAGTAAAGGAATCGAGACTGCTATTAAAGCACTACCCAGTATTATTGACAAACACCCGGACCTGTTATATGTGGTTATTGGAAAAACACATCCACACGTTGTACGTAACGAAGGAGAAGCGTATCGAGATTCTCTTAAACAATTGGTTAAAAAACTAAATATTGAAACGCATGTAGAATTCATGGATCAATATTTAAGTGAAGAACAATTAGTTTCCTGTTTACTTGCTGCAGATCTTTATGTAACTCCCTATCATAATAAGGCTCAAATAACTAGTGGTACCTTATGTTATGCACTGGGCGGAGGTTGTGCTGTTTTTTCAACACCTTATTGGCATGCAGAAGAAGTTTTACAAGATGGTGTTGGTAGACTATTCGAATTTGGAGATTGGAAAGCTCTTTCTTACCAGATCAATGAAGTGTTAGATGATCCAGCATTATTAAAAGCATTGAAGCAAAAAGCTTATGAATATGGCAAGACCATTTCATGGCCTTTGATCAGCAATAAATATTTAAGAATATTCAAAACGCTTGCTTCTATTGCAGATCAACATGAGATTCATTTAGAATCTCAATATCAATTAATTGACTTTCCTTTTAATTTACAGCATATCATTCGTATGACAGATGATGTGGGAATTCTCCAACACGCCATTGGTTGTACGCCGAATTTCAAAGCTGGTTATTGTTTAGATGATAATGCAAGGGCACTGCTTTTGAGCATGATGTCTTATAAACAATTCAAAGAACCTAAATACCTACAACTAGCCATCAAATATTTGTCTTACATCAATCACATGCAACAAAGAGATGGTAGTTTTAAAAACTTCATGAATTTCGGGCATGAAACTTTTGATAACGACGATTCAGATGATGCAACTGGTAGAACCATTTGGGCTTTAGGTTATTTAATTAGGCATGCCCCTAACGACTCGATCTTTCAACTTGGCATAGAGATATTCCATCGTTCTATAGATCAGATCAAAAATATGAGTCATAAAAGAGGTTTTGCGAATTGTATTCTTGGATTGTACCATTATATAAAACGTTTTCCAGATCAGGATAGATTTATTAAGATGATGGATGATCTTGCCTGTAAAATTTGTGACGGATTTGATGAATATGCAAAAGAAAATTGGAAATGGTTTGAGCCTATTATCTCTTATGATAATGGACTAATTCCAGCATCACTTTATAGGGCATTTGAAATTACTGGAAATGATAGGTTTTTAGAAATTGCCGATCAAAGCGCACAGTTTCTAGAATCAAAGTGTTTTATCAATGAGCATCTTAGTCTGATTGGTAGTAACCGTTGGCTTAAAATGGACGAGGATTACGAACTCTATGCGCAACAACCAATTGATGCAATGGCAATGGTGGTATTATTTAATTGCATGTATCGAATCAAACATGATGAAGCAACGGCTGAAAAACTGCGCAATTCATTTAAGTGGTTCTTAGGATTCAATGACCATGATTTGCCGCTATATGACTTAGACACCTGTGGATGCAATGACGGTATCGAAGAATATAGCATCAATAGAAATCAAGGCGCAGAAAGCACTATCGCATACCATTTAGCATGGCTTATTGCAGCACCCTATTTTGAAATAGAATTAAAAGCAGTAAAAGCTATTTTATCTGTTGATAATTTTGTGTATCGTCGCTAATAATGCTTTTCGATCAATTGGTTTGTTGATATACTCCAAAGCTCCTAACTGAAGTCCTTTTTGTTTTTCAGCCTCACTGGTATGTCCAGTTAAAAATACCACTGGAACATCTGTTTTATGTTTCTTAATGAATTCGAGTAATTGGTATCCATCAAGATTTGGCATTGCAATATCAGAAATGATCAAATCGAATTTTTTACGACCAAGTTCCATTAATGCAACTACTCCATCTGGAGCTACCACTACTTCATAATTGTCTGACTTGATGATATGTGAAATAACACTCTGACTCAACACTTCGTCTTCCACTAATAAGATCTGACCTTTTGTTTTGATACCATTGTTCAGAGTATGATAGTCTGAAGGAACTAATTGCTCAAGCAATTCATCCAGATTCACGGTGGCATAAGTGGAAGAGGTATCAGACATGGCATAAGGCAATACCAATTCATTGTTATTGATGATCGATCCACAGGAATAAACAACGTTCGGAACATAGCCTTCTCTTTCTTCGTCGTTCGGTGCAATTAAGGGTTCAAATAATTCACCGATAACTTTAGTAGGATCTTCTAAATCCAGTAGCATTGCACCGATACTATATTTCCGCATTGTTCCCACTCCATGCGTGATCACAAGCCATCCATACTTTGTTTCAATTGGAGAGCCACAGTTTCCTACTTGAATAAACTCCCAAGGAAATTTTGGCTCTTGTATCCTTAATGCAGCGCCCCATAAATTGATGTCTTCAGAAAACATGACATAGTTGTTGATCCCATCAATTCTAGATAACATAGCATATTTACCATTGATCTTTCTTGGGAACAATGCCATGCCTTTATTTTGCGCATTCTCACCAAGAATTGGCATCACTATGAATTTGTAAAAATCTTTGGTCATAACTAATTTAGGCATAATGGAACGACCATTATAGGCAGTATAAGTAGCATAATACCTTTCTAAACCATCATCATCCGTAAATTTCATAAAACGTGCATCTTCAATCCCATTACTTTCAGCCGCTGCAATGGGAAAAATGACCCGGTCAGAAATGCCAGTATCCAAAGAGAATGTGATCTCATAATGTGAGGCTCCAAGCCAAGCAATTGTTTGTATTACTTGCTTTTCTTCAGCTGTTAAACTATTCTCATTTTGGGTTTGTTCAATTGCCCCATACAATTCATTGTAATCAAACTCATCTCTCAATTTATCCAACACTTTATTTACAATTAGTTGGTCTGAATGCATCTCAGATAATTTCTGATGAAAAAAGGCTTTTGTGTAAATAAAATTTTTGATCACTTCAGCCTCATCAATTAATCTTCCGGTTGGTATTAGTTCTAGATTGTTTTTATCATCTAAAATGCCTCCCCTGAATACGATCGATGAAATATGCCCTTCACCAGTTGCTCTGAAACTGATGATGACCCTTTTTTCGCCTTTCTGCAAGCCACTTTGATCAGGATCCTCTACCATGGAAGGATTAAAAAATGCAGCAGATTCGATACTATATTCTGAAGTAAAATAAGCTCCAATTAAAAGCTTTTTTGTTTCTGAAAAAATCGACAGATCTCCTGCCCTACCCATTAGCATTTCAGACATTCTAATAAAATGTTTCAAGAATATTTTTGAAATATTTCGATGCCTGTTTGAGAATTCTCTTAAAGATTGATTTAAGGTTAATTGTGCTGCCTCCTCGGGCATGTCATAAACCTTCTGAATGATCGACTGTACGCGGCTTTCAGGGCCTGGATAAAAAAAACGGGCAATGACTCTTTTAGAATCACTATAAAAGCGAATTGGCTTCCTATTGATCGTAGTACTCATAGAACAAATTGTACTATAAATATACCGATTTAAAATAACGAATGTTAGTTATTCAAGGCTATAATTCCATAAATAATTAAACAAAAAATACTACAAACCTCAT
>CAIYAG010000382.1 GCA_903924075.1 uncultured Bacteroidota bacterium | reverse complement strand
CTCTAACCACTTCTTCGTAGGGATCAATAATAACCCAGTATTAAAATACCTTGTTTTAGCATCCAAACCAAGTTGCACATAATTCAATACTCCACCCCAAGCGTTATCAAATGTAATAATTCTTGGATCCAACACTGCACCAACCAATGCATCACCCAAATCAGTTTCATACAAAGAAGATAAATCCTTTTGAACGATCATATCTACATCGAGATACAAAACCTTGTCGACTTCCTTTGGAATAAAATAAGGAATAAAAAGACGCATATAGATATTCAATGGATAACTACTCCTATCAAGCGGAAGATCAATTCCTTTTGGAATTACATCTGTCATTGACTGCCAATATAATTTAGTTATTTTGGGATCGATTGAGCTTTGCAATTTCTTTTTATTGGAAGACGATACATTGTCTTCAATAATCCAAAGATCAATTGTATTTCCAACTTTCAAATTGGTTTCGATAGAATTAATCAGCGCAGCCAGAAGCACTAAATAATTATTATCTGATGCAACAACTATAGTAATTGGTTTCATTGCATATCATTTATTTGGAACTATTGGTTTGATATGATGCTTCAAACCAATTCGAAATTGCTTTATCTATTTCAAGCACACTATTTTCCCAGGTATGGGCTGAAGCAAAATTACGCCTTTCTGCCTTTAGCGCGGGGTTGTTATTTTCTAATCCTTCTGAGATCATCCTTACATAATCCTCTTTAGTTTCTGCCAAATAGCAATGGTCTTTAAAAATGCTCATTGCTTCTGTTTTTGTTGCCACTACAGGTTTTCCTACCGCTAAGTATTCATCGATCTTTCTTGGATAATTACCAATGGTAACTTGATTAACGATCTGAGGATTGATACAAACATCAAATGCATTGATATATGATGGAAGTGTAGAAGGATCTTTTGAACCCAGGAAATAAACATTGCTCATTTGGTGCAAAGCAGAAGCAAGGAATTCATTGTCTTCCGGCCCAACCAACACCACGCTCCATTCTGGCTTTGTTACAGCAATAAACTCCAGAATCGATATATCCAATCGAATACTTTGTAAAGCGCCTACATATCCTATTACAGGCCCTTTGATCGGCAACATGTCGCTTGGCGTTGCTAATCCATCTGTTTGCATGAAAATGTCTAATTCGCAACCTTGACCTACATAAAAACTTTTGGAATTATACTTTCTACAATAATCAGCGAGGTAGGTTGAATTGGCCACACAGATATCAGAATCTGCTATTAATTCAGGTTCGTGTTTTTTTCCATGAAATGACCAATAATCAACCGCTAACATAAAATCCCTCGAGTAATATATGCTGATCGCAGGTTTTAAAAGCGATTTTAAATAAAAGGATCTAAACATATCGTTATCATTAAACAATATAAAATCCTTAAACCCTAATTCATTAACTGCCTTTAAAATTGAAGAAGAAAAAAGTTTATTATTTCTTTTATTAAAGAATTCGAAAAAGAAAGGCCATTTAATCCAATTAATGGATTCGATCATTTCATCAGGAAATAGATTCCATAAATTTTCTTTGATTGGAATGAGTCCTTTTGACTTCCCTTCAACCACTGAAACCCGTTTGTTGATCTTGGGATCTGATTTTCCTCTGAATTTACTGATCCTGTCTAAAGGAGAATTCACGTATAAAACCCGATTGTACTTACTCCATTCAAGGGCAATGTTTTTGCAATTGCTTCCAATGGATATATCCCATGGCTGTTGACCTACAACGATGATATCTCGGCCTTTTAAATGATCAGATTTTTCCATTCAGTGCAGTGTTTTGTTGCTGATCTAACCTATAAATCACTCCTATTAATGCAACTGCTAAAAAGAACAATACGTTCGATGGATATTGCACCAATGCTTGTTGTGGAAAGTTACCAATATTCCATGTAAAAACCATTAAAAGCACTGCCAATGAATAACTTTTCAATTCGGGGTCTCGAATCTTATAATAAGTATTGATTCCTGTTTTAAGAATGACCCAAATCATATAACTAAATATTAGAAGTCCGATCCAACCCATTTCAACTGTAGTTCTAACATAGCCACTATCTGGTTGAAAGGTCCCCAATAAGGTGCCTGGATTAAATTTAGCTCCCCACTCACCAGTTGAACCTAATCCTCCACCCAACGGATGGGTATATACAAAGGGTTTGATCTTGGCTTGATTTATTTTCCGAAGTTTATAAGAGGCATCTTCATTGGGACTGAATGCGGTTTGGAATCGAAGGATATTTTGATTCGAAGTGGGCATAAAGATCAGTACCAATATAAAACCTAGGGCTGCTATAGTGAATATGAGGATTTGCCTATTAAATTTCAATATTGCAAAAAGTACAAAAGCGGCAGGAACTAATGGAAACGCACCTCTGGTTCCTGAAAACAACATGGCCATTAAAAAATAAACTGCCAAAACTCCTAAAATTATTTTGCGATATGTTTTTATGGGCCCAGTGATCAATGCCAAACAAAGCATACTGGCTGTTGCCATATTGTATGCAAAAGTTACAGGATCTGAAAACATTGAAAATTTTCTCCAATGACCTGCAATAAAAAGCAGGCTTGCTAATTCCGGAGTTGAATTAAGCCATTGCTGTTCAAAGTCTGCGAATCCAATATATTCTTGCTTAAATGCATAAGTGGCATTAACGATCGACCAAAAGATCCACCATTTTAAAATGATTTTAATCAACTGTTTTGTGCGAATATTATAGGCAAAAATAAAATACATCAAGGTAACTAAACCAACCGTACGAACTGTATATACCCAAGCCAACCTTGATGCAGCCGTAGGGTTTGCAACCTGAAATAATGTATATAACACCCAAATCAAAATCACAATACTAATATCTCCACCGAGCATATTAAAATCATGTCGCTGCTTTATTTGGATAAACATTCCTAGTGTAAATAGCACTAACATTCCGTCCATTAAGGTACCCAATGGGAAACCTCCTACTCCATACCTCAAAAACCACATGATGGTATAGGCAAGTGTTAGATAAACCATGATCCCAAACTCAGGCGAAACCACGAGAAAATAAACAATGGGAAGGCCAACCAATACAGCGATTGCCATTAAAGCAGGAGCTAATCCCGAGGTTGCTATTGCATAAGCAAGAATAGCTGAAATGATCAAAAAAATACCAAAGCCTAACCAACCTGGAAATTTATCAACGAGCAAGAATTTCTTAATAGAACTGCCAATCGTTTTTTTTGAACGTTATCTGGAGGATTAATATGTAAAGTAAAATTGTCCAATGATTAAGTTAACATCTTATAAATGATCGCTACTTGAATAACTATAATAAACCAAATCGCCACTTTTCTAGTGATTCGTTGAATCCTTTCCTCTGTTTGTTCAGGCGTTTCTTTTCTAAATTTACTTGCTGGACTAGTACGCATGCATTATGATTTTAAATCATCAATTTCCTTATCGTGATAATGTTGTGTAGCAACTGAAATTTCATTTGCTTTTCTAACTTTCAAAAGTGATAAGACCTGAAAGAAAATAAACTTCGGGATGCCCCATAACGACTGATAGATGCGTTTATCAGTATGTGACATAAGTAAAGCAAATAGAAATCCGAATATAAAAATCACAAAACCAATTAACCAGATCAATGATTGCAATGGACTGATCAAAATATCAATTAACATGAACATTACTGATAATAAAAGAAAAATAAATAGTGGAGGCCTAAGCAATACAAGTCCGAATAAGAATTGATTCCAATTAAATCCAATGATACCTTTCCATACCAATTCAAAGCCAAATTTAAAGTAACGGAACCAAGTATTGATCCAACGAGCTCTTTGTTTTACTAATTGATCGGAACGCGATGTTTTTTCATCGTAAAGAATGGCTTTCTGGGCAAATGCAATCCGATTACCTCGTACCACGATCTCTTTTTGTAAGATCTTATCAAACCCAGCACCAGTAATGTCTTGGTGCTCTAAACATGTCCTATATAAACTTGTTGTAAATGCCATTCCCGAACCCGCTAGTGTTGCAGAAGACCCGGCTTCAAACAGAATTTTGCCATCATAAAAATGGTAATAGATATCACGTGCTGCGTCTAAGCAGGCATAGACGGTATCCATATTTTTAGCATCCCGCACGCCTTGGACTGCTTCAAAACCTTTATCAAAATAAACATTCAATTCATCCAAATAATCTGGTTCAACTAGATTATCACTATCTATAATGGTGATACGATTGTGAGGCCTTTTGAATCGATGTATCGCATAAAAATGCGAACGGGTATTACTAGATAAAGTTTCCTCTGGTCTTAGCAATACCACTCTATCATCATTGAAATGTAAATTACTTATGTCACATTTGTCTGCAACAATGTAAATGAGAAAATTAGTATAATTCAATTTCAGAATTGATGCTACTACAGGAGGTAATGTATGCGTTTGTTCATAAGCTGTAACAATAATCGCATAATCTCCAATTTCACCTGTTTCCTTAACTTTTTTCGATTTAGGAACAAACAAATAAATAATGAAAATCAGTAGTGGCAATACAAGGTTATAACCAATTAATATTTGAACCAATTGCCATAGTAACATGAGATAGTTTATGCCCATTGCAATTCAATATTTTTTGAGAAAATAGTTTTCAAACGTTTCTTCTTTTTAGGCTTAACAAGTGTTTCATTTTGATCTTTATTGAGTATCCATCCAATAAACTTACCTTCCAAGCCATTCAAATAAAGTACGTTTTGCTTTTTCTTAAAATTGATTTTTCTGCCCGACTCAAATACCGTTAACACTTTTTCTGAAAACTGTATCCATTCTTTCGACTTATTAAAAGAATTTAGTCCCTGTGCTTCAATAATAATAATATCAAATTCAGCTTTTAATGATTCAAGTTTTGATTCAATATTTTCTGCGCTGCTAATTTCTAATAAGCTAGTATCTCCACCCCTAGTCCCCATTACTAAGATCTCAGTGATCGGCCTAAATGAAGGCAAAGGAATTTCTCCAGATAGATAATCCTCCAATAAAAATTCAGCGCCAGTAACATTACTGATACTTGGATTCGCAAAATTTCCATCAATCAATAAGACCCTTTTCCTTGTCATTAAGAAAGCATATGCCAAACTCATTGTAAATAGTGTTTTGCCTTCACCATTGCAGAGACTATTAACCATTAATATTTTAGACTTTCCCATTTCAGTTTCGATCTCGAATCTGCAAGAGCGCAACATCTCTTTAAAATTTTGCAATTTAAGATCATTGTCAAACGGTTTTTCCCACAATGATTTAAGCTGAACAACTGAATTTGTTAATAATGGAATATAACCTAGTACAATCTGATTTGTTTTATCCGCAAGTTCATGAACAGCAGACAAAGAATCATCTAAATAGAAAACTATAAATAAACCAACAAGAACCAAGATAAAACTCACTAATCCGGCCATGATCACTAAGATCATTTTCTTTGTTGGACTTGCAGGACCAGGAATAGCGTATTCTATTTGCCTTAGAGAGATCGCCAAACTGGATTCTAAGCTGGATTTATTATAACGGAATTGAGCATCTAAATATTCTTTACTTGCAACATCAATGGCGCTTTCATAATTCTGAATAACTGCCTCGTGAGGGACCAATAGATCAAACTTTTTATTCAATCGATCCAACTCATCAGTTAATGTTGCCAAACTAAACTTTGCAATATCATTATCCAGTTCCAGTTTTACTTTCTGCAAAACCAAACTTTCTTTTGCTGCAAGCGGGTTAACAATATATCTATCAGTGGCTTGTTGAATTTGAGAAGTAACTACAATTTTAGTAGAGTCAATTTTCTTTTTGATTTTTTCGTCGTAATTGCTCTTGATGTATTCGTCAGACAAATTCAACAAATATTGTTTTGTGGAAGCGATCTGTTGATTGATCGGAACCATTGTTGCTTCAAAGTATTTGCGTTCATTAGGATTGAACTTATCTTCAATATTTTTCAAAGCACCTGAAAAAGATGCCACATCTTTTTCAGCAAGTTGTTTCATTGTTTCAAAGCTTGACAACTGATTGTACAAACTCTTAGCTTGTTCATTTAAGTTCAAAACCCGATTCTGAATCTTATAATTTTTCAACAAGCCTTTTAAGCGATTCATTTCAGATTCCTTCTGTTTGAGCAATGTATCTAAAAAATTGACCGTTTTTTGTTGATTGTTTCTAACATAATCGGTATAGTAAGCAATGAATTCTTCTATTAAAGTATTGGTAACAAAAGCCGATAAGTTTGGATTTTCCGAATCGAAGGTAGCATCGATAAAGTCGCTATTATTAGGGCGAAATATTCCAATGCTCTTAGTTAAAGCATCATAATCATACCCCATGCTTTTAATGAGTTTGATCAATCCATTTTCATCTGGAATATAGCCATTCAAAGGTTCTCTTAAGTGATAGTGTTTCCGATAAACATCAACAGCATGTTTTATTGCTTCGGGATTCAGGTCTTTCAGCATTTTGCTTTTTGCCTTAAATGGCACACTATCTGTAAGATCATGTATGATCAATCGAAAAGAGATCTGATCATACACTTTGTTCAGACGCATCATTTCCATCAGGTTAGCAAAATCGCTATTGATTTTACTTTCTTGAAACGCGTCAGAGGTAAGTACTTGTTGAGATTTATCAACCAAACCTGTAGACATCCTACCGTGTGAGCTATAGGTATCGGGCAGGTTTCGAACAAAATAAAAAGTTATGCCAACCATAATTAGCGGGATGCTAATGATCAACCATTTTCTTTTTACTAAAAGTTTTATAAATTTCGCTAGTTCCATTAGTGAATTTCAGATAATTTTTTTCCGACAATAGTTTCAAGGCTTGCCCTTGCAATCAGCAAATTAGCTTCTGCATCAATTACTTGTTTTCGATTATCTGATTCATAGATCAATGCTTTTGTAAATGTTTCGAAATTGGCTTCTCCTTTTTCGAATTTATATCTTGCTTCCTTTACCACACTTTCAGCTTCTAAATAAATTTTAGTTTGCATTCTAAGCAATACAGATGATTGAACGTATTTGATATATCTTGCTTTAACGTCCCCTTCTATCACTGACATCGTTTCAAGACCATTTAATTTAGAAAGTTCATATTCTTCCTTAGCAAGTTTGATGTTGTAGGGCTTT
>CAIYAG010000381.1 GCA_903924075.1 uncultured Bacteroidota bacterium | reverse complement strand
CTGCTGCAGGTATTGGTGTATTTGCTTGGAAAGGTCAATCACAAGAAGAAGCTGATTGGTGTATCGAGCAAACCTTATTCTTTGGCGGTGCTGATCGTCCATTGAATATGATCTTAGATGATGGTGGCGATTTAACCAATATGGTATTTGATAAATACCCAGAGTTCGTACCACATATTAAAGGTTTATCTGAAGAAACAACAACTGGTGTACACCGTTTATATGAGCGTATGGCAAAAGGTACTTTACCAATTCCTGCGATCAACGTAAACGATTCTGTAACAAAATCTAAATTCGATAACAAGTATGGTTGTCAAGAATCATTAGTAGATGCGATCCGCAGAGCTACTGATGTAATGATGGCTGGTAAAGTTGCTGTTGTTGGTGGATACGGTGATGTAGGTAAAGGTTCTGCACTTTCTTTGAAAGGAGCGGGTTGCCGTGTAATTGTTACTGAGATCGATCCGATCTGTGCTTTACAAGCAGCAATGGAAGGATTTGAAGTGAAACCAATGGCTGAAGCTGTGAAAGAAGCTGACATCATTGTTACTGCTTCAGGTTGCCGCGACTTGATCACTGAAAAACATTTTCGTTCAATGAAAGATAAAGCGATCGTTTGTAATATCGGTCACTTTGATATTGAAATTGATGTTGCTTGGTTAAATACCAACTACGGTCATACTAAAGACACTATCAAACCTCAGGTTGATTTATACACTATCGAAGGAAAAGATATCATTTTATTGGCTGAAGGCCGTTTAGTAAACTTAGGTTGCGCAACTGGTCACCCTTCATTTGTTATGAGTAACTCTTTCTCTAACCAAACCCTTGCTCAGATTGAATTGTGGAACAACCACAAAAACTACGAGAACAAAGTGTATGTGTTACCTAAGCATTTAGATGAGAAAGTTGCACGTTTACACCTTGCAAAAGTTGGTGCAGTATTAGATGAATTATCAGATGCGCAAGCGGCTTACTTAGGTATTCCTAAAGTTGGTCCGTTTAAGGCGGATGCGTATAGATACTAAAATAAGTGAAGAGATAAGAGTGAAGAGTGAAGAATGAACATTGATTATCTAAACGACAAATAAGGTATGAGGCTGTCTCAAAAGGGGCAGCCTCTTATTTTTTTGAAAATAGTTTTTAGGTGGGGGTTATACACAAATTGGGTGAATAAAAAGAGTAGATAAAAGATACAATAAATGGGTTATTTTTTGTGTCTTTAAGGTATGGCAAGAGGAGAAGTATTAAGACCCGTATTCAAGACCTATCATCAACGGCAGGTGATGTTATTACCCCCGAGTTTAGATGAGTTAATTCCTATCAATCATCCTGTTCGTATCGTGGATGAGGTGTTGAGTAAAATAGATATTCAACCACTAATAAGACAGTATAAGACGGGAGGTAGTAGCAGTTATCATCCTGGGATGTTATTGAAAGTTTTGGTGTATGCTTATATCAATAACATTTATAGTAGTCGTAAAATAGAAGAAGCCTTACAACAGAATATTCATTTTATGTGGCTCAGTGGGATGAGTCAACCGGATCATAATACGATCAATCGATTTAGGAGTGAGCGATTAAAAGAGCCGCTGCGCGAGATTTTTGTACAGGTAGTTCAACTTTTAGCTGCAGAAGGCTTGCTGAGTATAAAAGAGCTGTATACAGATGGCACTAAAATAGAAGCTAATGCTAATCGATACACCTTTGTTTGGGGTAATGCTATTAAGTCTAACAAAGAGAAAATGCTTGTCCAGTTGGATGCATTGTGGAAGTACGCTCAAAACATTGCTGCGGCTGAGTTAGATGATACTGATCCAAGTGGTTTTGATAGTATCGATAAAGAGAAGGTAGAACAAACCATTGCCAAGATAGATGCTGCTTTGAAAGACAAACCAGTCAGCAAGGAAGTAAAACAAAAACTAAACTATGCTAAAAAGCATTGGCCTGCAGCTTTAGATAAATATGAGCAACAGTTGGCTGTTATAGGAGAAAATAGAAGCAGCTTTAGTAAAACAGATCATGATGCAACGTTCATGCATATGAAAGAAGATCATATGAAAAATGGTCAATTAAAGCCGGCATATAATGTGCAAGTAAGCAGCAATCAACAATACATCACTAATTATAGTATACACCCCAATACGAACGATACCAATACACTAATCGAACACCTTGATCAATACCAGCAAGATTATCAGCAGATCCCAGAAGTAGTAACTGCTGATGCAGGTTATGGCTCTGAAGAAAACTATGAATACTTAGCTGAGAAAGAAATTACAGCCTACGTAAAATATCACCAGTTT
>CAIYAG010000380.1 GCA_903924075.1 uncultured Bacteroidota bacterium | reverse complement strand
GAAACAAAGATGCCATCATTGGCTATATGCAAATTATTCAATTGCTTCAACCAAACATGTCTGTAAATTCCTGCGCCTTCATAAAACCAGCCTTCATATTGCGTTGCATCTACTCGAACAGTGATGACGTTTTCTTTTTCGTAATTAATAAAGTCGGTGATATCATAATTCACTCCAAGATAGCCACTTAAATTATTGCCAGTATAAATGCCGTTTACCCAAATTGTAGCATTTCTGAAAATACCATCGAACTGCAATTGAAAACGATTCCCAGAATCGGCTTTTGCAATTTTAAAATGCTTGCGATACCAGCCAATACTGGTTTCAGGATATAAGCCACCTACTTTTTTAAATCCATGTGATTCTACATCTAAGTTTTGAGTATTATCGAATGGAAGGCTTACTGCCCAGTCGTGCGGCAAATTCAAATTCGTCCATCCAGTATCCACAAACCCAGGATCAATAGCCGTTTCAAATGCACCTCCTGTTTTCGAAAAAATATTGGCTACACCATATTTAAAATCTTTCGAGGGATCAGTGGCGTGTCCAAAATGGAATTTCCAACCTTCATCAAAACTGATTTTCTTTTGTGCATTTGAAGATAGCGTAACAAGTATTAAAAGAAATGCAAGCAATATTTGTTGGCTAAGTTTATTTAAATACATCATATGATTTTTAAAATAGTTAATAGGAGGGTAACAGCACTACTCAAGGCAGTGCCGTAAAGTTATTTAGAACCATAGAATTAAGGATGATAAAAATCAAGTTTCCCTAAAAATCCGACAATCCAAAAGATGAGCTAGCCTGATTACCTAGTTTTTGCGCATCAGTAAGATTGAATTTCTGATGAAATTGCAAAACGATCTCAAACTTTACTTTGCCCTCTTGATCAGCTTTGTAATTCGTATGCCAATAATTATTCATGGCATAAATAAATAATGTGGAAGATGATTTGCTTTCTTCCTTCCATGTTTTTGTATCCCTTTTGATCCGATTTTCATCGATCATTTCGCCCAGTTCAAAGAGGGCTGCGGCCGGACAAGCAATGGTAACTCCCATATTTTCGTTGGAAACATCGATCCATTTTTGCACAGAGAAGAACTCTCGGTTTGACCCTTTGAGTTGCCCTTTTTCTGGACTGATATAACTATCATCCATCCCCACCCGAACTGTTGGTTGATCAATTGAAAAAGGTAATGCAATGTGTACCGATTCTTTATCGCGAATAGATTTTTTATCTAATAGCACTGAAACATACAATTTATCGTCGCCATTGATTTGAGTGATCTCATAAACAACTTCATTCATTCCTTCTAATGAACAAGTAATGCGTTGCGTTTTCTTATGAGGTTCAGATGGAATAACCCATTCTATTCTTTTAACCCTTGATAAAAAATAGTCAGATGGGTTATACCCTTTTACATAAACAGCACCACCAACCCCGGAGTATTTCGTTTTATTGATCCATTCTTTATCATTAAAAATAATGCTATTAATGGATCCAGTTAAACTATCAATTTGGTAAGAGAACTGTGTATTCTGCTGTATTGCGTAAGTTTGATTTTTCGTTGTTTCTTGTTTAACTTTATTATTTTCCAGTATTGTTGTGAAATAAATGGCAGAATCAAGCAGGCGTTTTTTGTATTCCCATTGCTGCATCGCAAACTTACTATCGGGCTCTGAGATACTATTGTAGGCACCCCATGTATGTTCATGCCATAACACTACAAACTTTTTAGCGTTATATAATTCAACGGAATCGAGTT
>CAIYAG010000379.1 GCA_903924075.1 uncultured Bacteroidota bacterium | reverse complement strand
GTAACTTTCTGGTTTAGAATGGAAGCGGATGTGGCGAAATTGGCAGACGCACTAGACTTAGGATCTAGCGCCGCGAGGCGTGTGGGTTCGACCCCCTCCATCCGCACAAATAAAAAAGACTCACCAAAGTGAGTCTTTTTTTATGCTTTAAAGCCATCAACCTTATTGCTTATTGATGATCACTTTTTTAGGCTCATATTTTGTATTTGCGCCTTCCAGCGTTAATACACAGATATTCACTAATGATTGATCAGATATGTCTACCTGAACTTTGTTCTCACCTTTAATCGCATTTACTGTTTTTGTAAACATCAGTTTACCAGTACTTGCATTTGTAATTTTCAAGGTTAGATCATTTGCTTTATCTGATTTGAAGATTGCATTGAATCTTCCTGAACTTGGATTCGGGAATACTGCTATTTCTTTTGATTGAAGGCTATTGTTGTATACAATATCTTCTTTTGTAAATGCTGCAGCAGCAATTGAACCATTGATACTTGTGTTTCTTCCAGAAGCAACTTCAAAGCTGAATAATGCCATTGTAAGATCAGATGCATCTATTTTATCTTTACTTGCAGTAGAAATAAAATCGCTCAAAGAGATTTTATAATCCTTAGCATCTTTTGTAAGTGGCAGTGTATAACTGTATTGATCTGCCCAATTAGTAATACCATTCTTAACCAAAGTAACGTGTAAATTAGTGCCCTCGCCACTTGCATTGAATTGGAAGGTTTTGAAATCACTTAAATTCTGTGCAGCACCTGCTCCACGCAATACTTTGTATACAGAAATATAATCCGGACTGGTTGCTGCTAATTGCATATTTCTAAATAGTAAGAAATTATCTGGGTTAGCACTATTAATACTAGCATCATTACTGATTTTAAAATCTTTTACAGTAGAAGTTGCTTTATTGTAATCATAACCCCAGGTTCCATCAGCCATGAATACTAGATCCTGTAATTGATTATTCAGGTACAAGCCAATGCTTGCTTCATAATTATCACTTACTGGTAAACTAATATTTGATTTACCATTCGGGCTAACTGTGAATGGAACTTTTCTTGTAGCACTTTGTCCCTGTTCATGATTCGTTTCAGTTATTTCAAAATATCCAGAACTAACTGCCTGTGTATTGTTGATAGCAAGATTTAGATTGGTGCCTTCGCGCTTTCCGATTGTTACATAGGTTTTAGGCAATGAAGCATTATTTGCAATCACATCAATTGGTAAGGAAGTTTTTAAACGAGTTAATACATCAGTCGCCATATCCATGAGTAACCCTGTATTCACTGCCCATAGCTGAATATTATACATCACTTCATCACTTGCATAGTCTTTGTTTAACCAAGTACTCTGAACAGTATAACTATTTCTACTAGTTTTAGCACCAACCACAAAACTGATTGCGTATTCATTGACACCTTCATTATTTTTTAGATCATAACGAACCAGATTAATCCCATTAACTAAAACGTTTTGCATACCAATCAATTCAGATCCTTTTAAACGATCGCAGATCGACTTAGTATGGTCATAAACCTCACCCAGTGTTTTGGTTGCAAATGCAACCGCTTTTGCTTTGTTATTTAGGTTAAAATCAATTGACAATACTTCTTTGGCATTTGTAATCGTAGGTATATCAACAGGTGTACTAACCGATGCCTGATATGCGTTACTTGATAATTGCTGTGGCAAAATATCTCTCAGTTGCATTTGAGTACCGATACCTGTTACATGATTTCTTGTACCGTTCGAATTGATCAAAGGCAGCTTAGAGTAATCTACTGGTCCTTGTAAACTATTAATTGCACTATTGAAAATACGTTTAGCAACTGCATCTCCAAGACTCTTACTCTCTAAACCGCCGCCGCCGCCGCCGCCAACACCACCACCTGGACCGCAGAGCTGTACATTCGGATAATAATAAGCTGTACCACACAAACCTGAATTAATCTTATAAGTTACAATTGCAGTACCTGCACCAACGCCAGTTAATAAACCAGTGCTAGTATTAATTGTTGCAATAGCTGTATTATTAATTGCCCATACTCCACCGGGTATTGCATGATGCAGTGTTGTTGTAGAATCTACACAAATGATATTCACACCTGTAATAGCAGGCAAAACAATTGGCTCAACAATTGTTTGTGAAACACTCTTAGTACAACCAACTGAATCTATCACTTGAACAGAATAGTTACCTGCATGTAAGAATGCTCTGTCTTTAATTGTTTGTCCATCATTCCAAGTATAGGTTGCGCCGCCTCTGCTTCCTGTAACGGTAAGATCTATTTTACCATCCACCCAAGCATTACACGATATATCGGTTTTTACTGCAACTACATTTAATGTACATACAATATATCCTGCATCGATCGTTGGATTGTCTTTATCTAAGCCACCTAATGCCACATTGATATGCACCAATTCACTATAACCTGTATTTCTATCCGCATTGGAGTTATTATCAGTTTTAATGGTCTGATCTAGTTTTGTAAATACTTTGCCTGCAATTGTTGGAAACTTCACATAATAATCTCCAGTTGCCAAATTGGTGAAAGTATAATATCCAGGTCTTCCAGTAAAATCATTCGCCGTAAATGTTGAATCTAATAAAACTTGATCATTTCCTCCAACTACATTTGATGGGCCCGGTTTATACAAATAAACCTTCAAACCATTGATACCTGCTAATACGCTTTCATCTTGCAAACCATTTGCATTAGAATCTACCCAAGCATAATTACCTAATGAACCCAAAGCACTAACACAATCAGTAATCATTCCCACTTTATTTGGAGTAGCAGGTAATAATTGTGCTCCGTTATCAGTTCTGTTTAACTGATAAGTATAGGAATTATACATCGTAATATTTGCTGGAACACCAACTGGCAGAATCATTGGCCAGGTATACACCAAACTGTCTAATGGTGCGATAGTTGCTGATCTTTTTATTTTAATTGCTGTTACTGATGTGATATCTGCTGGTGGTATCACTGACCAGTTTGCTGTATTACAACCCGCAGGATTGATAGCCGGACTAAACTCTGGCATACAAGGATTTGGAGCAGTATTGTAATAAATTGTTGTAGAAGGATCTGTAAATGTGATAGGTGCTGCTAGGTTGGCAAAATATTGCGAACCTCTCACATCGCCAATAAATGGAAACACATCAATCATGGTAATATTATTCGCTCCAACATTTCCTGTATTGCGCAATAATGCTCTGTACTTGATTTTTCCTTGCGGAGTGGCATGAGCGTTTTCAGGATAATACACAAAATGAGTAGTATCACAACCGTTTTGGCCGAGTTGTGAAGTATAGGCAGCTGCACTTATTACTGTGATATTTTTTGTATTCGTATTTGGATTACCAGCATTAATGTATGAATTAGAACTTGCTAATGTGGCAAAGTTTCCAATAGTTGAAGGAGCTGTACCATCTACAACTTTAGTATCAAACTTTACAAAAATCTGATCCCCACTTGCAACATTTGCAATTGGGAAAGTAAGGGTTTGACCACTCACTACAACGCCAGCTAGTGGTGCATAAGCCCCATTGTTTAATTTAAATTGAGCAGTTCCTGCTTGATAAACCAATTTAGCATTTAGAATATCTGTCAAACTTACATTTTGCGCTACCCCAATACCTAATTGTTTCGCAGATAATTCATAAGTAACAACATCTGTTGGCCCAAATGAAGTACCATTAGTGGTATTTTTATTTAAGCTTGAGAATACAGGTGCCTGTCCTACTATATGCGCATTTCCACATGGATTCAGTGCTGGTAAAGCTGCTGAATTTGCAGATGCATTTAATTGGTAACAGTTATTGATCTGAGTTCCTGATAAAGTAATTGCACAAGTACCCGGATTATTACTTCCTTGAATAATGGTTCCAGCTGGATTTCCATTAGGTGTTGCTGTGCGGATTGTTCCAGTATAAGTAAGGTCTTGAGAAAAATATGGACCAATTGCATCCAGATCTGGTTCAACCCTAATTTTAATTTTAGAAATAAAATCTGTGGCACCCAGTGTAACAGGATAAGAATTTGACATGCTGGTATTGTCGAATGGACTTCCACTCACTGCCAACCAAGTCCCTGAATTATTCAACTCATAATATTCATATACTTTAACTCTTGGTAAACTCGTACCAGGAACGGGATCTTTAACTTGTTTTGCAAATACAGAAGTGACATCAATATTCGGATCGATGTTCGTGATGACTTCAACAAAATCTAAGGTTGTATTCCCACTGTTGGTCCAACCAGTAGTAAAATTCGCATCACTTCCTGCCATCACAACTCCTGGGCAAAGTCCGGGAATATGACTACCCACGCCTGAACCATTGCCAGAAACACCACCAGAGCTTGCCACTAAATGGCCACTGGCACAGGCTCTTAATTCAGGAGCAGCTGCTTGTGTAGCCAAACCTGCCACAAATGGAAGTACCGGAATATCTCCTGTTAAACTCGCACAATTATTGAATGTAGAATTAACAGAAAATGTAGGGGCAGTATATTTTACGGTAATACTTGCAGAACCAGAACCAGTAAATGTTGTGCCGCCCCAATCCCAACTTACCACAGTTTCACCTGTCCCCAAAACAGAGGAAGTAGGTGCGATAGAACCAAAATTTGTTGCACCAATAAATACCACACCTACAGGTAGGGTATCTAAAATCTTAGCATGATATAAATTTAAGTTGCCCTCAGCACCACCAGAATTATTATAACTGATATCATAGGTAAACGGACCATCCAAAGTTGGATTAGTAGAATAACTATGAGCCGTTTTAGTTAATACAATATTATTATTAGCCAATGCTTTTGTAGAAGTTGTATCATATATAGGAGAGGCATTGGCATTGTTTGCTGTGATGGCAGTAATGATCAATGGCGTATACCCATTTGGTGTGGTCCCGTTTGTATAAACTAAAGAAATTTGCATTTGTCCGGTACTACCTGCAGGAATGGGATTAATAAATGTGGCAGTAATTAGTCCGCCTACATTGGTTACAGAACTGATCTGACTATGGTCATAAGCAATACTGGTACCTCCCGGGGCAACGGTTAAATTATCGGGTAATGGAACCTGTATTTTCACATTGCTCCCATTGGTGGTGAGCGATGAAATACTGTAATCGATCACAAAAATGAAATTTTTGCCTGTTTTGATCGAGTCAACCTTCAGATTTCCGTCGGAAGTGGCTTCAGTACTCACTAATAAATCAACCTGAGCAGAAGCCATATTTACGATCAAAAGGCTTACCAGTGCAATTGCGAAACGCTTTACAGAAAAGCGTTTCAGCAGATTTTTGATATTCATAATCAGCGTTTTAGGGGTTACCAGATTTTCCCTTTATATAAGAAAAAACCTGATTTGTATTAAAACACAATGTATTATGACCTTGATCCCTGGGAAATACCAAGTAGTTTGTAATTTTTTAGGCAAGAAATAAAACAAAAAAGAATCTATGAGATGCATTTAAGCCAATCCCTTACCTTTGCAGCCCAAATTTTTAAGAAATAAAAAAATAACAATGGCAACTATTACTCGCGAAAATATTGGCTTGCTGAACGATAAATTGACCGTTAAGCTGAGCAAAGAAGACTATTATGGCAATTTCGAGAAGAACTTGAAGCAATATGCCAAAACAGCCAATATCCCGGGTTTCCGTAAAGGAATGGTACCAGTGGGTATGGTGAAGAAAATGTACGGACAAGGTGTTTTTCAAGACGAAGTTTTGAAAACGGTAGAAAGTGAAATGAACAAATACCTGAACACCGAAAAGCTTGACATATTTGCACAGCCCATTCCTCTTGAGAACGAAGGAAGCAAATTGGATATGAATAATCCTGGTGATGTTGACTTCGCTTTTGAAGTAGGATTAAAACCAGAATTTTCTGTGGATGCAACTCAGATCAAGGTTACAAAATACAATGTGATTGTTACAGATGCAATGGTGAACGAAGAAGTGGAAAGAATGCAAACCCGCAATGGTAACATGACAGAGCCAGAAACTGCTTCAACTGAAGACCATGTATTGAACGTAACATTCACTGAATTAGATGCTGACGGCAATATGGTAGAAGGCGGTATCAATAAAGCGAATAGCTTATTGGTGAAATACTTTGCCCCTGCATTCAGAGCACAATTGATTGGTAAGAAAAAGGACGATGTAGTGGATGTGCATTTAGCTAGCGCTTTCGAAGATAAAGAAAGAGAAGTAGTTATGTCTGATCTTGGTTTGAACAAAGATGAAGCTGGATCGGCTGATAAGACTTTCAAAATGACCATCACTAAAATTGGTTTTGTTGAAAAATCTGCTTTAGATGCTACTTTCTTTGCAACCGTATATCCTAATAACGAGATCACAACAGAAGAAGATTTTCGTGCTGCAGTGAAAGCGGAGATTGAAACGCATTTCGCTCAACAAACACGCAATCAAATTCACGACCAAATTTATCATCACCTGATCGACCATACCAAAATGGAATTTCCTGAGAACTTCTTGAAACGCTGGTTACAAGTAGGCGGTGAAAAACCAAAAACTGCCGAAGAGGCAGAAGCAGACTATCCAAGTTTTGTGGATCAGTTAAAATGGACCTTAATTAGCAGCAAACTCATCACCGATAACAAAATTGAAGTGTTACCTGATGATATCCGCGACTTTGCTAAAATGCAATTGTTTAGCTATATGGGCGGTCAGTTAGGTGCACTCGGCGATAACCAACAATGGGTTGACGATTATGCAAACCGCATGATGCAGGATAAGAAATTCGTAGAAGATAGCTACCACCGCATTAGCGCAGACAAATTATTTACCAATTTAGAAGGTCAGGTAGTAGCCACAGATGAAGCCATCACCATGGAGGCTTTTGCTGAAAAACTGCACCACCACCACCACTAGGAAGTGAAAAGTGAGGAGTGAAGAGTGAAGAATGGAGGAATAAAAATATAACCTGAAAGAAGGCTGTCTCAAGTGGGCAGCCTCTTTTTTTATGGCTAAATCAGACTATCATACAACTGACTGATTGTCGGCAAAAAAATCTTTGCACAGTATTTGAATAATCTACCTAGCTAGAAATGGCAAAACACTTATCTTCAAAGCGAAAATCATAGTATATGAATCTTGGAAAAGAATTTGAACAATACGCGGTAAAACATAGAGGAATTAGCAGTGCTACCCTTCACAATTACCAGCAACACGGCATCACCAATTTAACACCCTATATCATTGAAGAACGTCCGATGAATGTAGCGAGCATGGACGTATTTAGTAGGTTGATGATGGACCGTATCATTTTTCTTGGTGAAGGCATCAACGATTATGTAGCTAATATTGTAACAGCACAGTTATTGTTTTTAGAAAGCGTTGATCGTACCCGCGATATTCAAATGTATATCAATAGTCCGGGAGGAAGCGTCTACGCTGGTTTAGGAATTTATGATACGATGCAGTTTATTAGTCCGGATGTAGCAACCATCTGTACCGGTATCGCCGCAAGTATGGGTGCCGTGCTTTTATGCGCTGGTGTTCAGGGTAAAAGAACTGCTTTAAAACATAGCAGAATTATGTTACACCAACCTAGTGGTGCCATTGGCGGACAAGCTACAGATATCGAAATCACCGCCCGTGAGATCAAGAAATTAAAAATTGAACTGTACGAAGTAATTGCAGAGCATACCAATAAATCTATTGAGGTAGTTGCTGCAGACTGCGATCGCGATTTTTGGATGAAAGCCATTGAGGCAAAGGAATACGGCTTAGTTGATGAAGTGTTACTTACCAATCCAAGAAAAGCAAAAAAAGACTAATTAAGAACTAGCATAAAACAAAAAATATGATCGATCAGAAATATATTATCAATCCATATTTAATGGAAGACGAAGAAGAAGAACCAAAGGAAGAAAAGCAAGAACCAGTTGGTGGATTCATGATGAAGAAAATGGAAAAACTGTTTTTTGAAAAAAGAGCAGTGTATCTATGGGGTGTGGTGGATGATAAATCAGCACGAGATATCGTGAGCAAATTATTATTGCTTGATGCAGATAAACCAGGAGAGGAAATTAAATTTTATATCAATAGTCCGGGTGGCGTTGTAACCAGCGGTATGGTGATGTACGATACGATGAAGATGATCTCAAGTCCGGTGAGTACCATTTGTATGGGACTTGCTGCAAGCATGGGATCCATTTTATTGAGTGCCGGTACTAAAGGAAAACGTTTTATTTATCCGCATGGCGAAGTGATGATTCACCAGCCAAGTTTAGGAGGCTATATGCAAGCAACTTCTGCTGATATTGAAATTCAGGCTGCGCAGATTCGCAAAACCAAGGAATTGGGTGCAAAGATCCTGGCCGACAATTGTGGTAAATCTGTAGAGCAAATTATGGCAGATTTTGACCGCGACTATTGGATGGATGCCAATGAAGCTGTGGCTTATGGTATTGTGGATCAGGTTCTTAGCAAGATCTAAAAGGATTTTATAGAAGTATTGGCAGCTCAAATTCCCCTAAAACCGGGAACTGTGCTACCTTTGCCCTTTCATTGGCAGTTTTTGGAAATATTCCAATCGGCTGTGGATGGAAGGAATAAAAATTTATTATGGCTAAACAAGCTCAATTACACTGCTCCTTTTGTGGAAGAAGTCGCGATGAAGTGAAGATTCTGATTGCAGGACAGGAAGGGCATATCTGTGAGAATTGCGTAGAGCATGCACAAGAGATTATTGTGCAGGAATTGAATCTTAAGAACGATGCGAATACTGGCAATTCTAATTTTAAATTGAGCGTTCGCAGACCTGCTGAAATTAAAAAGTTTTTAGACGAATATGTGATCGGTCAGGATGATGCCAAAAAGGTTTTATCTGTTGCCGTTTATAATCACTTCAAAAGAATTGTTCAGAAAAAACAAGCCGACGATATTGAAATTGAAAAAAGCAATATCATCATGGTGGGTGAAACTGGTACTGGTAAAACACTATTGGCAAAATCCATTGCGCGTTTATTAAATGTGCCATTTGCAATTGTAGATGCAACAGTATTTACAGAAGCGGGGTATGTGGGTGAAGACGTAGAAAGTATGCTAACCCGTCTATTACAGAACTGTAACTACGATGTGGTACAAGCAGAAAGAGGCATTGTATATGTAGACGAAATTGATAAGATCGCAAGAAAAGGAGATAACCCTTCTATTACCCGTGATGTAAGCGGTGAAGGTGTGCAACAGGGTTTACTAAAAATGCTGGAAGGCACTGAAGTATTGGTTCCCCCACAGGGTGGGCGTAAGCACCCAGAACAAAAAATGATCAAAGTAGATACTAAAAATATCTTATTCATTTGTGGCGGTGCATTTGATGGCATTGATAAAGTGATTGCCAGAAGGATCAACACCAACGCAATAGGTTTTAGTGTAAATAAAGACGAACAGGAACACCAGCGCAAAAATTTATTGCAGTTCATTAACGCTACTGATTTGAAAAGCTTTGGACTAATTCCTGAACTGTTAGGTCGTTTACCTGTGGTTACACACTTGAATCCATTAGATAAAGAAACACTTCGCAGTATTCTTACAGAACCTAAGAATGCACTTATTAAACAGTTTACAAGACTATTTGAATTGGAAGAGATCAAATTAGTGATTGAAGATCCTGTTCTCGATTTCATGGTTGATAAAGCTCTGGAATATAAATTGGGAGCTCGTGGACTAAGAAGTATCTGCGAAAGCATTTTAACCGATGCCATGTTTGAATTACCCGGCACTGATACTAAAGAATTAATAGTTACGCTAGACTATGCACAAAGTATGTTTAGCAAGAGCAAATTGAGCGCCTTAAAAGTGGCTTAGTATAAATGAATAAAATATGAAAACAGTGGGTATAAGTTCTCACTGTTTTTTTATGCCCCTATAGTATCTTGCAATGAATCATAACAATCAAAATCAACTATATGAACGAATTAATTGAACGTCTAACTAAAGAAGCAGGATTGGATGCAGCTCAAGCACAGAAAGCAGTTGCAACAATTGCAGCATTTGTAAAAGAGAAATTTCCGATGTTGGGTGGAGCTGTTGATCAGATTTTTTCTACTGGCAATAAAGAAGACTAATTAAACGTGGCTTTGGGCAGTTGTACAGTAAAAACACTGCCCTCTCCTTTTGCACTTTCGATCAATAAACTACCACCTTGTTTTTGTAACAGATCGCGGCAAAGGATCAGTCCAAACCCACTGCCTTTTTCTTGAAGGGTTCCGGTTCTGGTAAAATATTTCTGCGCATTTACTTTTGCCAATACATCTTCGCTCATACCAATACCCGAATCACTAATCATTACATAGTCGTATACAGCATCTTCGCGGAAACTAATTTCAATTCTACCATCCAATGGAGTGAATTTGATCGCATTGGTGATCAGGTTTCTGAAAATGATTTTGATCATTTCTTTTTCAGCCCTGATAGTTGCATCGTTCTGCGTATTGTTGATGAATTTAATGCGCTTACGCATCAATGGAATTTTTTGTTCCAAGTGCATTCCATTCATCAGATCATAGATATTAATATCAGACCTTTCTAATTCTTTACCTGTGATCTGGCTCTTAAGCCAACCCAATAAATTATCAAGTAATCCTGTTGTATTGATATATTGTGTTTCTAATTGTTCCAATAATACTTTTGATTCTTCAGGAGAAAGAGCCCCTTTGTTGATCAATGAAAGAATGGTTTGTGTATTGGTAATTGGATTACGTAAATCGTGCGAAATAATCGATAACAATTTATCTATTGTACGATTGTCTTCTTCTAATAACAGGTTCTTTAAATTGATCTCTTTATTCAACTGATCCAAAGCTGCAGCGTTTTCTTCAATGATGGCATTTTGTTTATATAGTCTCCTACTCAACAGCATTTGTTTACGATAACTGATGAATGCCATGATCACCATGATAGCCAGGATTAGTAATAAAAAAGTTCCTACAAATATGACTATCAACTGGCTACTTGCGCGCTTATTCGCTTTTTCAATCTCTGTATTGGCTTTCTGTTTTTGGGTCTCTTTATCTTTCACCAATTCTATGAAGTTATTCGCGTACGCTACTTCATTATCCACTTTGAGTTTCAAAGTATTGATCATACTATCTTGCCAACTATTGGTGTTCGAAAGATCATTTCTGGTTTTATATGCGTCTTTAATAATCGTAATCGAAGAGATCATTAAATTATATGCATTGATCTTTCTTGCATTTTCATAAGCAATTTTTGCCATCGCAATTGCTTCTCCTGTTTTCTGTTGCTCCAATAACAGTTGAACTAGTTGAATCTGATTCAATGCCATGCCATAATTATCTTTCAATAAATTATCGAGCGACAATGAATTCTCAAAATAAGACCTTGCAGTTGCACTATCTTTCTTAGCCCTTGCCAACAAACCCAGATTGTAAAACGATTTTTTCTGGCCGTACACAAACTTCTGGGTAAGACTCAATTGTAATGCCTCTTTAAAAAGCGATTCTGCTTTTGCGTAATTATTTTTTTTGATCTCTATTAATCCTAAACTATTCTTAGTATTTGCAACTTCTTTGATCATTCCCATTTTTACGAATGCATCTAAAGATTGATTGTATAATTTAACCGCCTCGTCGATCTTACCTTCTGATACTTTAAACGCAGCGATCTGTAAATTGATCATCGGAATATTGATCGTATCGTTATACATCACACTATTATCCAATGCTATTTCATACAATAAATGAGCCCTTTTATTAAACCCATTTTGCTGAAAAATGCCTGCCTCGGTATAATAAGCACTGGAAAGTCCTTTGTGATAATTCACTTTTTGGGCCAGTTCTTTTATCTGTGCAAGCATCGATAATGCTTCAGATAAATTCGCGTTTTTTTTACTGAATGCTGCTTTGTTAAGTGAATCAATTAGAATGGATGTCTTTGTGGAATCAAGTTCTTTTGCCCCGCTATCTTGGGCAAATAGTAGGAAAGGGAAACCTACCAGAATGCATACAAATATTACCCATGGGTTTCTCATCAACAAAAAATAGCTAAGCAGCTAAGATAATTAACTTTGTTGAATGAACCTCAGTAGCTTACGCCTTTGAATCCGCTCATTTGAGTATTTCACGTGCGATCACCAATTTCTGTATTTCAGAAGTACCTTCTCCAATGGTACATAATTTAGCATCCCGATAATATTTTTCGACTGGAAAATCTTTCGTATAGCCATATCCTCCAAATATTTGAACTGCATCGGTAGCAACTTTTACAGCTACTTCGCTACTATAATATTTGGCCATCGCACTTTCTTTACTTAATCCCTCGCCCCGATGCTTTAAATCGCAGCACTGCTGAATCAATAAATCTGCAGCCATGATTTCTGTAGCCATATCAGCAAGTTTAAAGCTAATCCCCTGAAAATTTGAGATGGGCTGATCAAATTGATGGCGCTCTTGCGCATATTTCAATGAAGCTTCATAAGCACCCTTTGCAATTCCCAATGCCAGTGCTGCAATGGAAATTCTTCCCCCATCCAATATTTTGAGGGATTGCCTAAACCCATCACCAACATTCCCCAACCGGTTACTATCCGGTATCCTGCAATCGGTAAAAATTATTTCAGATGTTTCACTTGCCCGCATACCCAGCTTATTCTCTTTTTTGCCTCCCTTAAATCCGGGGGTGCCTCTTTCTACCACAAAAGCTGTTGCATTACCACTGGCCCTTGCTTCGCCAGTTCTTGCTATTACTACTGCTACATTACTGGAAATACCATGGGTGATCCAACATTTTGTTCCATTCAATACCCATTCATCGCCCTCTTTCACAGCCACAGTTTGCATATTTCCAGCATCACTTCCTGTATTTGGTTCGGTTAATCCCCAAGCTCCTATCCATTCACCTTTTGCTAGTTTATGCAACCATTTTTCTTTCTGCATTTCGTTGCCAAAACTTAATATATGATTGGTACATAATGAGTTGTGTGCAGCAAGGCTCAATCCGATCGACCCACAAACCTTTGAAACTTCCTGTATAATGGCGTTGTATTCTGCGTATCCCAGTCCCGCGCCTCCATAAGCCTCGGGCACCAAAATACCCATTAATCCAAGCTTCCCCATTTCGTGGAAGAGCTCAACAGGGAATACCTGTGCTTCATCCCATTCCATCAGATGTGGTGCAATATTTTTTAAGGCAAAATCTCGTGCAGTTTGTGCAACATGAAGTGTGAGTTCTGAGTGGGCAAAATTCATGGCGTGGGTTTTAAAAAGATGAAGGTTGCCCAAACCAAGCAATCGTTATCGGGCAACCTCCTGAAAAATAAACTAGCGTTAGTTAGTTTTCATTACAAATGTAAAGGATTCCTGCAAGTAGCCAAATTTTGAGAAAAAAACTTATCCCTACTCTTGCAAAATAATCAATGGAGCTATTAAATGATAGATCGAATCTGTGATACCATAGGTTCTTCTCACCTGATCCATATTTTGAAAGCCACCGATCTTATCCCGAAACTTGATCATTCGGGCAGCGAGCGACTTATTTACACCTGGCAAAGTACACAACTCTTCAGCTGTTGCATCATTAATGCGTATTGGCTGTGTAATTTTTGTTTGAAGGCGGGCTGCCGTTTTCATAATAGGCTTTTCCTCCTTTGGGATGGAGACATAAGGAATCAATCTTTCCGCATCAGCAGGCAACATTCCCCAGATCTTTTTCAGGTCTTCTGGCCCACGAAAACGGCCACCCTTTCCGCGATAATGCAGAATAGTTTGAATGGTTTTATCTCTTAACCCCAGTTTTTTCCAGCCTTCTTCCGGTAAAGCATTCGGATCAAAAACAAACATTTTTATTACAGTATTTGGCTTGTAGTTAAACACTTTCTTGGCAGGAATAAAATCCTGATGTTGCGATGTATCTGGTTTAGGCACAACCATATCTTTTACCCCTAAACCTGATGGATTTTGCGGTTTCTGATACCATTCTGGTAGTATCCAAAAAAAAGCCATCAAACAGCACAAAAGAATGATGGCCACCCTTTCACGGCTGTTGAAACTAAAATAGTCTTTAAGTATTTTTTTCATCCCTACTCTTTTAAAAGGAGGGGGCTACAAACAGATCTGCAGGCCATCATAGGCCAGTTGTATATGTGGGGGTAATTCTACATTAATGTCTTTGTGTTTGCCTAACTGGTGACTGATATGCGTAAAATACACTTCCGGCACCGCCAATTCCAAACTCAGATCCACGGCTTGCTGTAAGGTAAAATGCGAGATATGGTCTTCTTTTCTCAGCGCATTTAAAACCAGGACCTTTGAGCCCCGAATCAGGTCCATCTGATCTGGATCAATCCGATTGGCATCAGTGATATAAGTAAAATCGCCAATTCTAAAACCGTATACAGGCATCTTATGATGGTACACTAAAATGGGCTGTATTGGCAGATCCCCTACTACAAACTTGCTTTCATCGATTGTGATCAAATTCAGTTCTGGCACACCGGGATATTTAGTGTCTGCAAAAGCGTAATAAAAATCTCTACGCACCGCTTCTTCTGTTAAAGAATTGGCGTAGATATCCATCGGCTTCTTGGTCAAAAAATTCAAGGCCCTGATATCGTCTAAGCCAGCCATATGATCTTTATGCGGATGGGTGTACAAAACAGCATCCAAATGCGTGGTATTGGTGCGCAACATCTGATACCTGAAATCGGGTGTGGTATCAATGATCAAAGCCGTTGTAGCAGATTGAATCAATACACTACTACGCAATCTTTTATCCTTACTATCAGTGGATGTACAAACTTCACACTGGCATCCGATCATAGGGATTCCCGTACTGGTACCGGTACCTAAAAATGTTACTTTGAAATTTGGAGCTAGCACTTACCAAAGCTACTCTAATAATGCAGAAGAAAAATCGGACTAAAATAAATTTATTCGATCACGATCTCCGATTTTTTCACCACCGCCTCATAGAGTTTTTGCGACTCATGTGTGAGCTTATCGAAGTCGATATTGAGTTGTGGAATAATTTCCATCAGCGTATTAATGCGACCCTCCACATTTAAAAATTTATTGAGCACTACCACTTTGCGTGCTTCCAATAAACACCAGCCGCTTTGAAAAGTACCTCGCTCGTAACGAACCACATAAGATGATTCCCCAAGGATGTCTTCCAATTTATTCATCGTTGCCTGTGTATACTTCATGTCTGAGATTCCTCTTTTATATGTGCTATAGGATTAACCAAAAATAACGCAGTGGTTGTTGTAAAGGGCTTTCATTTATCCACAAGACGGGGGAAAATTGGCCCTCCCCTTATTTGCTCTCCATTTTGATCACGGGCACGATCATTTCCTCCAAACTAACCCCGCCATGCTGAAAAGTGTTCTTATAATAGTTCACATAGTGGTTATAATTGTTCGGATAACAGAGAAACCCATCCTCCTTCGCAAAAATAAAACTTGAGTTGATGGTTGGGATTGGCAATCCTGCTGCTTTGGGATCTTTGAAAGCCAATACATCCCTGGCTTCAAAATTCAAATTGCGTCCGTGTTTATAACGCAGATTGGTAGTAGTTTGTTTATCGCCAATTACTTTGTGCGGGGTTTTCACACGCACACTTCCATGATCGGTTGCTAATACCAATTTCACCCCTTTGTCCGCAATTTTTTTCAAAGCCTGATTCAGCGGACTATGTTCGAACCAACTCTTGGTGATACTTCTATAACTAATCTCATCACTGGCTAATTCTTTCAGCACTTCCATTTCTGTTCTGGCATGACTAAGCATGTCCACAAAATTGTACACAATCACATTGATATCATTTTGCAGCAAATTGTGCATGTTATTCACCAGCTGTTGACCATCCTGATGATTCACAATTTTATGGTAGCTGAATTTCAAATGGTCTTTTTTCAAACGCTTTAACTGTGCTCTAAAAAAATCTTCTTCGTATAAATTCTTACCACCTTCCTCTTCATCGTTCTTCCATTTATCCGGAAAGTTTTTTTCAATTTCCAAAGGCATCATTCCCGCGAAAATGGCATTCCTGCAGTATTGTGTAGCAGTAGGTAAAATGGAATAAAAAGATTCCTCTTCTGTGATGCGGAAGTTTTCTGCAAAGATGGGCTCTATCGCTTTCCACTGATCAAATCGCAAATTATCGATCAAGATAAAAAACAAAGGCCTACCAGGTTCTACATGCGGCAATACTTTGAACTGAAACAAATGATTACTCATGATGGGCGAGTCGCTACTCTTTGGATCTACCCATGTTGCATAATTTTTGCTGATGTATTTGAAGAACTCCGTATTGGCTTCCTGTTTTTGTGTGTTGAACACTTCCTGCATTTCGGGGCTATCACTTTTCTCCATTTCCAATTCCCAATGCACAAGTCGTTTGTAAATATCCATCCACTGCTGGTGATTCGGATTATCGTTCAGGGCCATGAATAATTCCCTGAAATTCTGTTGATAGGAAGTGGTGGTTTTTTCAGCCACCAATCTTTTATTATCGATCAATTTTTTTAAACTCAACCATACCTGATTTGGATTTACCGGTTTGATGAGATAGTCGCTGATCTGGCTACCTATCGCCTCATTCATCAGGTTCTCCGTTTCATTCTTAGTGATCAACACAATGGGTAGCTGCCTGTTCACCGCTTTAATTCTAGCAAGTGTTTCTAAACCTGAGATCCCTGGCATCGATTCGTCCATCAAAACCACATCCACAAAATTCGATTTCACATAATCAATGGCATCGAATCCATTGGTTAATGTAGTTACTTCATATCCCTTCTGTTCGAGAAATATTTTTTGTGATTGCAAGCTTTCGATCTCGTCGTCAACCCAGAGTATTTTTGCTATAGACATATCCAAATTTATACCACCAAGATTTTAAAGAAGCTTAAAGCCTTCACAAAATTTTATTCACAGTGTCATTTAACAAATACTTCCGATTCTTACAGGGTGATAACACCTAATTTGGTCTTTCCTACTATTTCAGAGTTTTGAATAGCTTGGGTAGTTGTATTTTTGCAGACAGCGCAAGTGCATTTTAAATAGGAAGAACATGACCACTACGAAACGAAAAATCATCAACGACCCGGTATATGGATTTATTACCATCAACCATCCATTGATCTTTGCCATACTTGCCCATCCCTACTATCAACGCCTCAGAAGGATTCACCAAATGGCATTGGCTCAATTGGTATATCCGGGAGCCGTTCATAGTCGGCTGCTACATTCGCTCGGCGCATATCACTTAATGTGCAATGCTGTAACTGAATTAAGAGATAAGGGTGTAGAAATTACCGACGAAGAAGCTGTAGCTGTAAAAGCCGCTATTCTATTACACGATATTGGTCACGGACCATATTCACACGCATTAGAACAAGTTTTAGTACAGGGCGTGCATCACGAACAATTGTCGATCCAGATCATGCAGAAAATGAATGCCGAGATGAATGGGGCATTGGATTTGGCCATTCAAATATTTACCAATCAATACCCCAAACCATTTTTGCATCAACTCATTAGTGGGCAGTTGGATATGGACCGCATGGATTACTTAAGCAGGGATAGTTTTTTCTCAGGTGTAACAGAAGGTGTGATCGGATACGACCGGATCCTAAAAATGTTGGTGGTATATGGTGGCGAATTGATGGTGGAAGAGAAGGGTATTTATAGCGTTGAGAAATTTTTAGTGGCACGCAGGCAAATGTACTGGCAGGTATACTTGCACAAAACAGTTTTGGCCGCCGAAAAAATGCTGGTGAAAATTTTAGAACGTGTTCGTGAAATATACAACCCCAAAGACGCTGGTTTAAAAACCTTAGGTGCGCTGGATTTTTTCTTGGGTGAGTTTGATCGGGTGATGGATAACGAAGCACTAGAAAAATTTTGTTCGCTTGATGATCATGATGTGATGCATGCCGTGAAAGTATGGAGCAAGCACCCCGATAAGATCTTGTCTTTATTATGTAACCGCTTATTGAACCGTCAGCTGTATCGTTCAAGGATCCAGGCCGATGAGTTTGAAGCGCAGTTCATCAAAGAAAAAGAGCAGGAAGCGATCCGTCATTTCAAGATCGACCCGGCGGATGTGCGATATCTATGTTTTACAGGCGAAGCTAGTAACACCCTGTATCAAACCATCGACGAGCGGATCAATATTTTGTTCAAAGACGGTATGATCAAAGACATTTCAATGATCGACAATGCTTTAATACAGCAAAAGCTTTCTGCACCAGTCAAAAAATTTTACATTTGTTTGTTGACATAGTCTAACATACTATCTAACGTAAGCCCCATAAATAAAAGACATGCAATTTACTGCCGCTCAAATCGCTTTGATGATCAATGGTACAGTGGAAGGAAACCCTTCTGCTGCAGTTGGCGCATTTGGAAAGATCGAAGAAGCAACTGAGGGTCAGTTAGCTTTTTTATCGAACCCAAAATACGAGGAATGGTTATACAATTCCGCTGCAGGTATCATCATTGTAAACGATGCGCAGGAATTGAAACAACCCGTTAATGCTACATTGATCAGGGTGCCAGACGCCTATTCTGCATTTGCGGTATTGCTTTCAAAATACCAGGAAATCGTTTCTCAGCAACTGGTGGGCATACAGGAACCTAGCTATATTGCTACAACGGCCAAATTGGGAGAGGGCATTTTTGTAGCCGCTTTTTGTCATATTGGAGAGCACGTGAAAATTGGAAAAAACGTAAAATTATATCCCGGGGTAGTCATTGGCGATGGCACACAAATTGGCGATAATGTGGTATTACATGCTGGGGTAAAAGTATATCACCAATGTGTGATCGGTAACCGGGTGATCATTCATGCGGGTTCTGTTGTTGGAGGGGACGGATTTGGATTTGCCCCGCAACCCGATGGCAGTTACAGCAAGATTCCTCAAATTGGCAATGTGATCATTGAGGATGATGTGGAGATCGGATCTAACACCACGATCGACAGAGCCACTATGGGATCAACCATCATACACAAAGGCACCAAGCTCGATAACCTGATACAAATTGCCCATAACGTTGAAATTGGCAGTAACACTGTAATTGCTGCCCAGGCAGGCATTAGCGGCAGCGCAAAAGTGGGAAATGGAGTGATGATCGGCGGCCAGGTAGGTACGGCTGGCCATATTGTGATCGCTGATGGAAGCAAGATTGCTGGTCAGACAGGTGTTACAAAAAGCATAAAAAATCCGAATAAATCCCATAACGGCACCCCTGCCACAGAATTCACTCATTCACTACGGATTCAAGCCCTGACGCGTAGTTTACCCGAAATGGAGAAGCGAATCAAGGAACTGGAAAAGGCCCTTCAACTGTTGCTGAACGAGAAAGCACAGGGCTAAGGGGGGTTGGTAAGCAGTTTTAATTGTATTTTCGCAGCTCATTTATATTCAAAAGTTCCAGTGTGCGACGCAAGTAAAGCCGATTATAGGCCTGCAGCCGACTACACAACATATTAAAATATTATGGATAGCAATTTCAATCCCGACAAACAACACACCCTCAACAGTAAAATCAGTATCAGTGGTACCGGTTTGCATACAGGCGTGATGGTTGATATGAGCCTATTGCCGGCTAACCCTGGTTTTGGTATACAATTTCAAAGAATTGATATGCCCAATCAGCCAGTTATTAAGGCAGATTGTGATTTGGTAACTGATACTAGTAGAGGTACCACCCTTCAAGTAGGTGATGCAAAGATCAGCACCGTTGAGCACGTGTTGGCTGCCTTGGTGGGTATGGGTGTAGACAATGTATTAATCGAGGTAAACGGACCCGAAGTTCCCATCATGGATGGCAGCTCCTCTCCTTTTATTGAGCTGATCGAAGAAACAGGTGTATTAGAACAAGATGCTGCCAAAGCATGGTATAGCATTGACGAGAATATTTATCATTACGATGAAGAGAAGCGCGTAGAAATGGTGGCTTTGCCATCGATGGACTATCAGATCACCACATTGATCGATTTTAATAGTCCTGTTTTGGGCACGCAGCACGCGGGTTTAAAAACCATTCGCGATTTCAAAGCCGAGATCGCGCCATGTAGAACTTTCTGCTTTTTACACGAGCTGGAAATGTTGCTAGACAACGATTTGATCAAGGGTGGAGATATCAATAATGCGATCGTTGTGGTAGACAAACCCATTACCGATGCAGAGATGAATCGCTTGGCAAAAGTGTTCAACCGCGAAAAAATTGAAGTGAAGAGTGAGGGCTATTTGAACAACCTGGAACTGCGTTTCCCGAACGAACCTGCGCGTCACAAACTCCTGGATGTGGTGGGTGATCTGGCATTGATTGGTTATCCGATCAAAGCGAGGATCATTGCAAACCGTCCGGGGCATAGCACCAATGTTGACTTTGCCAAAAAGATCAAGCAATATATCAAGCGCAATAAACACGTGAAGAATGTACCGGTGTATGACCCAACCATTCCTCCTGTATTTACGCTCGAAAAGATCGAAAAGACCTTACCACACCGTCACCCATTTTTGTTTGTAGATAAGATTATTGATTTAACTGATACATGTATTGTTGGTATCAAGAATGTAACTTTTAGCGAGTCGTTTTTCCAGGGGCATTTCCCAGGAAATCCAGTGATGCCAGGTGTGATTCAGATCGAAGCATTGGCTCAAACGGGAGGTATTTTATGTATCAACGCGATGCCAGAGGGTAACTATGATACCTATTTCTTAAAGATCGATAACTGTAAGTTTAAGATGAAAGTGGTGCCGGGTGATACCATGATCCTGAAGATGGAATTGATTTCTCCGATCAGAAGGGGAATCTGTGAAATGCGTGGAACGGTATATGTAGGAGGTAAGGTTGCTACCGAGGCAGATCTTGTGGCACAGGTTGTAAAAAGAACATAATATCTTAAAGAAATGTCAATAAACTTACATTTGTAAGTGTCTAGACAACTTTGGCATCTTTTTTATACTCATTAGTGCATGGACGCACTAATAACACCAAAACCGAAAACTAGGATGACGCATCCCTACACTTACATCGATCCAAATGCAAGGATTGCACCGAACGTGAAGATCGACCCCTTTACCGTAATACACGGTGATGTAAAGATTGGCGAAGGCACCTGGATAGGCAGTAATGTGACCATCATGGATGGTACCCGTATTGGAAAGAACTGCCGCATTTTTCCCGGAGCTGTTTTAGGCGCTATTCCGCAGGACTTAAAATTCAGTGGCGAAAAAACCACTGTGGAAGTTGGCGATAATACCACCATCCGCGAATTTGTTACCATTAATAGAGGAACCGAAGACAGGGGCAAGACCAAAGTGGGTAGCAACTGTTTGATCATGGCTTATACACATCTGGCGCACGACTGTATCATTGGCGACCATTGTATACTTGCCAACAGTGTGCAAGTTGCAGGACACGTAACCATGGGCGATTGGGCTGTAGTGGGTGGCGTGAGTGCGGTGCATCAGTTTGTACAGATTGGTCAGCACGCATTTGTTGCCGGAGGAAGCTTGGTAAGTAAAGACGTACCTCCTTATATCAAAGCCGTTCGCAATCCATTGAGTTATGGCGGCGTAAATAGTATTGGTTTGAAGCGCCGTGGTTTTCCATTAGATCGCATCAACCATATCCTGGATGTATATCGCACCATTTATAATAAAGGATTCAATACCTCACAGGCATTAGAATATATAGAGGAAGAATTGCCAGCAACAGATGAGCGCGACGAGATCGTGACATTTGTACGCGATAGTGGAAGAGGTATTATTAAGCGTTTTGTAAAAGGCGCGAACGACGAAGATTAATTTTTAATGAGATAAAAATTTTAGGGCCCTATCGATTTTTCGATGGGGCTTTGTTTTTTGGGCATGCGCAGATTGTTTCCTTTCTTTGCCCATCATGAGTGCTGATTCAAATACTGCAATAACAACAATCACTAAATTGGATAAGATCGTTTTAACCGATGCGGGCAAACGATTCAATCGCGAATGGATCTATCGCCATTGCAGTATTGAATTATCGGTGGGCAGGGCTTATGCCATTACAGGACCCAATGGGAGCGGCAAGAGTACTTTGTTACAAGCCATTGCAGGCAGTATGCAATTGAGTGAGGGAGCCATAGTCTGGAACGATCAGCAAACAAAAGACATAGACCCTGAGCAGATCTACAAACAGTTAGCGATTGCTGCACCTTATTTAGAATTGATCGAAGAAATGACTGCCAAAGAATTTCTCGAATTTCATGAGCAGTTCAAACCATTGATCGCTTCAGTATCCATTGATGAAATTTTATCGATCATTGGTTTAGAAAAAGCAGTAGGCAAACAGATCCGTTATTTCAGTAGCGGGATGAAACAAAGGGTAAAATTGGCACAAGCCATTTTTTCCGATGTACCACTTTTGTTATTAGATGAACCCTGCACCAACCTCGATGCAACGGGTTATGCATTATACCATTCGCTGATCAAGAATTATTGCATGCACAAACTAATTGTAGTGAGCAGTAATGATGAGCAGGAGTTTAATTTCTGCGATCAGGTGGTGAAGATTATGGATTATAAATAATAACTCATAAATTTCTAGAACAAACAAAAACCATTTTTTATGAACGAGAAAATGAGTTCCTCCACAAACGCGATCAATTGGTTTGAAATTCCAGCAACTGATATTGCAAGAGCGAAGAAATTTTATGAAAGCATTTTCGAAATTTCGATGCAAGAAATGGAAATGCCTGATATGAAATATGCAATGTTTCCATTTGATCCCATACAAGCGAAAATTGCAGGTACTGTTGCGCAAAGTGCATTTCATACACCAAGTGCAACAGGCTCGATCATCTACCTAAATGCAAATCCAGATTTACAAAATGTTTTAGACCGGATTGAAAAAGCCGGAGGTAGAATCACCATGCCAAAAACATCGATCGGAGGAAATGGGTTTATGGCTTTCTTTACTGACTCTGAAGGGAATGGGATGGCGTTGCATTCGAATACTTAATGGTGAGGTAAAATCTTTTTAGTTACTAGTATTTATTCTTAAATAGTAGCATTTTGGTTTTTCAAAAGCCATTATGCTAAACCTTCCTATTATTCTGCTACGCCCTTATTTTCATAAAGGTTTTGAATGCATTGGCCTGGAATTTAAAAAAAACAAAGCACTCAATGAAATTTCCAAACGGATTCAGGGAATACGATGGAACGATCAAAAAAGCAGTTGGTATCTTACCTGCAATAGAACGGCTTATGAAATGATCAAAAAAGCATTTGATGGATCT
>CAIYAG010000378.1 GCA_903924075.1 uncultured Bacteroidota bacterium | reverse complement strand
CAAATGATAAGTCTTCTTTAGCTGGGTATTCTATCTTGTTTTCATCTACCCAACATCTCCCATTCCAGACAGCAGAAGGCATGTCCAGCAGATTAATTAACTCATCCTGCCATTGCCATATCAGAGTTTTAGGAGCAATTACCAGTATTGGCTTATCACCCTCCAATGCCATTAACATAGCCGATAACGCCAACTGAATTGTCTTTCCCAAGCCAACCATATCGGCTAATACAAATCTCGCCCCTAAGCCACTCTTATGAGCCCTGTACGCTAAATCAACAAAGTACTTCTGATGCTCCCATAAGCCGAACTCCTTGCGATAAACTGGCGTTTCAATTACAGTAGCCGCCGGATTGCCCGTAGCTCGCCATTCCGTTATTTCATAGATTACTTTCCTCTCAGATATTCGCTTTATATCCTCAATGATGAAACTGGTCAATGGTCTGGCTAAGGGATGCTCCCAAAGTGATTTAAACTCGCTTTGCACCCAGCTTATTGCTGCACTATCATCATCTACCCATGCAATTTCATAATTGCCTCCTTTTCCCCAACCATTGTATGTTTCATTCATACTGCCCATGAATGCAACTTTACAACCATCATTCTTTGTTATTACACCTGCTTTGCCATGTATTAAACCGAACACATCATTCGGTAAAACTCGAACCTCAATCTTTCCAGTAGTTAGATAATTATATAATTTACTAAGGCGTTCTGGGATCTTAGCTAGTTCTTCCTCAGGTTTTCCTTCGCACCATTCAAGTTTCATAGCCTGAGGCTGATCCTTGATAAACTTAACATCGTCAATTTGCAGTTGGGAATTACAAATGATATGAACCTTACCTTTCATTTTGTCGATATACTCTCCAGCAATTTCAATTATTGAACTACTGAAATAACCAGCAATACGATCGTAACTATATGCATCGTTTAAGGCATTTTTAAAAAATGCCTCCCCAAGATTATTTACTCTGGATGAGAATCTGTTTATCATAATTTAGCTTAAACACCATCATTACTAATCAACTCGACCAAGTACTTCGCATATTGTGCCGGATTTGCCCAATGTTGCATGTGACCTATTGGCTCGGTTGTACTCAAATATTTAAGCAGTTCAATAATAGTTTGTCGCTTGTTCCAATAGTCAGCAACCTCATTTTTAAGCCAGGCTCTTCCTAACTGTCCATTTTGCTCTTTTTCACTTTGGCTAATTGCCATCAGCACCTGACGCAATAAAGTATTCCCAAACGCATCTGCACCTTGAATCCCTCTATTACCAAATTCAGAAGGTGTTTTGAATCTTACTTGATTTGCTTTTGTGCTTGCAAGCAAATCTTTGAAATCCTTAACACCAAATCCTCGAGCCATTTCCTGATACGCTCCTAATTGATAAACATTACTTTTCTCAAGTTCCATACCTTTTATGAAAATCCTCTCCTCAGAAGTTAGATTTTTCCAGATGTAGCTATCAAATGATTGAGGTATTAGGTAGTCATATGCAGTTCGGATTGCATTATTAATTATCGCCTCAACGGGATTAATATTCTTTCCATCCCGAGGTTTACTTAATTCATACTCTCCATTGATCTCACCGATTTTCTTGTACCCGGTGAGTATTTTCAAAGTGGCAGCATAAGCAGCCAGAAGGTAATCAGCATCACTGAAATTTGGATCTTCTTTATCATCCAAATTTCTCATGCTATCAATTTGATGTTTTACTTCTTCTTGTATTTCAAAAATAATTTCATCGGTAAATGCTGTAGCGTCATTTGTAAGCTTACGTAATATTAGAATAACAGTGCCTTTTACATAATTCCCAACTTTCAGTCCTCCACTTTCAGTCTCTGTGGCAATATTCCAGGCGGCAGTAACATGAAGGCCAGCACTCCAAAGAATTAAAGTTAAGTCGGCCCAAACAGCTGGATCTTGATGTGTGAACATTACCACCTGCATTCCCTTATCAGGCATATGAACAGCCAGATTATGGTATATCTCGACCATACTCTTATTAAAACTTTCACCCTCACCTCGAACTGCTAAAACTCTTTTACTCGTTGAATATCCATTAGGAAATACTTTCTTAATAATAGGCTTACACCACGCCAGAAAATACTCAGTCAGTTCATGG
This sequence comes from uncultured Bacteroidota bacterium, assembly GCA_903924075.1. Lineage (GTDB taxonomy): Bacteria > Bacteroidota > Bacteroidia > Chitinophagales > Chitinophagaceae > Sediminibacterium. The sequence goes on along the minus strand of CAIYAG010000378.1, from coordinate 3,450 downwards.
TAACTAACTGCATCTGCATACGGAGGGTCGGTTATCCACAAATCAGAATTCTGAGATATAATCCTTGCATCCTTTAATTCAATCGTACTAGAATTTTGAAATGAGTTTGCAAAAAAATCAAAACTCCAAGCCGAATATATTGCACCTAATGGTCTTACTGCAAAATTGTAAAGAGTATTCAATGTTTGATTTGCAAAAGTCTGTTCACTTTTATCTGCCCCAGAATTCCAAATTATCAACTTAGAATTTCTATTCGCCAAACCGTTAACGCTTAAGGCACCAATTACGAATTCATTCGTGCTAGATTTAAGTTTGTCTGCAAACTCATAAAATAATCCATTAATGAGTAATTGCCTTGGGTTATATAATTGATGCCAATACTGCCAACCTCTTTCCCTTTGCAATCTTGACGTTTCATCACCAGCCTCAATAAACAAAGATGGAATAAAGCCTTTGGTCTGCCAATTTTCAAACCTTTCTTTTAACAAACGACTTACTTTTTCTTCTCTTTCAAGGTCTTCCATACTTGGAGCAACATAATATGTCTTCCCATATGAAGCATCAGTTGCTGGAGCTGGCTTTTTCAAAAATTGCTCCCATGTTTTATGGTCATTTTTTTCGAAATACTTAATTGCATATAGCCTTTCCTGAAAAACGTCATCAGTTCGTGGCTCAAACTCATCTGCCTCCCATCTTCTTAATCCGTAAATTGTTTTTCCATTTTTATCTTTATCATCACGCCTGATTACCTCAATAGGAGTACTTGATCTGCAAACTGGATTTATGCAATTGAGGTCTCCGTCTCTAACTGTGACCATTTTTTCCGAAAGCTGAATTTGCTCTGCGGAAGCATTTTGAACAACTTGAATATCGAAATTATTGTTTTTTGAATTAAGTACTGGAATTGCAACTGTTTTAGTCTTTTTACTAATCCACCAACTAGGTGCCAGAGGGACTTTAACTTTACAGTGGGGGCACACCGTTTCGTTGCAATACAGGTAGTACTTTGCCATCCATCCATCCTCATTCTTTTCTATTCCCCATTCTTCAACCTGTTTAGCAACTGCATCGAATACTTTCTCCTGATAAGATTTTAGTTTATTTATTTCTTCCTCAGGCAAACTAAGAATATTCAAACCTGCCCATGTTAACAATCCCGCTAGTGGATTTAGATCACTCGCATAAGCATTCAAGCCGATCCTCGCTGCTTCAAATGGTATAGAGCCCCCACCTGTAAAGCAATCACCAACAGTAGGCACATATCCATACTTTTTAACACCTAGTTCTCGCATTAGATTAGCCAATGAATACGAAGTAGTTCCTAAATGGGTATTAATTTCATCCCAAACTGCTTTTTCCTCTAATTGAGTTTCTTCTGAGCGTAAGCAATATTCCAATCGGTCATCATATCCTAACCTGTTAAATGCCAATTTCGTAGCAATATCCTTTGTAGTTTTCGATAAACCGGTTTTCCATTTTAGACTAGATATATCCTTTTTTATAGCTTGTTTTATTAATTGCCCCTGATTATCACTGTTCTCAACAAACAAATCAACAGGCACTTCAAAATATTCTTTCAATTCTTTGAAAGTGAGGTTTTCAATTATTATCTCATCTTTAATCAATTTGTTTTTCCGCTTCCAAACACCCTCGCCATCCATCATTAAAATTTTCAAAAAAATCTCTCTATCCTTAGTAGGGTTGTTCCCTGCTGGCATAAGTAATCCTAAAATAGTGGATCTAACCAATATTAATGGTTTTCGTCCCCACCATTTACCAAGTCCAGTAAGCGTTTGGCTTTGCCCAGCTTTTCTTTCTTTATAACTTTCCTTTGATATCTTGCTTACTGGAAATTGAACTTCTATAAATGATAAATCCTGATTCATTTTTTTGTTTTATAATTTTCAAACGCTTCATTCACGTATTGGTCAAAGATGCTAGGTTGCAGATATTTATCTGTTACTGGGTTTTCTGTCAGCGCATACCGTATAGCAGTTCGCCAGCCATATTTTGTATTAGCATCACCCGTACTCGCATTAGTCATCGTATATAACCACCAACGCTCTTCCGGCTTCAATCCTTGCCAATTTTTTATTGCAGTAGGTATCACTTTGATATCACAGTCTTCAATTGCCCAACAGAGAAGTGTCAACTCTTTACCAAACAGACGATGTAAAGCATTTTGTCCTTGCTTCCATGCTGCTGCTTTCTTACCATACTCTTTAAGACGCTGATTAAGTTCAGTTCTCACAGCGTTTTCTATTTCCTTCCATTTATTTCTTGACAACTCACATTTCAAGCGATCAAATCGCTGGTCAATCTTTTGCTCAGGTGGATCGAATATAGAGAGCTCGCCAGATAGCTGATTTGAATTATCTTCTTCGGTTCCCCATTCAAACCGCTCATAAATAAGAACCTTTCCAGTAGCAGTTTTTGGAATGATTATTAAAAAATGATGTTTAGATTCCGAGGGGTCAAATCCAAAGCCAATATTCTCATTCGTTTTCGCCATATTTCCCTCCTTTATTGTATGATTTCCTCTTGTTTTAAGCTATTTAATTGTATCTGCTTACTCGCCATCCAATCTTCAAATGATTGCCCCTGAGGAAAATATACTCCACCAATTTGGATTGATGTTTCAAACTCGCCATCAATATTTAATGATGTCCGCATGAATTCAATGTGTCCTTCAATTTGCTCTTTGGTTAGTCGTAAGGTGCTATCAAAATTTGTTGACGACCAATATTCCTTACCATTTATCTTGAAGTTGAAATTCAAAAAGACCTCTCCAAAGGCGGCATTGTGTTTGTTAAACAATTCCAGTTCTTCAAAAGTACTTTTGTTATTACTGGTTTTGTACATTCCTCTCTTTTCATACTTAACCGGCTTGGCTTTATCAATTTTTAGTCCTTCTGGTTTATTCCAATTAATGGGTATTTCAAGTTTATCCGAATACACCCCTTTTTTCTCGGCAATTGCCAAAACAAAACGGGTATCTTTTGGAATAATAAAATCACCGGCAAAAACTGCACCATTTTCCTTCGGATCAGAACCATCAGTAGTATACAGAATTTTCGCATCACCTGCGGAAGCTTCCAATTTCATCTTTTTTTCATCACCGGCATCATAAGGGTTGTATCTTAAATTGAGCTTGTTGATCCACTTATACGACTTACCAGTTTCATGTTTCCCTTTGCTATCAATGCAAAGAAAATAGACAACCATTTCATCAGTTTTCCAATTATTGAAATCGGTGACTACGTCAGAAGTGGTTGATGCCTCTTGGTCATACTCATAATGCACTACATCCCCAAACTTAGGAATAATTTTGAGCACTGCCTCGCACTTATTTTTATCCTGCCATGTTGGTTGCACGGTAACTGATGTTTCTTCCTTGGGTGGGTCTTTCTGAATGTAGTTACCCGCCTGAAACCACGTACCTGTTTTTAT
>CAIYAG010000377.1 GCA_903924075.1 uncultured Bacteroidota bacterium | reverse complement strand
TTTATTTTTTGCAATTTTTTCTAATTCCACAATTTTAAAACTGGTATGTCTTGCATCAACTTCTTCTTTAGCTGTAGAGTAGGCTCCATCTTCCCAATAAGGCGTAAGATCTCCAGATAGTGATGGTATATTTTTGCCATAAGCTTTTTCGAAATCTTCAAAAAGATCATTTACAGTTGATAGCCGAATGCTAGGCGATTCATAGTGTTCATTCCAATGCCTTACAAAATCACTAATCTTATTATCTGTTCTGCCATTATCAGAAAAAATATTGTAGCGCCATTGAACGATGGAGTAAGGATATTTTTCCTGACCTAATTCAGTTAAATAAGCCGCGATTTTTTTCTCACCACGGTCACTGATGCCACCAGGCGCAAATCCATGCCAGGATGAATATCCTTTGCCAGCTGTCCATAGTAACACACTATCCTTTCCATCGGTTGATTTCCACCAAAACGGCTGATCGCCAACGGCTCTTAAAAATGACCCGATCCTATCGCCCTTGTCTGGCATGGATTCTATAAAGTTTGGTCCGCTAGAATAATAACGTATACCCTGTTTCGCCAAAGAGTGTACCATGCTCCAACTGATACCTGGTATATCCGACATCATCACTGATTTGATAGGAAGCTTTTGAGATCTTCGAAGTTGTACCCCGTATTCTGTGATCCAGTTCATTTCCTCTAGATTGCATAAACCGGTAAGCACATTGGCATAGAAACCAGATAAGCCTATTTGTTTATTTCTAACTGCGTTGAAGAAGGCAACTTGATCTGCATTACTTGCAACTCTTAGAAAATTTTCAACTGCCCATAAAGATTCTACATTCCATTTAAAGCGACTTCCATCTGGATAATCTTTTGTTGCCTTGATTAATTGTAACGCGTCATAAATATTTTCAGTATGAATCTTTGCTACTTCTTCCTGAAGGTGAGAATATCCGATATCGGTATGCGCATTATGGATGAAATAGATCTTTCGTTTATTGACTGGATAAATACTTAACTGCTTTTCAACGGATAATTGATCGCCAATCTTTGCCCTGATATTCAAATCTGTTTTCTTTACAACCGTATCAACTGCAATTTCAAAACTATTCATACCATTAACAATGGTTTGTTTTTCCTGGAGCTTTCCATTGATCGCTATTTCAATATTAGTGGGGTTCCCAAAATGTAGTACTGTAAACAATAAAGGAACTTTTTTGGCATTATTTGTTTTTAATAAAAAGGGAAGCGCGGCAACATCCATTTTTTCTTCGAAAGGATATTGGAAGGTCATATACCAATCCGGACTATCTTGTTTTTGACCCACCACACTTATTTTTAAAGGTTTACCCTTTTCATATTTCGAAAGTGGAACCCTTAAATAAGCGATCCCATGCGCATCAAGTGCACCATCTTGTTTGAGATAATTGAATACAAGTTTTGTACTGTCTTTGCCAACAAAGCTCCAGATCGGATCATATGTTTTTGGATGGGTAGTAAAGGTTAAAACAAAAACATCATTGATATACAGATCAAAGTTTCGATCACCCTTGCTGGTGCCAGTAGAATGTGCTGCGATCCAATTGAAATAAGCATAATCGTTGCTCAGGTTATTGGGTATGATCGCTGTTTCCCATTCAATAGATTTTTTTCCATCAGTACATCGGGTTAGTAAAGCCATATTTACAAAGTCGGGATAGATCGAAAAGTATGGCATAGTTTCTCCTTTCAAGGTTTTTGTATAGCCATTGAGTATGGTTTGTTTTCCGAAAACAGGTACTTCTATTTGTGCGGAAATTCCATTTGATAAGAACGCCCATATGATTATTGTAGAAAAAAATGTGAAAACAGATTTCATGGCCAGCTAATTAATTAAGAATTATTAACTAAATTATTGCTTCAAAGCAAAGCGGTTATCAGAAAACATCAAAATTGCACAACAAAAGTAGACAATGAAAAGGTATACTATCGCATATTTAGCACTTTCATTCCTGAGTATTCAGGTTTGGTCTCAGAACCTTTCTGCTAAACAGGAAATGAAAGATTTGATCGATGAAAATTTTCGGTTCGCAGCGGCACAGTATAAAGTATTACAGCAAAATACAGGATTAACGGTGATGCCTAAAACATTCGACTACACTTCCAATAAGCTTGTAACCAGTGATACAAAATGGTGGTGCAGCGGATTCTATCCGGGTAGTTTGTGGATGATCTATGAGCATACTAAAGATGAAGCCATCAAAAAGGAAGCATTAGCTAGATTAGCCATTCTTGAAAAAGAGCAGCATTATACGGGCAATCATGACCTTGGATTCATGATGTTCTGCAGTTTTGGAAATGCCTATCGGATCACAGGAAATGAAGCTTATAAAGAAGTGATCAATACTGCTGCGGCATCTTTAATCACTAGGTACCGGCCTTCTATCCAATCAATCCAGTCTTGGGATTCGAGCAGCAACTTTAAGTGCCCAGTAATAATCGACAATATGATGAACCTCGAACTCCTGTTATGGGCAAGCGAACAGGGAGGTGATCCAAAATTTAAAGAGGTCGCATTGACACATGCTCAAACAACTTTAAAGAATCATTTCAGACCCGACTATAGTTCCTTTCATGTTTTGGATTATGATTTAAAATCAGGAACAGTAGCTCGGAAAACTACAGCACAAGGCGCTGCAGATAGCTCGGCGTGGAGCAGGGGGCAGGTTTGGGGTTTGTATGGCTTTACTGTAATCTATCGTTTTACAAAAGATCCAACCTACCTGAATCAGGCAAAAAGAATAGCATCTTTCCTTTTGAACCATCCTAATTTGCCGAATGATAAAATACCATATTGGGATTTTAATGCACCTGGTATTCCGAATACTTACAGAGATGCTTCTGCTGCAAGTATCATGGCATCTGCATTATTAGAATTAGCACAATATGCTACCAAAAAAGAAAGCGCGAATTATATCGCCATAGCTGAAACGATTTTGAGGGTCTTATCTACTGATACCTATCGTTCAAAATTGGGGGAGAACGGAGGATTTCTATTAAAACATAGTGTTGGTTCTTTGCCGGGAAAGTCTGAAATAGATGTTCCTTTAACCTATGCAGATTACTATTTTTTAGAAGCTTTGCAGCGGTATGAAAATTGGTATATTGTTTCGGGTAAATAAGTTATTGACATATTAAGCTAGAAGACTGAATAAACTGATTTTTATTTTTTTGAATGCTAAACCTTGTTTAATTTTTCTCATCTAAATCAGTAATATTTCATTTCGTTCTATGCCCCCAGTATTATCGAGCTATAAAGTTTGGATCCTAGCACCTCATTTAATTACCAATGATAGTAATATCGATTACTATTACGATTACACTCAAAGCATTCAGGAGTATCAAAAAGTATTCGAATCGCTGCAAGTTGAATGGCAATGGCAGCCTGTA
>CAIYAG010000376.1 GCA_903924075.1 uncultured Bacteroidota bacterium | reverse complement strand
CTTATACCTACTCTACCGCTGCATTAAAAATTGCCAGAAATCTTTCTGGGCTCTGGCCATTATTTTATGGAGCCATTATTATTCCTAGATTTTTAAGAGATGTGATCTATAAACTCATTGCAAAAAATAGATACCGTTGGTTTGGGAAAAAAGAAACTTGTATGATGTTACCCCCCAACACAAGAATAAAATAAAAAACCACTCAATGAGTGGCTTTAATTTTTTGACTTTTGAATTTTTGCTTTATTCACTCATCATCTCTCGAATAACAGAAATAATTTCTTCCGCATTTGGCTTACTGAAATAATCTCCATCACTTCCATAGCCAGGCCTGTTTGGCTTACTGGTAATGGTTCTAGGGTTTACATCTAACCAACTATATCCGCCTTGTTTCTCCATTACTTGATGATACATATAAGCTGATGCACCGCCCGGAACATCTTCATCTATAAATACGATACGATTGGTTTTCTTGAGTGATTCAACAATAAAATGATTGATATCGAAAGGCAATAGGGTTTGTACATCAATGATTTCGCAGCTGATATTTTCTTTTTCCAAACGATCTGCCGCATCTTGAATGATGCGCAAAACAGAACCATAAGAAACAATGGTGATGTCCTCTCCTTCTCTGATGGTTTCTGGAATTCCTAAAGGTGTGGTATACTCTAATAAATTAGCAGGCATTTTTTCTTTTAATCGATAGCCATTCAAACATTCGATCACAATAGCAGGATCATTTCCCTGTAATAATGTGTTATACATACCCACTGATTGCGCCATATTTCTTGGCACGCATACATATAATCCACGAAGTGCATTGATCACCATTCCTAATGGGGAACCACTATGCCAAATGCCTTCTAAACGATGGCCCCTTGTTCTAATAATTAATGGAACACTTTGCATTCCCTTGGTTCTGAAATGTGTGGTTGCCACATCATCGCTCAAAGGTTGTAATCCATATAGTAAATAATCTAGGTATTGAATTTCTGCGATCGGTCTTAGTCCGCGAAGAGACAAACCTATCGCTTGCCCAACGATCGTTAACTCTCTGATACCAGTATCCAAGATCCGATCACCTCCGTGTTTGTCTTGCAATCCTGCAAAGCCCTGATTCACGTCTCCTATATGTCCTACGTCTTCTCCAAAAGCAAATACTTTTGGATTGGAAGTAAAGAGCGCATCAAAATATTTATTCAAGATCTCATAGCCATTTACCATTGGTGCATCAAATGAAACCAAGGGTTTCACCTGCTCCACTTTTAAAGCACTTTTCGGGCCTTCATTATATAAATGACTATTGTATTGATAATTATATTCAGAAAGCAAGTACTCATAATATGCTTTCAATTCTTGATTGGTTGGTGAGTATGGCGCCATTTCCATTGTTAGTGCCAGAGAACGCATCACATCTCTACGAAGAGGTTCTTTATTGGAAATGAGATCTGCTGCCATTTTCTGCAATTGATTATAGACTTCCATATCATTCACTACGGTCTGCTGAATAAGGGAAGCTGCGCGATTGGCCATTTCTTTGATCGGTGAAATATATTTATCCCAGGCAGCATTCTTTTGCTCTCTCACATGTTCCTTGGCTTCTGTTTCGATGGTTACTAATTCAGCTTCAGAACCGATATTATTTTCAATGACCCATTGACGCATTTTTTTGATGCAATCCCATTCACGCTCCCACTCTAATCTTTCAGCACTTTTATAGCGTTCCTGACTACCACTTGTAGAATGACCCTGCGGTTGTGTTACTTCTTCAATATGAAATAAAACTGGCACATGCGATTCGCGAACACGTTGTAAAGCTTCTTCAAACACTTCACACATTCCAGCGTAATCCCAGGCCTTTAATTTATATATCCGAATACCGTTGGTATCTGCTTTTTTCTCAAACCCCTTTAATGCTTCAGAGATAGACCCCTTGGTTGTTTGGAAATTTGTTGGAACTGATATGCCATATCCATCATCCCAAACAAAAACAGCTAATGGTACTTGTAATACACCAGCAGCATTGATGGTTTCTAAGAAATGACCTTCTGTTGTACTTGCATCACCAATGGTGCAGAAGCTGATTTCATTTCCATTATGACTAAGTGCATCAAGCTTGCGCAAATCCTGAGATTGTCTGAAACATTTTGAAGCGAAAGCCAAACCAAGTGCACGAGGCATTTGGCCCGCAGTTGGTGCGATATCAGAGGAAACATTTTTTCGATTTGCGAGGTCCATCCAATTCCCATTCTCATCCACAAAACGGGTTGCGAAATGAGAACTCATTTGCCTACCAGAACTGAACGGATCATTTTTGATATCAGCATACAGCTGAGCAAAATATTGTTCCACTGTAGATAAGCCTGTTGCGAACATAAATGTCTGATCACGATAATAACCAGATCTAAAATCACCAGGCTGGAAAAATTTTGCCATAGCCACCTGCGCCACTTCCTTACCATCCCCAAAAATGCCAAACTTGGCTTTTCCTGTTAATACTTCTCTTCTACCAAGAAGACTGGTTTCTCTGCTGATTACAGCAAAACGATAATCTTCCAAAACGGCCTTTCGAAAGCCTTCGAAAGAAAGCATATCACTGGTTTGCTCCAAGGAGGTTTCTAATTCCATATAACAAAATTAACACTAGTAAATGAATAGACTAACAGAAATTAGTTTTTTCTAGCACCTATTTTTAGTTACAACTAATCACCAAATTAAGGGCTTTGTTCTGTTTTTTGCTAGATTCTCTTAAAAATTGCTTAATCTCCGGTTTAGAAATATTAGTTTCATTACTTTTAAGGCAAAATAATAACTATGAAGAAGCTTTTTGTTACAGCAGCTGTTTTGTTTGTTGGATTAGTTGGTTTTAGTCAAGCCAATGTAGCCACAACACCTGCCAAAGATGTAAATACTCAAATCGAATTTAAAAATGATACTTATAATTTTGGCAAGATCACTTATGGTAAGCCTGTAGAATATGTGGTTGAAATGAAAAATATTGGAAAGGATAGCCTTTCTATTTTGAATGCGCAACCAGGTTGTGGTTGTACTACACCTAGTTTTAAGCCTAACGAAAAATTCGGACCAGGTCAAACCGTTAAAATGACCATTCGTTTCAACAGTAGTGCCATTGGAGCATTTACCCGTTATACCGATGTATATTTTACTGGAGGCTTAACCAAGAAATTTACTTTTAGCGGTGAGGGCATTCAAGACGCTCCTGCGGCTGCACCTAATACTGCTGAGACTCATAAATTAAAAACAAATAATTAATCAGCAACAAAGCAATGAAAGCAATTCTTTTAGTTCTAGGTATGATGTTCATGGGTCAAGTTGTTTTTGCTCAAAGTGGAGTTGAATTCAACACCAAAACCCATCAATTTGGCAAAGTGAAAAGGGGCATTCCTGTGACCTTTGTTTTTGAATACAAGAATGTTTCTGAGAAGCCCATTGTCATTGAATTTGCAAATGCTGATTGTGGATGCACTACACCAGTATACACCCAATCTGCAGTTCCTAAAGGCAAGACAGGCACTATTAAAGTAACCTACAATGCGGCACTGGATGGCGTATTTAAGAAATCAGTGAACGTAAAATTTACCAACAGTAACCAACCTTATATCTTAACAGTAGAAGGTGAGGTACTAGTAGATAAACCGAAATCTAAAAATTAGATCCTTTTTATATCTTATATCAAAGGCCCCTGAGCAATCAGAGGCCTTTTGCTTTTTCACTCCTCACTTTTCACTTTTCACTTTTATCTCTTCCCTTCTTCTACTATCTTTGCGCCATGCTAACGATAAGTCAACGCGGCCAGGCAATGCCTGCTTCTCCGATCAGAAAATTGGTTCCTTTTGCTGAAGCAGCAAAAAAAAGAGGCACCAAAGTATATCATTTAAATATTGGACAGCCAGATATTGAGACTCCAAAAATGATTTTAGACGCAGTTCGAAATAGCGACTTTAAAGTTCTAGAATATAGTCATAGTGCAGGTAATGAGAGTTATCGAAAAAAACTGGTATCCTATTATGAGTCGGTAGGTATTCATGTGAACCAAAATCAAATCATCATTACCACAGGAGGAAGTGAAGCTATTCAATTTGGTTTTCTTGCTTGCTTGGATGCTGGTGATGAAGTAATTATTCCAGAACCATTCTATGCTAATTATAATGGATTCGCAGTGGCCGCTGGGGTGAAAGTAGTTCCTATTACCTGCAGTATTGAAAACGGATTTGCACTCCCAACCATTGCAGATTTTGAAGCAAAGATCACTGCTAAAACAAAAGCAATTGTGATCTGCAACCCCAATAATCCTACAGGCTATTTATATAGCAAAGAAGAAATGGAGCAGTTAAAAGCCATCATTCTTAAATACGACCTTTATTTATTTTCAGACGAAGCCTATAGAGAGTTTTGTTACGAAGGCACACAAGTGAGTGCACTTCACTTAACAGGAGTTGATGAGCATGTGGTGATCATGGATACCATCAGTAAACGATACAGTGCCTGTGGCGGAAGAATTGGTGCGTTTGTTTGCAAGAACGCTGCACTCATGGAATCTGTCATGAAATTTGCACAGGCCCGACTTAGTCCGCCTAGCTTCGCACAAATCGCAGGTGAAGCAGCCATCGATCTTCCTGCCGATTATTTTGATACTACTAAAGCCGAATACAAATCGCGTAGAGATTTAATTGTAAAAAGATTAAACGAAATGGAGGGCGTATTTTGTCCAAATCCAGGTGGCGCTTTTTATGCAATGGCAAAATTGCCAATTGATGATGCAGATGTATTTTGTCAGTGGTTATTGGAAAGTTTTGATAACAACGGCGAAACAGTGATGCTTGCCCCTGCTACTGGTTTCTACGGCACTGAAGGTCTGGGGAAACAGGAAGT
>CAIYAG010000375.1 GCA_903924075.1 uncultured Bacteroidota bacterium | reverse complement strand
GTTGGGCTGTATGGCGAAAATGGAGGTGGATTAACAGAACAGTTGAATATTCAAAAAGGGGTTGATATTATTAATGGGACTCTCGCAAAAGGATTTGGAGTTCTTGGAGGATATATAACAGGAAATAAATCCATTATTGATGCAATCCGAAGTATGGGTTCAGGTTTTATTTTCACCACTTCATTACCACCTGCGATCTGTGCAGCTGCTACAAAAAGTATTGAATATTTACGTACTAACAAATTGATCCGACCTGCGTACATGAAAAAAGTAGGTGAATTAAGAGAACAACTTAGATCTCATGGAATTTCTTTTTTTGCAAATGAAACACATATTACAACCATACAGGTGGGAGATGAAAAACGTTGTAAGCAGATCTCGGATTACTTATTATACCAGCAAGAAATTTATATACAGCCCATAGTATATCCGACAGTAAAAAAGGGAGAAGCCTGTTTGAGAATAACTGTTACGTCTAAACATGGGCTTATTGACATGCAAAAATTAGCTGCAGCGTTGGATAAAGCTTTTTCGGCAATTCCTGATACTGAGAATGGTGTTGCTCAAAGAACAAAATCACTTTAATATTCTTTAAAAAATGTTTTAAAGGAATAGTGTAAAATATTAGTATATAAAATTGGTAGACTAATAGGTTGTACTTATTTTTGTTTCATCTTAATTAGCATTAATCAAATGAGATTCGCAAACCTTAGAAGGTCAACAAACTGTAGCAGCGTTCTTTTCCGTTGCTGTTGTTGTTGATTCATTTCATTGTCAACTACCTAGACAACTTTTTGTAGGAACTATTAGACATAAGTAATACACTAATCTTATTATATTCAAAAAGTCTATTATAACAATAGACTAATAAATTACAAATCAATTCATGAAACGAATCATCTTAGTTTTAGGATTATCGCTACCGGTATTGGTCTTTGCACAATTTTCTGGCCGCGTTGTAAGTGGTAACAATACTGGCATCCCCAATGCCAATGTATCAATCAAAGGCAGTAATTACAATACTATTACAGACTCGATAGGAAATTTCAAATTTGCACAGATCCAGAAATTTCCATTCACATTAGTGGTATCAATTATTGGTTTTGAGAAACAAGAAAAAGTAATCAGAAATAGTAATGAAAATAATGTATCGGTACAGTTAGATGTTTTTTATCAACGAGATACTATTATTGTTACTTCCAGAAGGCGTAGAGAAGTATTACAAGATATTCCAATTTCCGTTTCAGTAATAGGCGGTACAAAGATTGAAGAAGCAGGCGCATTTAATGTGAACCGTGTAAAAGAATTAGTGCCATCTGTTCAGTTGTATACATCGAACCCTAGAAACACTGGAATCAATATCAGGGGACTTGGTTCTCCATTTGGTCTAACAAATGATGGTCTTGATCAAGGTGTTGGATTTTATGTGGATGGTGTTTATTATGCTCGACCAGCAGCTGCAACACTTGATTTTATAGATATTGAAAGAATAGAAGTATTACGTGGTCCGCAAGGAACCCTTTTTGGAAAAAACACCACATCTGGGGCTTTAAATATCACAACTAGAAAACCTAGTTTCAAAACCGGAGTAAATTTTGAAATGAGTTATGGAAACTATGGTTATATCCAAGCTAAGAGTTCGATCACTGGCGCTTTGAGCAAGAAATGGGCAACCCGACTTTCATTCTCTGGAACGCAACGCAACGGGGTTATTCAAAATGTGCGCACTGATAAAAGTACTAATACTATAAATAACCTCGGATTCCGCGGCCAGTTATTGTATCAGGCTTCTGAAAATACATCAGTAACTTTTTCTGCCGATGCAACTTCGCAACGCCCTGATGGTTATGCGCAAGTGATAGCTGGTGTGGTTCAAACAAAACGTGCAGCTTATCGTCAGTTCAATGCCATTATTGCTGATCTGAATTATACTTTGCCAAGTCAGAATGCATTTGATAGACTTATTGATCATGACACGCCATGGAAGTCTGATAATGATCTTGGTGGTGCATCAGTGAATGTGGATTCAAAAATTGGTTCAGGCACTTTCTCTTCTACAACCGCATGGCGTTATTGGAATTGGGGGCCTTCGAGTGATAGAGATTTTACAGGATTACAAGCACTTGCAAAATCTCAAAATCCTACCAAACACCAGCAATGGTCGCAAGAGTTTCGTTACTCTGGTGAAATCGCTAATAAAGTAACTGCAGTATTTGGGCTATTTTATTTAGGACAGGATGTGAAAATTGATGGTGATGAAGTTTCTGGAAAAGATCAGTGGCGCTTTGTTCAAAGTTCTACGAGTGCACTTTGGAAAACTCCAGGGCTTTTAGACGGATATGGGATCAAAACAAATGCATCCATCAAATCTTTGAGTGCTGCTGCGTTTACAAATATCGATTGGGAAGTTGTAAAAGGCTTTCATGTATTGCCAGGTCTTCGTTTTAATTATGATAAAAAAGATGTGGTCTATGATCGAACTACCTATGGCGGTTTACAAACAACAGATCCTGCATTATTAGCTTTGAAGAAACTAGTTTATACAGATCAGTCATACGTAGCTAATGCAGAAGAAAACAATTTTACTTATCAGCTTACTTTATCATACAGACCTAATAAAAAGATCAATGCATTTGCTACCTATTCTACAAGCTTCAAACCAGTAGGTGTTAACGTTGCTGGTTTACCAACCAATGCTGATGGTTCAGCTGCTCAGGAACTTGCTGTAATCAAGCCTGAGTATGTGAAGCATTATGAAATAGGATTGAAAACAACACCTGCAGAAAATGTAACACTGAATATTAGCCTATTTAATTCTGATATCAAAGACTATCAAGCAAACGTTCAATCGCCGCAACTTGGTGTGAATAGAGGGTATATTGCAAACGCAGAAAGAGTAAGAGTACAGGGTGTTGAATTCGATGGCAATATTAGTATTAAGAAAAACTTTTCACTATTCGGTTCTTTGACTTATACTGATGGTAAATATGTAACCTTTACTAATGCACCTCTTCCATTAGAAGAAACAGGAACAACCCAGGGAGGTGTGCAAGTTGCTTTCAAAGATATTTCAGGTAGTCAACTCCCTGGGATCTCTAAATGGGCAAGCACCCTTGGAGGTGAATACAGTTTCCCTGCGGCTTTCTTAGGTAAAGCAAGTAGATTCTTTGTAGCATCGGAAGTTTTCTATCGCTCTTCATTCTCATCTAGTCCATCCCCTTCTGCCTATTTGAATATTGATGGATATGCTTTAGTCAATGCGAGATTGGGCTACAGGGTGTCAAATGGCATTTCATTTTTTGTATGGGGCAGAAATATATTCAACCAAAACTATTATGAACAATTACTTGTGGCAGGTGGTAATGCTGGTCAATATGCAGGTGTACTCGGCGACCCCAGAACATATGGTGTAACACTGAAGTATACACTTTAGATAAAATCAATTTGATTGACATGTTTTTGTTAATTTAGTTAATCAATTTTAATGCTATGAAATATCTAGTTTCTATCCTTCTATTATTAGTTGTTAGTCAAATATCGTTTGCGCAATCAAAAGATAGCATTGCTGTTGTACAAGTAGTTGAAACATTGAGAACAGCGTTAATTGATGGAGATAAAACAAAATTGGATCTCTTATTATCTGATAAGTTGAGTTACGGACATTCGGGAGGAAAACTCGATACCAAATCAAGTTTAGTGGAAGGGTTAGTTTCTGGCGCTTCTGATTTTGTAACCATTGAATTAAAGGATCAAACCGTTCAAATAGTTGGTAAAAATGCAATCGTTCGTCACAAACTATATGCTACCACTAATGATAGTGGCAAACCCGGAGAAGTAAAATTATCTGTGCTATTGGTTTGGCAAAAAAGTCATCATGCTTGGAAGCTGATCGCAAGACAGGCTATAAAAATCGTTTAGGCACTTACTTCATCTAACAAATACAGGATTGAGCGATAGTTTTTTGCAACTGATTTTGAGATCGACATTTCGCATGTTTTTCCAGTAGAATAATAGCCATCATATTCTATCGTAGCAACTTCTTCTGCTTCCTTTCTTGTTGCAGCGGCTGTAAGGCCAGGGTAATAAAAACCACGATCACCTGCCATTCCACAACAACCAGCATTAACTGGAAAGTCTGCTTGTTTGGCGCATGCTTTACCAATCTTTTTCATCTTGCCCAATAAATTCATTTTATAAGTACTGCAAACTGGATGGAAAACAATTTTATTTTTTGGCTTATTGATGATCAAGCTTGGGAGAACATCATCTGCAAGAAAATCTAAAATATCTAGCAGCTTTATTTTGTCAAATCTGACTTGGTTTATTTCATTTAAATACGGCCTGCTATGTAAAATTGAATTCGTACAGGAGGTAGTATCCATTACAACTGGCAGGGTTCCTTCCTTCGACCAGTTCCACAATTTTTCAATCGTTTCATTCACCGTAAAACGATGCGCATCTGTAAATCCTTTTGACGAATATATTTGCCCACAGCAGGTGCCTGTTAACTCTGAAGGAACTAATAGGTCTATTCCTGCTCTTTTTGAAATGCGTACTGCAAGGTCAACAGTAGATTCTTTTGATTCCTGATCAGCCCCCATCATCCTGCTGATACATGCATTAAAGAAAACGGCTGTTGGATTTGTAACAGGATTTGTTGAATAGTGTATTGGTCCAGTAATTTCATCGGTCCACAAAGGAAAACTTGGTACTATTTTTCTGATAGTTTTTGTTAGATTAGGCATTGCTTGTTTACCCAATAATCGATTGGTAAGGTTGCCTGTTTTTAGTGCAATTTTCACAATAGATTCTACTGTGGCAAAATGCTTTGCAACCATGAGTGCAATGCTATTTGCAGTTGTAGAATGACTTTCTCGTCTCAACCGCTTAACCAATTCTCCAGTATTAATATCAACGGGGCATTCTAATGCACATAATCCATCAACTGCACAAGTGTCTAAACCGTCGAATTGGTATTCCTTTAATAATTGTTGATAATTGGCTAGGTCTTTATCCTTTAACATTCGCTGCAATGCCCTGCGCACCACAATCCTTCTTCTTGGGGTTAGTGTGAATTCTCTACTCGGACAACGATGTTCACAATAACCACATTCAATGCATTTGTCAACTTCTTCTTCAACAATTGGAAGCGTTTTTAAATTTTTAGTATGACAATCTTTATCAGCATTGATGATAACGCCAGGATTCAATAATTGATGCGGATCGAGCAATGATTTTAATTGCTTCATAATATCGTAAGCTTCGGCTCCCCATTCGTCTTCAATGAATGGGGCAATTTGACGGCCCGTACCATGCTCTGCTTTTAAAGATCCATTGTATTTTTCAAGAACCAATACGGCAAGGTCTTTTGCAAAATTTTCGTATGCTAAAATATCAGATGGTTCATTGAATGATTGAGATATAATAAAATGTAGGTTTCCCTCTTTCGCATGGCCAAAAATAATTCCGTTTACAAAGCCATGTTTGAGCATTAAATCTTGAACACCTAAAACTGCTTCACCTAATACTTCTACTGGAAAGGCAATGTCTTCTAATAGCACGGTAGAACCCTTTTCTCTTGCAGCAGCAACTGAAGGATACATGCCCTTACGCAGTTTCCAATACTTTGCTTGTTGTTCAGCATCAAGAGTGAACTGATAGGGTAAAATTGTTTGAAGCGTAGTTAAAAATGGTTTTGCATGTTCAAGTTGTGCATTCAGTGCTTCTAGGGATGTGGCTTGATATTCGCACAATATGCCAGTTGCTTGTGCTGGTAAAGTTTTGATAGCTTCTGGTGCAGCACTCTGATTTTCTATCGATCTTAATGCAGCACGATCCATTAATTCTAAAGCAGCAGCCCCCGTAGCTTTTAAACCTGCTATTGCATTACATGCAATGAGCGGTGTTTCAAAATATAAAATGGATGTTGCTTTATAAGCGAGGTCTGGTAAGGTATTTAAAATGGCTTCCGCAATAAAAGCCAAACTGCCCTCTGCACCTATTAATACGTGCGATAAAATATCTAATGGATGTTGGTGATCGATAAATGCATTTAAGCCATAACCAACGGTATTTTTAAGTTCATATTTTTTTCGAATTCTGCTAACTAAAGCTGTGTTGTTTAATAGTTGAGTTTGCAGTTGTTTTATTTCTTGAAAGATCTCGGCTTGTTCTGTTTCAAATCTTTGATAGTCTGATGCAATGGCTGTGTCATAATAAGTTCCATCAGTAAGCATGAATGCCATCGAACGCAGTGTGTGATAGGCATTCCCAGTTACACCACAACACATGCCACTACTATTATTAGAAAGGATCCCACCCATCATTGCAGCATTGATGGAAGCAGGGTCGGGACCTATTTTGCGCCCCCATTTTTTTAGCAATTGATTTACATCACCCCCAATAATTCCAGGCTGAACTTTTACAGCATCACCATTGTCAATCACTGATGCATTTTGCCAATACCTGCTTAGGTCAACAAGAATTCCATCTGTGATAGATTGACCAGATAAACTGGTGCCTCCTGTTCTAAAAACCAATGGAATATTTATGTGATGAGACAGTTCAAATAATGCTTTGATTTCTGCGATGCTAGAAGGTTGAACAACAGCTTGTGGAACTAAATAATAAAAGCTTGCATCGCTTGCATAACTATACCTATCGGTAATTCTTGTCTTTACTTTATCTGCAGGGAGAATTTGTAAAAGTGACTCTTGAAGACTCATATGTAAAGATAAAAGATAAAAGATAAAAGTGAAAAGATAAAAGTGAAGAGTGAGGAGTGAGGAGTGAAGAGTGAAGAATGAGGAGTAAGGAGTGGGGAGTGGGGAGTGGGTCTGTTTAAAATCTTGTAATTTTGTTAAAAGGTTTGCTATGACTAAAGAGGTTATTATCGAAGTGTGTGCTTTTAATTTGGAAAGCTGTATCAATGCTGAAAGAGGTGGGGCTGGTAGGATTGAATTGTGTGGTAATCCAACAGAAGGTGGAACTACTCCTGCACCTGGTGTTTTAATTCAAGCTAGGAAATTAGTTGGTATTAAATTATACCCTATAATCCGCCCTCGTGGTGGATTTTATTTTTATAGTGCAGATGAAATTGAGAGTATCCGCCAAGACATTCTATTCTGCAAGAGTATTGGTTGTGATGGAATATCAATTGGTGCTCAAAAACTAGATGGAAGTTTAGATGTTGATCTGTGTAAACGTTTTGTTGAATGGGCTTATCCCATGAAAGCCACACTCAATAAAGCCTTTGACCTTGCACCTAATTTACATCAATCCTTAGAAGACGCTATTGATGCAGGATTTGAAAGGATCTTAACCAGTGGTGGTAAAAAAGCAGCAATAGATGCATTGGATATTCTTTCTAACCTGATGGTACTAGCTTCTGATCGGATCATTATTATGCCTGGTTGTGGGTTAAGAAGCTATAATGTTGCAATTATTGCATCAGCAACACAGGCTAAAGAATATCATAGTGCCGCCAGAGTTGATATCGCTAATCCTTTAACTTATCAAAACCCGCTGGTACACGACCTTGGATCGGTGTTCAATGCATCTGCTGAAGAAGTAAGATTAATTAAAGCCAATGCGGAAGCTGCATTAATCTAATCAAACTATTTCAATAAAAAACGAATTGCTTCTTGAGCAATTTCAGAATCACTCAATTTGGGTGTAGCTAACAGAATATCTGTAAATAGATGAAGCTTTTTTAATTCTAAAAAACCAAGGTCCGGATAATTATGACTCTTCACTATATTGGTTGGAACAATGGAAATGCCTAATCCATTTTTTACCAATTGTATAATGGAAGAGATATTATTTGATTCATGAACAATTTTAGGAGTGAACCCATATTTAGCACAGATCTCGATCAGTGTGTCATAATAAAATGGTGCATACTCTTTATTAAAGAATACGAAAGTTTCATCTCGCAAATTTTTAATCTCTTTCTCTGAACGGATGTTCACTTTGTTTCTATTGAACACCAATGAAAAACTGTCTCTGAACCAAAGCTTGGTTTCGATCTCGGGAGAATATAATGGGGCACGAATAATTCCCAGATCAATTTTTCCCTGCTCTAATCCCACCACCTGTTCAACGGTTGGTACTTCGTATAATCTAAAATTCACAAAGGGATATTTTGACGACAAAAATTTTACCAGTTCAGTAATGTCGCCAGAGAATGTAGAACTGATATAGGCAATTCGAAATTCGCCACTGATGTGCTGGCTAATCTTTTGCGTTTTAAGATTGATCCTGTCTAGCGATTGAAGTAACTGACTGATCTCTTTCTCGTAAAATTTTCCTGCCTCTGTTAATTCTACTTTTTTATTATTTCTATTGAAGAGCTTGGCGTTCAGTTCTGTTTCCAATTCTTTGATCTGCCTGCTAAGCGGAGGCTGTGCAATAAATAGCTTCTCTGAAGCCTTAGTAAAGCTCAATTCCTTTGCTAGCGTAAGGAAGTACCTCAAATGTCTCAGTTCCATTGATACTTATTAGGTATTAATAATAGTCAAAATAAGTATAAATAAGTCATAATAAAAGCATTTAAATTTGTGTTTCTAAAATTTGCCATTCATCTAATTCAAAAAAATCAACAAATCATAGTACAATGAGTAATAACCCAAGTACCCTGTTCGACAAAGTGTGGGATGCACATGTGGTTCGAAAGATCGAAGATGGACCAGATGTTTTTTTCATCGACCGTCATTTTATACATGAGGTAACCAGCCCGGTTGCTTTTTTAGGATTAGAAAGCAGGGGGATTGATGTGATGTTTCCTGAATGCACTTTCGCAACAGCCGATCATAATACACCAACTATCAATCAGCACTTACCTGTGGAAGATCCACTTTCAGCAAATCAGTTGCAAGCTTTGGAGCGCAACTCTGCGAAATATGGTATTTCACATTGGGGATTGGGAGATCCTAAAAATGGAATCGTGCATGTAGTTGGACCAGAAAATGGAATTACACTTCCGGGTATGACCATCGTATGTGGTGATTCGCATACTTCTACTCATGGTGCATTTGGCGCAATCGCTTTTGGAATTGGTACTTCTGAAGTGGAGATGGTTTTGTCTTCACAATGTATCATGCAGCCAAAGCCAAAGAAGATGCGCATTAATGTGAATGGAAAATTAGGTAAAGCGGTTACTCCTAAAGACGTAACACTTTATATAATTGCGCAATTAACTACAGCTGGTGCCACAGGATATTTTGTAGAATATGCAGGCGATGTGTTTGAGAACATGAGCATGGAAGGAAGAATGACAGTATGTAATATGAGTATTGAAATGGGTGCACGTGGTGGAATGATCGCTCCTGATGAAACTACTTTCAACTATATACATGGTAGAGAAAAAGCGCCTAAGGGTGCGGCATGGGATAAGGCATTGGCTTATTGGAAAACCTTAAAAACTGATGCTGGTGCCGGCTTTGATAAAGAGTACAATTTTGATGCAGCAGATATTGAACCAATGATAACTTATGGAACCAACCCTGGTATGGGTATGGGAATTTCCAAACATATTCCAAAAGCAACAGACTTAGCAGGTGGCGTAGCTACTTATGAAAAGTCTTTAAAGTATATGGGTTTTGAAGAAGATCAATTGATGCTCGGTAAGAAAGTGGATTATGTTTTTATTGGAAGTTGTACCAATGGACGGATCGAAGATTTCCGTGCATTTGCATCCATTGTGAAGGGCCGCAAAAAAGCAGATCATATTACCGCATGGATCGTTCCTGGTTCTCACATTGTTGAAGCACAAATTAAAGAGGAAGGGATTCTAGATATATTAACAGAAGCTGGTTTCTTATTACGTCAGCCAGGCTGCTCTGCATGTTTGGCAATGAATGATGATAAAATTCCTGCAGGTAAATATGCGGTTAGTACCAGCAATAGAAACTTCGAAGGCCGTCAGGGTCCGGGAAGCAGAACTTTGTTGGCTAGCCCCTACGTTGCTGCAGCAGCAGCTGTTACAGGAGTTGTAACAGATCCAAGAGATTTGTTGGCATAACTGAAAACCAATTTTAAAACTTATTAATTTATACAAATGGCTTACGATAAATTCACGGTCTTAACAAGTACTGCAGTTCCTTTACCAATCGAAAATGTAGATACAGATCAGATCATCCCTGCACGCTTTTTAAAAGCAACAGAAAGAAAGGGATTTGGCGATAATTTGTTTCGCGATTGGAGATACAATAATGATAACTCTCCTAAACAGGATTTCGTTTTAAATAATCCGATCTATACTGGTAAAATTCTGGTTGGTGGAACAAACTTTGGAAGTGGAAGTAGTCGCGAACATGCAGCATGGGCGATCTACGATTATGGATTCCGTTGCGTAGTGTCTAGTTTCTTTGCAGACATTTTCAAAGGCAACGCCATTAATGTTGGGATCTTGCCAGTGCAGGTTTCTGAAGCGTTTCTTGATCAGATTTTTAAAGCAATTGAAGCAGATCCTGCAACATCGATCACCATTGATCTGGCAGCACAAACAATTAAGTTAGAAGCTACAGGTGCAATCGAATCATTTGCTATCAATGGTTATAAGAAACATAATCTGATGAATGGATTTGATGATATTGATTATTTACAAGCAATGAAAGCCGATATCAAGGCATTTGCTGCTGTTCATGGCATTTAATTAGAATCGCTTAAACTATAGCATTGAAAAAGCAACAACGACATATCGAGATCATGGACACCACGCTTCGCGATGGTGAACAAACCAGTGGTGTTAGTTTCTCAGCTTCTGAAAAACTAACCATTGCAAAATTGTTATTAACAGATTTAAATGTTGATAGAATTGAGATCGCCTCTGCAAGAGTATCTGAAGGAGAGTTTCAGGCAGTTAAAAAAATAACTGATTGGGCAAACGAAAATGGATATATCGACAGGGTAGAGGTCTTGACTTTTGTGGATGGTGATGTTTCTGTGAATTGGATGTTGGAAGCAGGCGCCAAAGTGATGAACCTGTTAACCAAGGGTTCTTTAAATCACTTAACGCATCAGTTAAAGAAAACAGCCGATCAACATTTTGCAGAAATTGCAGCTGTACTGAAACTTGCAAAAGACAAAGGCTTAAAAAGCAATGTATATCTCGAAGATTGGAGCAATGGCATGCGTAATTCTAAAGAATATGTCATAAGCTATCTCAACTTTATTAAAGACCAGCCAGTAGAACGAGTTTTGTTACCAGATACGCTAGGGGTATTAACTCCGAGAGAATCATTTGCATTTGTTTCTGAACTAGTACAAAAATATCCTGATATACATTTCGATTTTCATGCGCATAACGATTATGATCTTGGCACTGCAAATGTATTAGAAGCTGTTTTAGCAGGTGCTAAGGGCTTACACCTAACAATTAATGGAATGGGGGAAAGAGCTGGCAATGCCTCTTTGGCAAGTGCAGTAGCGGCTTTGCACGATAATATGAAAGATGTGCATACCTCAGTAAATGAAAAATCTTTATACTCAGTAAGTAAGTTAGTGGAAACATTTTCTGGATTTAGAATTCCAGCCAACAAGCCAGTAGTGGGAGAAAATGTATTTACCCAAACTGCAGGAATTCATGCTGATGGTGATAAGAAGAACAATTTATATTTTAATGACCTGATGCCGGAGCGATTTGGACGTCAGCGTAAATATGCACTTGGTAAGACCAGCGGAAAAGCAAATATTGAAAACAACCTGAAAGAATTGGGGATTCAATTAGCTGATGAAGATCTTAAAAAAGTTACCCAGCGAATCATTGAATTGGGTGATAGAAAAGAGACTGTTACTCAGGCCGACCTGCCTTATATCATTTCCGATGTTTTAGATAGTAATACTATCGAAGAGAAAGTGCAGGTTGCTAATTATGTACTTACACATTCGAAGAATCTTCGCCCTTCAGTTACAGTTAAGATTTTAATTGGAGATGAAATATTTGAAGAACATGCACAGGGAGATGGTCAATATGATGCTTTCATGAATGCATTGAAAAAAGTGTATGCTTCTAAGAAAATCACTTTACCACAGTTAACAGATTATGCGGTACGAATCCCGCCAGGAGGTAAATCTGATGCATTGTGCGAAACCATTATTACTTGGATGCATAATGGAAAGGAATTTAAAACACGTGGACTGGATAGCGATCAAACTGTTTCGGCAATAAAAGCTACCCAGAAGATGTTGAATATGCGCGATTAACTAATAATACATTAAAAATAAAAGAACAGATGGTTACTAAAAACATATTAATTGTTCCGGGTGATGGAATAGGACAAGAAGTTACCGCAGTAGGTAAAAAAGTATTGGATGCAATTGCTGCAAAATTCGGGCATACTTTTCATTACGATGAGGCATTGATCGGACATGTAGCTATTGAAGCAACAGGCGATGCTCTACCGGCTGAATCTTTAGAAAAAATGCGCAGATCCGATGCGGTTTTGTTTGGCGCTGTTGGTCATCCTAAATACGATAATGACCCTTCTGCAAAAGTGCGACCAGAACAGGGCTTGCTTAAAATGCGCAAAGAATTAGGCTTGTATGCAAACCTTCGTCCCATTAAATTATTCGATGAATTGTTGAGTGCATCAAGCATAAAACCAGAAATTTTGAAAGGGGCAGATATTCTATTTTTCAGAGAATTAACTGGTGATATTTATTTCGGTGAAAAAGGGAGAAAGAATGATGGTGATACTGCTTATGATGTGGCAGAATATAGCCGCTATGAAGTGGAACGTATTGGAAGAAAAGCATTTGAAGCAGCAAGAACACGAAAGAAGAAACTGTGCTCAGTTGATAAAGCGAATGTTCTAGAGACCAGTCGCTTGTGGAGAGAAGTGATCCAAAAATTAGCTCTTGAATATCCAGATGTGGAAGTAGAACATCAGTTTGTTGATTCAACTGCCATGATGTTAATTAAAAATCCATGTCGCTTTGATGTGGTAGTTACAGCAAATCTATTTGGTGATATCTTAACCGATGAAGCTTCACAGATCGCAGGTTCGATGGGTATGTTGGCATCTGCATCTATTGGTGATGGAACTGGCGTATATGAACCTATTCATGGTTCAGCGCACGATATCACAGGTAAAGGAATTGCCAATCCGTTAGCATCTATTCTATCTGCTGCTTTATTATTGGATATTTCATTCGGCATGAAAGCAGAATCTGATCTAGTGATCAGTGCTGTAGATCAAGTATTGAAACAAGGTTTCAGAACAGTTGAT
>CAIYAG010000374.1 GCA_903924075.1 uncultured Bacteroidota bacterium | reverse complement strand
AGAACCTATACAAAGGGAATTTGCTACTTCTTTTTTTAATGGGTATGGTACCGAATTAAATATTATGGAACCAGGGAAACCTGTTTGGGTGGAAGAGCAATATAAATACTTGGGAAGAACTAGTAGGATCTTGCGAGAGAACACGAATAATTTTGTTGGATCTGATTTTCGACCATTGATTGAAACCTCTGCAGAGAAAATCTGGGTAAATGCCTGGCTACTTCCCGAAAAAAATATTTACACCATTTATAGTCTTTTACCAGAGGGATATAAAGATTATTTGTTTAAAGTGATACCTAAAGAAGGGTATCATTTTGTAGATCTCTGGCATCATCGATTACTTGAACCCAAACAAGTGAATGCAAATTGGTGGATAGAAGCAGAGACAAATGCGTTTCATAAAAAATATCTGGGTACTAATAATGAAGGCGAAGTGGATTGCATAGCACAAATGCCTACTTTGATCGAAGCATATATAAGAGGCGACATACTAGATATAAGTATCCCTAAGAAAGGTAATGAGATCAGGGTTTGGGCTGGATCACCTTCCTATGATAAAACACCTTTCATAATGAAGTGGGGCACAAATGAAATTTCTTTGCTTAAAAATTTCGGCACTTATGAAGGCGATTTTGTAGTGCAATTATTTGAAGACGAAATTTTATTGGATGAAACAATTGCTACATTGAAACCATCAGAGCCAAGGAGGATCTCGATTTATCAGCCCACAAAAATTGCAAGATCAGTTCCCGAGGGAATGGTTAAAATACCGAATGGAGTCTTCCGTTTTAAAACTACACATGGAGATGATTTTATACCTTATCCGAAACAAGATGAAGATGGACTTTTTAGCGTGACTTCTTTTTATATGGATAAGTACCCAGAATCAAACGAACAATATGCTCAATTCGTCAAAGCATCTGGATATAAACCAACTGATACTGTGAATTATTTAAAGCATTGGGTGAAAGGAAAGATCCCTAAAGGAATGGAAAAATATCCCGTAGTAAATGTAAGCTTTGAAGATGCTAAAGCTTATGCTACTTGGGCTGGTAAAAGGCTGCCAACTGAAATTGAGTGGCAATATGCTGCTCAAACAAAAGATGGCAACGAATGGCCGTGGAAACAAGTGCAGCCAGTTAAGCGTAAAGAAGAAGTGATTACACAAACACTTACTGTAAGTTCAATTGAGGGGATTGATTCAACAATTTGCAATATTGGAAATGGCTCATTATACCCAGTAGGCAAATATGCGAAGGGTGCAAACCCTTTTGGTTTACAAGATCTAACAGGATGTGTTTGGCAACTAACAAATGATCTTTATCAGTGTGGAAACTATCAATATATAATGTTGAAAGGAGGATCGTATTTTAAGCCTTCCAGTAGTTGGTGGTATGTTCAAGGAGGCCCTAGAGAACTGCATTACCGGCAGTTTTTGTTACGTGTTAGTCAAGGGTTTGAACGAAATGCTACAGTGGGTTTTAGATGTGTTCAAGACCTGCAATAAATAAGCATGTCCCAAAGCTGGGACATGCTTATTTACAAATTATTTTTTATGACTTATTTGAAAGATCCTAGAAAGATTAAATCCTAATCGAATATCAAATTTTTCCCAACTGCCAGTTGTTTCTGTGATGAAGGCTCTTTCGTTCATGCCTGCAGAATTTGAAACGTGTAATTGAAATACGTGACCACCTGTTTCAATATCCACACCAATCGAAAGTGGATTATAATTCAACGGCAGATTATTAATGTCTTTTTGTATGCCGTTGATCAGATAATAATAATCCCATGTAAAAGCCGTGCGCTTACTCATCTTTAATCTACCTCCAAAGCCAATGGCATACACGTCATTTGGCTGACTTGCCAACGGAACAATATTATTATGAACGATGGTTGGCGTAACCTGCAGAGTAATTCCTTCACTGAATTTTCTTCCAATGATCATTTGACCATAATATGCAATTCTAGAAGTAAAATAGTTATGAACTGTTAGATCTGCATAAGGAAGTGTATTCAATGTCATACCACCTACAAACGCAATGGTTGCGGGGAAAGAATGAAAACCTGTTGATTGCCTGATGGGTGCCAATTTAAGATAACCATCAAATTCTT
>CAIYAG010000373.1 GCA_903924075.1 uncultured Bacteroidota bacterium | reverse complement strand
TTAGGTGCAACACTCAGCGTATCTGCAGCACAGGCAGCAGGAACTTATACCAACTCAACTGGTGTTCCGGTAACTGTTAACTACAATTAGTAGAAAGTCAAAAGTAGAAAGCATAAAGTATTATATCCTTTTAGCAAATAAAAGAAAAAAGAAAAATACAGTTTACCAAACCGAATCCGACAATCTTAGTACTATGATACTCATACAATATTTATAATAAGCAGCTAAGGAAGTATTCTATTACTTGTTTTTAGAATACCTCCTTAGTTTTTTGATAAGAAGTTCATTTATCTGAATCAAGCACATACTTAAAAACAACAATTCAATTAAACTATTCAAATCAACTCACACTAATTTTCAAACCAAAAAACAAACATGATGAAAAAACTTACATTGGCAGCCTTTGCCGCTGCGACGCTACTTTTAAGTAGTTTGAATTCAATGGCCCAAACCGGAGGCGCTTTAAATTTTGACGGAAGCAATGATTATGTCAGTTTAGGCAACCCATCGTCCATGCAATTTGCCAGTACAGATGAATTTTCTGTTGAATTATGGGTAAATCCTTCAAATACTTCCGGTGGATGGCATTCCATTATAGACAAGACTTTGTGGGGGTATAGTTCCACAGGAACTGGTTTATTGCTATACATATATAATGATGTGCTTTATTTAGTTACTCCAACCTGGAGCACCAATAATGGCATATTATTCTCTACTTCTATTCAAGCCAATACATGGACGCATATAGCTTTTACCTACAACAGCGGCACATGGAATATGTATAAAAATGACACATCTCTTGGCTCGGCGGTAACTGGCAGTTATACAAATTCGTCAAGTCCATGGACCATAGGCATGAGGACTAATAACGATGCCAGCGGTATGACGGACCCAACGGCTATGAGCATAGATGAATTGCGCATCTGGAACCGCGCGCTTGTAGCGGCAGAAATTGCTGGTTCTATGAATTGCGAAATGGGGACTGATGCCTCGCTTGTAGCTTATTATAAATTAAACCAGGGAACAACAGGCGCTTCTAATACAAGCGTAAATACGGTTACTGATAACAGCGGGAATGGCAATACAGGAACTCTTAACAATTTTGCTCTTACAGGAACTTCATCAAACTGGGTTGCTGGCAAGGTCAGCGGCAGTTGTTACACGGCAACAGGAAGTAAAGTAAGTATTTGTCATAAAGGCAAAACCATTTCAATAGATACTAATGCTTTAAAGGCACACCTTGGTCATGGTGATGACGTGGATGCATGCTCTACTACCAAAGGTAAGGGTAAAAGCGGAAAGAGAACTTCCAGCCCTGGTGGTTCTGAAAACAGTATAGCAGAAATTTCGGGAGATGAAATTAAAATATATCCTAACCCTGCAGAAAGTGCATTCAATATCTTCATACCAGTTACCTATAAGCAAGCGGAAATACAGATATCTGATATGACCGGCAGGATAATGGAGAATAGGACAATTACTGAAAACGATGGCACGCCAGTTCAGTTCAATTTAAGTAATGTTCCGAACGGCATTTATTTAGTGAAAGTGAGTTCAGAGAATGGTAACTACATTGGAAAATTGATTCGTAAATAGTTTGTTTTGTTTTTGAGCAAAAAGCTGCCTGTTCCCAGGCGGCTTTTTTTGTTTGCAGTTTGCAGTCGACAATTTGCAGTTGGCTGTTTAAGATAATATAGAAATTCCATTTTTCGGAAAAATCATCCTTGTTATGGAATAGTTAATACCGTGCCAGTTCATTAAACTACTGATAATCAATTACTTAAAACTTTGACACAACAATGGATATATACTATTCAAACAAACAAACAAACAAACATTCTTAACTAACTCAAAAACAAAAACAAAATGAAAAACATCTCAAAAGCAATCATCGCAGCAGCAGTAGTACTCGGTTCTACTAACATTTCTTTCGCTCAGGCATCAGCAACAGCTTCATGCGCAGCAACCATCATCACTCCCATTTCCATCTCTAAAACAGTGGACATGAACTTTGGGAACATAGCAGTTTCTGCTGCTAATTCAGGTACCGTGGTATTATCAACTTCCAGCTCAC
>CAIYAG010000372.1 GCA_903924075.1 uncultured Bacteroidota bacterium | reverse complement strand
TTATTACGAAGGAATAAAAACGCCTAATTATTGTTTGATACAAAATGAAGCTGAGTTAAAAGACCTGATCAAACCATTACAGTATCCGCTTTTTGTGAAACCATCAAAAGCAGGGGATAGCCTGGGTATTGATGAAAATTCATTGGTGAATGATGAAGCGTCATTAAAACAAAAAGTGGCTACTATTTTACCTGAATATGGGGAGTTGTTGATTGAAGAATATATTGATGGGAGAGAATTTACAGTATTGATCGCTGCCAATGCGGATGGAAGATCGGCAACTGCATTTCAGCCAGTTGAATTCATTTTTCCCA
This sequence comes from uncultured Bacteroidota bacterium, assembly GCA_903924075.1. Taxonomy (GTDB): domain Bacteria; phylum Bacteroidota; class Bacteroidia; order Chitinophagales; family Chitinophagaceae; genus Sediminibacterium. The sequence continues at coordinate 3,336 of CAIYAG010000372.1, read as the reverse complement.
AAGGAAATACTTTCAAAACCTATGCACTAAAAACTTCTGAGCTGCATACGGATGCCAATATTCCAGTAAAAGATGCATCAATTAACCAACAGCTGAAGAATGCTGCAGAAAAAATATTTAATTCATTTGGAGGAGTGGGTTATGCGCGACTAGATTTTAGGATGAATGCTGCGGGTGAACTATATTTTCTGGAAATCAATTTTACCTGCTCTGTGTTTTATGAAAATGGCTATGAGGGAAGTGCCGATTATATTCTTCAATATGATGGAATTGGGCAGCGAAATTTTTTGGAACACATTATTGCGGAAGGAATCACAAGGTTTGAAAGAAAGAAAAAAAATTACATCGTTAAAAATAATGCCATCTCTGGTTTTGGCATTTATGCGTCGAAAGATCTGCATGCAGGTGAATTGATCTTTAAGGGAGAAGAAATGTCGCAACGAATCGTAACCAGGAAATGGGTGGAAGAAAACTGGACAGAAGCCGAAAAATTAACTTTTCGGCGCTATGCCTATCCTTTAGGTACAGAAGTATTTCTTTTGTGGAGCAATCTGCCACAAGACTGGGCTCCCCAAAATCATAGCTGTGATGCCAATACCCGATTTTCTGGATTGAATATTATTGCCGTTAAATCGATTCGTAAAGGGGATGAGCTAACTTTAGACTATGCTCAGTTTCTGGATGAAAATGCTGAGCCATTCCAGTGTTTATGTGGTTCTCCCAATTGCAGGGGATTAATTCAAGGAGAAAAGGGTAATAGTTTTAGATAATTTAAATGAATGCTATGAAAAAACTTACAATTTCCTTAAGCATATTCATCATCGTTTGTTTTCAAGCAAAATCGCAAACAAAGATTGAAGAAAAAGAATCTTATTTCAAAGCGGATCTAAATTATTTAAATGACCTGGTTTACTTAGGTAGAAAAGATTCTATTGCAGTTCCCTACTTAACTGCAACCTTGGGTTATTATCATAAATCAGGATTCTATGTATTAGGCGCTTTATCTTATTTGCCTTCTTCAACCCAAAGTAAGATTGATCTTATTACGGTGGATGCTGGTTATGATTATACGATCAATGATGTTTTTTCTGGATCAGTATATGGGGAGAAATATTTTTATAACAAATCGAGCAATTCCATCAAAAGTGATATTTCTGGTGTAATTGATGGTTCCCTCAACGCCGATTTATCTGCCATCCAATTAGGAGTGGATGCAGGTATATCATTCGCATCAAAAACCGACTTTACTACTACGCTTTCTGCTTCACATCTTTTTTCTTTTGGAGAAGAAAAACAAGGGTTCAGTCTAAACCCTTCAATTAATGTTAACTTTAGCACACTTAACTTTTATGAGGGTCTTACCAATAAAAAATTCGGAAAAAAACACTTGATAAATAACCCAAATTATCTTTCCATCAGCTCAACAACTGTTGCGAATAAACAGGGTTTTACTTTGATGGACTTTGAATTTTCAGTTCCAATGGAATATAAGTTTGATAAATTTGTGTTTTATCTAACTCCCTATTATGCGATCCCTAAAAACCCTATCACAACTACAACCGATGCAACAATTACTTTAAGGAATGGCTCAACAATTAAACAACAAGTTGATAGTACCCCTTGGTCAGAAAAAAATCTTACATCCTTGTTTTATTTAGAAGTCGGCTTAAACATTTCCTTTTAAATTTGTCAAATTGACAAAGGATCATAATTAAAATAAAATGACTAAAACGGTTAAAATTTTATTAGTAGCTTCTAGTTTGTGGTATTTCGGTGAAGGGTTGTTCGGCCCACTGTTTGCGGTATTTACAGAAAAAGTTGGGGGAGATCTTTTAGATATCACTTGGGCTTGGTCGGCCTATCTGATCGTCACTGGCTTGATGTACTTTTTTGTAGGTAGGTCACTGCAGAATTCAAAATATCAGGAAGAAGTAATGGTTTTTGGCTACGCATTGAATACCATTTTCACTTTTTCCTATTTAATGGTAAATAGTGTGATGACCTTATTTTTTGTGCAAATCGGATTAGGGATCGCAGAATCGTTGAGTACCCCCATCTGGGATTCACTTTTTGCAAATGATCTGGAAGAAAAAAACAATACTGCTTTGTGGGGATTGGCAACAGGTCATACGCATTTTGTAACTGGAATTGCTGTTGCAATTGGTGGCCTAATAACCTATTATATATCCTTTCACATGCTGTTCATTATCATGGGTGTGATTCAGGCGTTGGCTACAATTATACAGGCGAGACTGTTATATTCAAAAAAGCAACGAGTAAAAGGATAGTAGTCTAGTTTTGAATTATTCTTCCTTTGAGCTTGTGTTTTCTAGGATGTGAATATTGCGATTTCTTTTGAAAGTCGCTGCTGATGATACTAATGTTCCCATCAATTTCAAGCATTGCAAGGTCAACACTTTGTATGTCTTTCGAGCCATGCTCTCTAGATGCGGCTTCTAACTCTTCTATGGTTATTTCTGCTTTTGCACAATTAACCATATTCGGTACGCCTTTATAAATCAGTAACAAGGATTCACCTTGTATGAATTCACTGATCTTTTTATTCTTGTATAGTACTCTCTTGAGGGTATAGTTTGCAAGGAATAAAGAACCGGCTGCAACTAGACCTCCATCCAAAGAAGTATCAGGTCCGATCATTGCGTTTTGAACAGCATTACTGATTAGTAATATAAAAACAAGGTCGATAACAGAAAGCTGTGCTAATTCCTTCTTACCAAAAACCCTGATCGCAACGATCATGAATACATAAACTGAAAGGGCTCTAAGTATAATATTCGGATAACCTTCCTTAAAGAACGCAAGACTGAAATCTAAAAAATATAAATGCATGGGTTTGTTTTGGATAGAAATTTATTAAAATTAAACTGTCTAGGCCTATTAAAACAATTTAAAATATGGTTTATAAGCAGTTTTTAATCGTATAAATGAATAATTATTCATTTATTTGCCAAGTGAAACCTCGTGATGAGCATAAAATAGACCAAATCTTTCAAGCTACTTTGCTTTTAGTAAGGCAGAAGGGGCTTGCCGGAATAACGATGAGCGAGATCGCTGGAGCTGCAAAAATTGCTACTGGAACACTTTATATATATTTTGAAAGCAAAGAGAAACTCATCAACGAATTGTTCACCCAATGCAGAAAGTCTTCAGTAGATATTTATTTCAAAGGATATGATCCATCCCTTCCTTTTAAAACTGGGATCAGAACCATTTGGTTTAACCTGCTTGAATTTAGGATCGAAAATTTTAAGGAATCGGTATTTATGGACCAATGTTATCATTCGCCATATATCACTGAAACAACAAAAGAATTAA
>CAIYAG010000371.1 GCA_903924075.1 uncultured Bacteroidota bacterium | reverse complement strand
GCAGTGGTTGTTGTAGAACCATTTAATGGAACTGCAATGGCCGTCATTTTATCTGAGAACTGTGCACTGAAAAATGCTAGTTGGTAGGCAATTTTCTCATTGGCAATTACCCCTTTCGTTCCTACTTCAAACTGATTGCCAATTTCTGGCCTCAATCCTGTATTTAGTTTTCCTGTTGCAGGAATGAAAAAATAAGAGCTCACTGGGGCTTTATATCCTTTGCTATATGCCGCATAAACCGATACCGACTTATTGATCACTTTGTTTATGGCTATATGGGGCGAGTACATGCCATTATAGCTTGTTGCAAACTTCGTTGGATTGGTATTGCTTGCCACATAAAACTTATCACTTAGATCAATACGCATATTGCTATAACCGATCCCTGCTGTAATGGAAAGATCTTTTGCCATTTGCAAGGTCCATTCAGTGAACACTGATGCTGTTGAAGTAATCGTTGATTGATTGCTTTTCATAGTGCCTATATTCCAATAAGCAGTTGCTGATGATGGATTGGCAACCATATTATAACCGATTGTTTGCGCATATTGCTGCTGCATTTCTATTCCCGTAATTCCACTTAAACTCAATCCATCCATTAAGTTGAATTTCGTATCCATGGTACTTCTGAATCCATAGTTAATCGGACTTTTATCAGTCCAACCTGCTGCAGAACTTGCATTATTTGTAGCGCCTGAAGCAAAAACAGAAGTTGCATTTGAAAGATGGCTATTGAAATTGTAGGTCTGACCAAGTCCAGCCCTAAAGCTTATAATTTCAGAGTGACCATTTCTTTTAATATATTCTGGATTACCACTATAATCAAAGCTATTATATTGAGCAATGGTTAACTCACCACCTCTTTCATCATAACTATTTGCATATCCAAAATAGGCAGTTATATTTTGTTTTTCAGTGGGTTGAAATTCAGCTGCGACGTTTACAAAATCTTTGTGTGAAGCTTGGTGGACCATAAACCCGTCTGACTTCTGTTTGCCATAATTCAACATGATCGAACTATGTTCATTTGCAGTTTGAACATGTGTAGTAAAACGTTGTAATCCATTAGATCCAATTTGAAAATCCTGACCAATACTGGTTTTGTTTTTTTCGGGTTTTAAAGTTGTTAGGTTCACAACACCAGCAATAGCAAGACCGTATAGCGTTCCTGAAGGCCCCTTTGTAATTTCAACATTCCCTATTGAACCAAAGTCAATATCATCCATTACAGTTATTCCTTCCGCATCTGTAATAGGAATTCCATTCAAATACACTTTTGAGCCCTGGCCATCAAAGTTACTATTCACACCACTGGTACCTCTCACCCCATTCCCATATCCACGAATATTGAATTGTTGTCCGGATGACACCGCTCTACGCTGCATAGTAACACCAGGAACGTTTGAATTGATGGCATCATCAAGATATAGTCCAGTATTACGTTTCAATTCTGTGTTAGTTAATTTGGCAATTGAAACTGGTTGATATAGTGTTGATTTATTCTGATTAGAAGTTGCTGTAATTTCAACATTCTCCAGTTGTTGATGCGTAGCAATTAAAGAAAATTCAAGTGCTGTATTACAATCTACAATTGTTTTCTGCGCAGCAGCATATCCAATATAGGAAACTGATACTATTCCTTTTCCACTACATTCCACACTAAAGTTTCCTAAACTATCTGAAATAATGGAAGGTTTGCCAGACAACTTTATGGAAGCACCAGCTAAAGGTGCATTTGTTTTAGAGTCAACTACTTTACCCTTGATAATATTTTGTGCATTTACCGAAAGTGCCATAACAGATAGCACCAATACGAACAACTTTTGCATTGATTTACTTTATGAATGAAATAAATTGATATCAGCTGCCCATTGCAGCCCAACTAATAAAAGGGTTAGCACCGAGGTGGTGGTGCCTGAATATCAAAAAAAGCAACTAAAAGATCCGAAGAAAATCTATGAGGCCTTGGATGGCATAACATAGACTTCAAATTGCTAGTTTGATTTTTTTGAAGATAAAATAGAGAAAAGAACTTGAGTGTAATTTGTGTTGATTTAGACGAATTTGTTTTGTTGAGTTTATGGATCTCATTCAACTGATTTTCAAGTTGATTTTCATTATTGTCTTTCAAACAGACGATCTCGATTTTCCCATTTTTTTTCTCAACACTTATAACATCGTACAATTCCTGTTGGTAGCGGAATTCTTCATTTTCTTCTTCCCAGGAAAAATCTGCATTATCTATTTTTCCAGCATTTAAAGAGAATACTAGCTTGCTGCCAAATCCAGAAGAATGATTTTCTTTTAGAAAAGCCTTCATTTCTGTTTTGAGCTGCTGCTGATGGTAGATATACAATAAGTGATATCCACCAATGTATATCAATAAACAAAATAATAATATGAAGCTGACAGTTTTTCTCACAAGTAAGCCGGCAAAATAAAACAAAAGACTCAAAACGCATTACAAAAATGATGGACGTCTATAGGCCGTTCATTTCATCTAGTCTGGGCCGAAGCCTTTGCTTGCTTTTATTAAAGATCTTCTGTCCATTGTCTAGGCCCTGTCGAAGTTCTTTCTGGCGTTCAACAGGCAGGTGTTTGGTGTCTTTGCAATCTTGAGAACAACAACCATCAAATTTCTCAGCACAGGAACTACATTGAATAAATAGCAAATGGCAGCTATCATTCAAACAGTTGGTATGTGTATCGCAAGGCATACCACATTGATGACATTTGGCAATCACATCTTCTGTGATGCGTTCTCCTAAGCGATTATCAAAAACGAAATTCTTTCCAATGAATTTTGGTTCTAAATCAAGCTCCTTAGCTTGTCTGGCATAATTGATAATGCCTCCTTCTAAATGAAATACATTTTTAAATCCTTTGTGCAACATATAGGCACTGGCTTTCTCACACCTAATACCACCTGTACAATACATGATGATGTTTTTTTCTTAATTACCCTTCATCATATCAACTGCCATAGGTAATTGCTCTCTAAAAGTATCTGAAGGCACTTCTATAGCATGATCAAAATGACCCACTTCGTATTCATAATGATTGCGCATATCAATCACAATGGTATCTTTTTGATCCAAAAGTTGATTCATTTGAGTCGCATTCACATATTTACCCTTATGCTCCATGCTAAAATCGGAATCATCAATCCCATCGGCAACAATTTTCTCGCGAACTTTTATTTTTAAAACCCAGAAGCTTTTCCCATCATCATCTACTGCAATATTCAATCGCAATCCGTTCAAGGGTTCAATAGAATAAAGAAATGACTTAAGTTTTTCAAAATTTTCAGTAGGCACACTTATTTGTGCATTGATCCCCTCTTTTGCCACATAAATTCGTCCAAAAACCTTTAATGCATGAAGTTGTTTGTACAATTGGTCTCTGAATTCCGGTGGGTTCTGAATTGGAAAATAAGCGTAGAAGCTGATAGTGGTACGAGGATTTTTTTCCTCCATAAGCAATTGCTTCAACTCTTCGTTTGAAACACGATTGTGTAATACTGGCATTTTATTTAAATTTTAGACATCCTTTACAGAATGTTCCATGATCAATAATTGGAGCTACTTGCAGGGTAGCCAAAATTTCTGAGCAAAGATACAAATTTAATAAAATTCAAAAATCGTTGTATTTATCTGCTTCTTGATGTTACAATTGGAACCGAGATTCTGAATCCACTGGGTCTACCTCCATTTTGTTCAAATCCCTGAACAAAGTCAAATCTTAAAACTTTGAAAATATTTTCTATTCCAAAGTAGGCTTCATAATAATGGTTACTGGGCTGTATATACAAAGCAGATCCTCCTGTTACAAAAAATAAATTAAGGCTTCTAAATCCAGGGATCTTATTGGTAAGTAAACCATTCAAATGATATTCAACATGTGCACTCATATTGAGCTTAGAGGTATTGCTATACTGATAATATGTAGGTAGTTGGAAACTACTTAAATAAGGGGTTGCCAAAATGATCTGGTTTCCTTGTACATGCTGATAATCAGGTATAAAAACCTTATCTGAATTTAAGAAACCTCCAATTCCAAATGCATAATTCAATTTGCCACCCAATTTCATATTTAAATTGTCTGTAACCCCAAAATGCCATTTTGTATAGGAAACATCACTTCCTAAAAACCCATTGATCCCTTCTGTAAAGGTAGCGGTGAATGTGGGAAATTTTGATCCGACATTTATTTTCTGGTCAGGCAGTTCAATGTAATTTGATCCGGGCTTCCAAGATGCATTTATCGTGAAAATACTTGCCTTATTGGCTACCATATTTGACTGAGCAATTTCTGTAGGATAATTTGGAGTAAAGCTCCTATTAGGATAATCTTTCCAACTCACCATATCAGCCAAATTTTCTAAAGGCTTTCTGTTTTGGAATTGAAAGTCTGCTCCAATGGTGAATCCATTTCCTAATCCAGTATTGTAAGACATCTTAAAGAAATCGGCTTCATAGATCTTCATATAATTATATTCCTGCCGAAGTGTTGTAAAAGTATTCAGTACGGGCAGAATAGGGTTTTCATTATTGAATTGATATACTTTAGCGCCTCCTGATAATGTTAGTGTTTTAAAATATTTTTTCCCATATTTATAATTGATTGTTAGACTAGGATTGAAATGCTGATTGGCTAAGCCATATCTGATATCTGGTGTGATGGTTAATGATCTTCTTCCGGTATAATTTTTGACATAATAAGGAGCGAAATCTATCACACCACCCTCAACCGTATTGTAGAAAAAACTGGTCAGCATTGGTGGAAACCCATAAAATGATTTATTCTTCTGAACACTGATTGAATTGCCTGTAAGCAAAAAGCCCATCAGCGTAAATTTATTCCTCCGTTTATCCAAGGAATCTAAATAGTGCGGATTTTTTCTTTGTTCTTCTAAGCTATCTAATTTTCGATAGGTTTTTTGTTCGTCCAATACCAATGGGATCGGGCGAATACTATCCCAATAAGCCATTGTTTTTTTATTGGCGCTATCTTCAAATTTTAAAATTGTATGATCAAAGAATTTCTTTTTGAATATGGGATTTAGATTGAACTTATCATACACTTGCAGGAAGTTACCCCAGAAATCAAATCCGAATATTTTACCTGAAGGATATAACACCTGGCTTTTGATGACCCAAACGTTATGGGTAGCTGGTACATACAATTGTTCTAAAACCAATGTGTCTATCAATTGCATCGCTTGTTCTTTCAGGAGTTTCAATTGTACACTTTGTATACGCCACTCATCTTCCACAATGTTGATGTAACCTGAAAAAACAGGTTCATATTTTCTTTTAGGAATTACTTTGATTCGACTGATCTCTTTCCCATTTTCATAAAAGGTTCCTTCAAATTTATATTTATAAAAATTGAGGGCACTGTTGGCAATGGGTGATACAAATCCGCGTGGGTTAAGTCCCCTGCCAAATGATACATTGTTTTCGTATAAAGAAATGATTTGGGGATTAGAAAAACCAAACCCATCACTCTGCCCCCCTACCTTCGACGAGATCACGTCAATTTTTTTTGAATTGGGTTCTTCAACTGCATAGTTAACGACCGACTCTGATAGAAAAATAGATTTGTGTTTGCTAGTATCTCCGTCTTCAAAATCAACATCCTTTCCCATGAACTTTTTGGGATAATTCCGCAACTGTAATTGACCCTTTAGATAAACTTCACATTGAAACTTTTTGATCTCTTTTAAATGTTCTTCGCGTGCGGCGATTGCTTTTCGAATGATGGCATAGGCAGGATCCTCACCACCAGATGTTACCACCACTTCCTTCAGATTATATTGTTGAATTTCTAAATCAAAATTTAGTTCTAAAGCAGCATTATTAACTTTTATTGACTTTTCTACTGATTTGTGCCCAATGTGTTGTGCAACTAGTATATGAGTTCCAGGTTCAATTTCTAATGAGTAAAAACCTTTCGCGTTAGCAGTTGTTCCTTTAGTACTTCCTTTGATCAACACAGAGGCAAAGGGGATTGCATTACCCGATTTATCTTTTATCCATCCTGAAACGGTTGCAGATCTTGCTTGAAGAACAAATAAAAGAAAAAAGAGCGCGTAAAGTTTCTGCATAGAAGTATTTAGCAACTAAAATAAAGGGATAGTTCAATTAAAAACTAACCGCTCATCCCAATGCATTGCTTTTAACGATTGTTTATATTTTGATCATTTCTTTCTTGCTGTGCATCCCGCAGTTGCTGCAAGACCACTCACCAAACCACCTATTAGTCCGGTAATCAAAATAAGCGCCCAATAAGATCCTCCTAGTGGCAAGATCCTTGCCACCTTCATGGAAAGTAAATGTTCGTTTGGTAAATCTTTTAGTAAGGCTAAAACTACCCAAAGAATAAATAATCCAAAGAATCCAGAAAGAAAAGCAAGCCCTGCTTTTTGATGAACACCCATTGCTACCAAGAAAGACGTAAATACAAATGTCCACCAAGGAAGTGATGTAAATAGTCCAATAGCAAAAGCTAGAAATGCTGTTAAAAAAAGTGCAGTTATAAATTTCATAGAATACTTTTATCCGTTTGTAAATGAGATATGCCATTTCATCTTCTCGTTCTTAGCGGCATTTTCCTTAGAAAGGATCAATAGTTTATAATATTTGCCCGCTGCCCAACTATCTATGAAATTATCATAGAATTTAGAGCCGGGGTTTCCACTTTGTCCGCCCGGATAAACACCATAGGCTTCAGTCTCATCAGTCATGTGTACGATCATCCTCCAACTCGGTCCGTGTGCACTTGTTGTTGCATTCACACAGTTTCTTCCGCCCCCAATAGGAATATGTAATCTACTCAATGCTGGCACTTGTGATAGATGCGTTACTTTAGTATCTTTCACACTACCCCAATTTAATTTCCGATCTTTTTCTAACTCTCCTAAATAAACAGAAGCCCTTCGAACAGCCTCCATCACATCATCTTGCATCGTTTCAACTTTGTTTGGCGTATTCTTATTATCAGCGTAACGATAATTATTATCTTTCAAAAGACTTTCTAATAAAGTTGATGCGTCGGGCCAAGGCATCGGCGATTTTGCATTTTGAAAATCATCTTTCCAAACAACCTGCTCCAAACTATCCCAGACAGCATTAAAAACGGTAGCACCTTCTGCAGTGATTTCATTTCTAAAATTCCAATCTCGGAGAATGTCTACATACTTTTTCTCATTGGTTGTTAATTTGGAATCATCTATATTTTTTAGCAAGACTGGACGAGCCATTTCTGCAAATACATCATAGTTTTCATTCTGCAAGTATTGCATATCAATGGGCGTGATATCATTCATTGCTGCCAATCTTTTATTGATCATAATGCCCCTATACAATGGAAAATTTCTTGCAATACCTAGATAATATGGATAGGTTGAATCCGTAGCTTTTTGATTGGCACTGCTGATCCAACCTCTCTTAGGATCTACGATCATTGGGTTCTCTGATTCTGGGATCATTCCCTGCCATTGATAGGCACTGTCAATTCCAGGCATAATAAAATCGCCCTGACGATTCCACCTGGCTACAAAACTTCCCTGCTGTTTGATTGCTATATGTCCTGACTTTGAGGCAAATGCAAAATTTTGTCCAGGGCAACTCCAATCTGCAATAGCCGCTTTATAATCATCTATATTCTTTGCTCGATTGAGTTTATAAAAAGTTTTTAAACCTGTCCCAGCTTTATTGGCAGTCCATCTTACCGCCAAATTTTTCGGATTTGCACTATCACTTTTATAGTGATGATCATACATGACAGGTCCGATTTCAGTGATCGCAATAAATTCTGTTACATCAGGCTTTCCTTTCACCTTGATGGTTTCCATGCGCAAATCTGCTTTCTTCCACTCGCCATTATACCAATATTCTTGCATGGTAGTGTCTTTGAACTTCATTTCATAATAGTCCAATACATCGCGACCAGCATTGGTAACGCCCCAGGCAATACTATCATTGAATCCGATAATCACAGAAGGAGATCCTGGAAAACTAGCACCATATGTATTGTGGGTGGGAGTATTGATCTGTATTTCATACCATAGTGATGGCAAGTTTAAACCCAAGTGTGGATCGTTGCAAAGTATCGGTCTACCTGAAACAGTTTTTGATCCTGAAACAGCCCAGTTATTGCTTCCGTTGTTTCGATTTGGGGTAAGTGGACTTTCCGCAGAACTAGAGTTTGCTGCTTTATTTAAATAAGGTGAATCAATTCCTTTTGGGGCAACTGGAATGATGGATGGTTTTGCAAATGCGGTTCCTTTCGGAATAATGGGATCTAATGAATCCTGAACATTTGGAAAAAGTTGATTGAAATCTTCATATCCTAAATAGTTTTTTGCGTTCGACATTTTTAAATCTTGCTTAGCCCCACTTCCAGTAAGATCGTAAGACATGTACATCAAAAACAAATAGGTCTTTAGTGGTGTCCATGCTTCTGGCTTGTAGTCCATCAATTTATATTCGAAAGGAATTTGTTCTGGCTTCAAAGATTTAATATAAGCATTCACTCCTTCTGCATATGCATCAACAGTAGCTTGCATTTCATGGTCTTTTTCCATTCTTTGCATGGTTTGTTCAGCACCATATACCATTCCAAGTCTTCTGAAAAAAAGGTCGATCGGCAATTTATCCGGGCCGGTTATTTCACTGAGTCTACCAGCTGCAACATAGGTTTGAAATTCCATTTGCCATAGTCTGAATTTAGCATGGATATAACCTTGTACGTAGTAGGCATCTAAATCTGTTTGCGCATAGATATGTGGCACTAAACGTTCATCAACAAATACGTCTACTTTTCCTTTTAGGCCCTCCAATTTTACATCTCCCGAAAAAGAAGCATTTGACGCTTCCGCATTTTGCCAAAAACCTTGCTGTGGTGATAAAAAATATCCCAGTCGTGGAGTTTTTGTATTCCCAACCGGTAGTGGTGTATTTAAGAGATAAACAAGCCCTACTGTAGCTACAGTAGAGATTAAAAATGGAATTATTCGCATCGCAATCTTTTGTATTTTAAAAGTAACTATTTAGCAATTACGATCTTGTATTTTGTTCCTTTAATTTTCTCGTCTTTCACTAAAGGAAGTAAAGCGTTCACCTTATTCTTTTTGACTGCAACAAAGGAATTGAAATCCTTCACTACAATTAGACCGATATCTTCTTTTTGCAGTTTTCCTTTTTGCGATAAGAATCCAACAATATCCACTTTATTCAGTTTGTCTTTTTTACCGCCATTGATATAAATAGTAGTAAAAACTGCTGGTTTGGGAGGTTTTGAATTTGTTGGAAGCTCAAGAGGAACCAGATCCTGTTGAATGTATTTAGGCATGGGTTCTTCCTGATGCATTAAAATATAAGCGGTACCTGTTGCATGCATTCTTGCCGTTCTCCCATTTCTATGTGTGAATTCAGCAAAAGTGGAAGGCAAATGATAATGCACGATATGTTTGATCTCAGGAATGTCTAAACCTCTTGCTGCAAGATCTGTAGCAACTAAAAATAAGATGGAGCCATTTCTCAATTGAATCAATGTTTGTTCTCTTTGCATTTGTTCCATCCCACCATGAAATGCCGCATTTTGAATCCCTTTCTCTTTTAATAATAAGGAGGTCCTTTCTACCGCATCTCGATGATTGCAAAATATGATCGTTGGTTCTGCGCCAATATAACATAACAACTGTGCCAACCGATCAGCTTTATCCCTAGTTTCAGAAATTACTAATTGCAAACTCAATTGTTCGTTATCATCCACATTTTCCAGATGGTCGATCACAAATAAATTTTGCACACCTGCAAATTCAGGGACTTGTATAGCAGCTGTAGCCGACACCAAAATTCTCTTGCTGATCTTCGGTAAAGATCCAATCACAAAACTCATTTCTTCTTCAAAACCAAGTGCCAAAGATTTATCAAACTCATCTAAGACCAAAGTTCTGATTCCATCTAACTGCAGTGTCTCTCTGCGAATATGGTCTGCAATTCTGCCGGGTGTTCCAATTAATAATGCTGGGGCTTCTACCAAGTTTTGAATTTCGGTCTGCATATCATGTCCCCCATAGCAACAGTTTACTTTTAAACCAGTAGCCATTTTCTTCCAAACCTGCTCAATTTGAATGGCAAGTTCTCTAGAAGGCGTTAGTATCAAGCATTGAACTTTATTGGTATTCTCTTGCATTAATTCATATACCGCAAGCAAAAAAGCCAGTGTTTTACCAGAGCCTGTTGGAGAAAGCAGGAGTGCATCACGATGTCTAAGAAAACCTGGATAGGCCTCTTTTTGCATCTCATTCAATGAGTTGATTGATAAATTATTCAATAACTCAGCTATCTTTTGTTCATTCAATTGCATGCGCAAAGATAGGTTTAAGTTCCCGCTTTGATAAGACCAGCGGCAAGCGGTATGCTAATTGATGCGGTAAAAAGGTAGAACTATTTGATATTTGCAGCATATTTTGAAATAGTAATCATCAGAACATGGAACTTTCGATACATACCAAAAATATCCTTGGACTTCAGCTTCCAACAGATCCTCGCTGGGTAAATCTTGCAGAGATCTCTATTGAAGCCATTTTAACCGATCATGCTTATTGCGAGCAAAAGGCAGCTACTACCTGCATTTCCTATATACAGCGATATTCTGACTATAGTTTGATGGTTGAATCACTCGCCCCCATTGTAACAGAAGAATGGGGACATTTCAGAATGGTATTGCAGGAATTGAAAAAAAGAGGCTTGGAGTTGGGGCGTCAACGTAAAGATGAATATGTCAATAAACTGATTGAATTCCAGCGAAAAGGCGGCAGAATCGAAGATCGCTTTTTGGATCAGATGCTTACCATGGCATTAGTTGAGGCAAGAAGTTGTGAGCGTTTTAAAAGATTGAGTGAAGGTTTGGAGGATGAATACCTGAGAAGTTTTTATAGAAAGTTCATGGAAAGCGAGGCGGGGCATTATACCTTGTTCATCAACCTTGCCGACCATTATACCGACAAAAATTTAGTTCGTAAAAGATGGAAAGAATGGCTAGAATATGAAGCAGGTGTAATGGATGAATTAGCTGTTAGAGGGGATCGAATTCACTAATTTTACTTCACCCCATTTTCGAAATATGCCATTTCAGATACTAGGTTCAAATAAGGATATTTTTCGGTTAGCTGTTTCGATTTTTTCAAATAGTTTTTAAGAAACAATTGGTGCATCTCTGTGCTTGGATTGAATGGTTTATGCTGATAGGCCAGATTAATTTCGGCGATATCTTTCATTAGATTTTTTGTCTCTTCTTCCATACATGCTTCAACCAATTTTTCCCAAACATATTGCGTAGCTTGATAATTGGGATGTACCAGATCTTCTGCATAGAAACGATAATCTCGCAGATCATCTATCACTAATTCATAAGCAGGGAAATAATAGAGGTGTTCATAATTATCTACCAACTGGTGTACAGATTGAATCAATACTGATTTACTTCGATTATTTTCCACTAAGCCTTCCCTCAAATGACGAACTGGACTAATTGTAAAAATGATACGCAGTTTAGGGTTAAATGTTTGAAGACTCTTGACTAATTCATTCAACAAATAAACTGCATCAGAGGTATGCAATAACTTTTTCTGAAACCAATCACTGGGTGCTTTGTGGTTATTTGCGGCTACTGAAAAAGGGATGGCATTATCGGCTTTTTCTGTAAGTGTATATAACCATGCTGAACCAAGCGTGATCATTAAATAATCGGCCTCTTTCAAATAGCTATGAGCTTCAGCTATCGCGTAATTAATTTTATCAAGGCTTTCTTTTTGTGTTAATCCAGAAAACCGACTATGGTGTTTCCAACTATGCCAGGATTCGTTCAAAGAAAACAAATCAGAATCAGTATATTTTTTGTTTGAGATATAATCTGCAATTGCATCGGCTACACTAACGGGGTTGAATAAAATTCCATGTGGGTTTTCAAGTACAGTGAATTTATGTTTGCGCAATTTCTCTCCAATATTCTCGGTAAAGCAGGAACCGATCAACAACAGTTTATCTTTTAAACCAATCGGCTTTTGAAGTTTTTTTATATCAAATTCAAAATGAAATTTCATAGTTTATTGAAATATTTCGTTGGCAATTTGTATGGATTTAATGAAGGCATCTTCATTGATCTTAGGCAACCTATTTTTATTACGGAGATAGTTAATCATTAAAATGGAATCCATATTTCCAATAAGTTCTTCTTGTGCCATTGGGCAACCCCCTATTCCTTTTAAAGCACCATCCACTCGCACACAACCTGCATCGAGAGCGGCTTCGAATTTATTTTCCCAGTTATTGGTTTGAGCATGCAAATGCACGCCAATACTTGTGTCAGGAAAACTAGGGATCAACTGATTCAAGGCAGTTGTAATTTGATTGGGCGTTGCTAAGCCAACTGTATCTGCTAGTGAAATAATACCTATTCCACGATCAACCATTGCTTGAGTCCATTTTAGAAGCATTTCATTCGAATACACATCTCCATAAGGGTTTCCAAAACCCATACTCAGATAGATCACCAATTCTTTTCCATGCTGTACGCAAAGTGCTTGAATTGATTCTACCGTTTTTAAACTTTGTTCGATACTGCTATTGGTATTCAACAATTGGAAACTAGGAGAAATAGAAAAGGGGAACCCGAGATAATTAATTTGATCAAACTGCATCGCCTCTTCAGCGCCCCTTTGATTGGCAACTACTGACAATAATTTTGTTGGACCATTCATTTCAAGTTCCTTAACCAAGTCTTTTGTATCGGCCATTTGAGGAATGGCTTTTGGTGAAACAAAGCTGCCAAAATCGATCGTGTGGAACCCTACTTTAAGTAAGGAATTGATGTATCGAATTTTATCTTTCGTTGGAATAAAATGCTTCCAACCCTGCATGGCATCACGTGGGCATTCGATTAATTGAATAGCTTGATTTGTGCTTTGTTTCAAAATAGTATTATTACCCAATTTTTATTTCATTCGTTGCTTCATCGCTTCATACAAAATGATCCCTGTGGCAACAGATACATTATAAGAATCAAAAGTTCCAGCCATTGGAATTTTGAAAAACTGATCCGCGGCTTTTGCGATATATGGTTGAACGCCTTTACCCTCATCTCCCATGATCAAACAACAGGGTTCGTTTAGCACAAGGTCGGCCACGTTTTTTTCTGCGCGCATTTCACTTGTAAAAACCTGGATCCCATTTAAGTGTAGTGTATCCACTGCTTTCAATAAACTATTCACACGACAGATATGAATTAGCTCAAGTGCACCTGCACTACTTTTCATCGCTTCTTCATTTAGTGCACCAACACCTTTATCTGGAATAATAATGGCATGAGCGCCTGTACACACTGCAGATCGAGCAATCGCTCCAATATTTCTGACATCGGTAACGCCATCTAACATTACTAATAAGGGCAGTTCCCCAGCCGCTACCACATGATCGATCACTTGTTGTAAATCCATATAAACTACACTGGCAACAAAAGCCATCACCCCTTGGTGGTTTGCCCTGCTTAATCCATTTAGTTTCTCAATAGGCACCACTTGAATTGGAATATTTTTTTCTTTAGCTAAATGTCTAATGGCGCCAATACTTTCGCCTTCTACATTTTTTTGAAATAGAATTTTATCGATCGCTTTTCCAGCGTTTATTGCTTCGATTAAAGGCTGACGGCCAATAATGAGTTTATCTTGTTTTGGAGGCATAATTGTTTTATTTAAGTTTCCCTTTGAGGAGCATTAATTTGATCTTGTATACCGCAGCAACTGTCATAGAATCTGTGATCAGTTCCTGTTCAACCATTTCATACACTTTTTCGAAAGGAAGTTTTTTTATTTGTAATTGTTCTGTTTCTTCTGGTTCTGCTGTTTTCTGTGTTAAGTCTGTAGCCAAATACACAACTGCCAATTCATCACTTACCGAATTAGATAGATGCATTTTTAACAAAGGTTCCCAATGCTTGGCAACCAATCCGGTTTCTTCCAATAACTCTCTCTTCGCACCTACTAATGGATCTACACCAATTAATCCACCGCCTTCTGGAATTTCCCAACTGTATTGATCAATTGTAAATCTAAACTGACCAACTAACCAAATATTCCTGTTCTCGTCTAATACCACAACGCCTATAGCAGTGTTTTTAAAATGTACTTTTCCATAAATGCCTTTTCCGCCACCTGGGTTTATCACATCGAATTCTGTTAACTGAATCCAAGGATTGTCGTAGACTTTTTTTTCAGTTATAATTTTCCAGGGATTCGCTTCAGGATTCATGATTTAGTGTTTCTTATACTTACTGGTAAAGATATCAGCAAGTAAATGAGTACAATTGCGGCTAGTGTAAATTTTATGGTTGCAAAATAGTGTGTCATCTGCAAGGATATCACGGTAAAATTACCCGCTATTGTTTGCAACATCAATAAATTTTCTCCAATATCTAACACACCTGCAACTACTGCTACCCTTGCCAAAGTTAATCCAATGATACGCATCCCTTGATTTTTCCATTTTGCAGAAACTGATTCTGCTGCAAGTGCAAGAAATGCTACATAAGCAACTATAAATAAGAAATCGATCCAGATATTCATTTTAGTGACCGACAAATCCCAGGTGTCTATCAATATAGTGATCTGACTAGGTTTGGTAGCCATTTCTAAATCAACAATACCTCTTGAACTTACCGTTGTAACAAGACTAGCCCCCTGCCATCTTAATGCTGCAAACATCAATACACATGCAAAAGCTGCGATCAATAATTTCTGTTTCATACATTTTGATTTTCGTGTGGATTTGACACCCTGAAATTAAAAAACCTCCGCTCAATTTGCGGAGGTTTTTCTATTTTCTTTCGAAGACTACTAAATTCCGAATGCAGCTTTCACTTTTTTCACATAATCCAATTTCTCCCAGGTAAACAATTCCACTTTCACTTTCTTCTCTTTTCCTGAAGGATCTTTGAAGGTTTTGATCACTACTTCATTCTTACGTCCCATATGTCCATAAGCAGCTGTTTCGCTATACATGGGTGTACGCAACTTCAATCTTTGCTCGATGAAGTAAGGACGCATATCGAAGATGCTTTGAACTAGCTTGCCGATCTGACCATCGGTCATTTTAACCTTTGCTGTACCGTAAGTGTTTACGTTGATGCTTGTTGGTTTTGCAACCCCGATTGCATAAGACACTTGCACCAATACCTCATCAGCCACACCAGCTGCTACTAGGTTCTTAGCGATATGTCTGGTTGCGTAAGCAGCAGAACGGTCAACCTTACTAGGATCTTTACCGCTGAACGCACCACCACCGTGTGCACCCTTGCCACCATAGGTATCTACGATGATCTTACGGCCTGTTAAACCAGTGTCTCCGTGCGGACCACCAATTACAAACTTACCGGTTGGGTTAATATGGTATTTGATATCTGCGTTAAACAGTTTCGCGTATTTCTTGTATTTCTTCTTAACCCTTGGGATCAGGATATTGATGATATCGTCTTTGATCTTAGCGAGCATTTTGGCTTCGTTGTCGAAGTCGTCGTGCTGGGTAGATACCACAATCGCATCAATTCTAACGGGTTTGTTATTATCATCGTACTCCAAAGTAACCTGGCTCTTTGCGTCTGGGCGAAGGTACTGGATGGCTTTGTTCTCGCGGCGAAGTGCTGCAAGCTCAATTAAGATCTTATGAGCGATATCTAGAGCCAATGGCATATAGTCTTCTGTTTCGTTACTTGCGTAACCAAACATCATACCCTGATCGCCAGCGCCTTGGTCTTCTTTTTTCTTTTTGTCAACACCCTGGTTGATATCAGCACTCTGCTCGTGGATCGCAGAAAGGATGCCACAGCTATTGGCTTCGAACATGTATTCGCTCTTGGTATATCCGATCTTACGGATTACGCCACGCGCAATTTCTTGCACATCCAAATAGGCTTTAGACTTTACTTCACCAGCCAAGATCACCTGACCAGTTGTAACCAAAGTCTCACAAGCCACTTTCGAATCCTTATCAAAGGCTAGAAAGTTATCAATTAATGCATCAGAGATCTGATCGGCAACTTTGTCTGGATGTCCTTCAGATACGCTTTCGGAAGTAAACAAATAAGGCATAACTATATTTTGAATTTTTGGATACAAATATATTGTATCCAAAGGGTTAATTATATTTTGGAATAGACTATTCTCAAACGCATTCTAAATCGAACATTGGTACCTCCACCCAATCTAACTCTCCCATTTGCTACATTATTCGTATAACTTGGAGTTAAAAAATAAGTTGAACGGGTAGCAGTATTAGGATAAGCCGCTGAATAATAGATTGAATCATTTGATGGGGCAGTAAGGATCAAATTAAATGAAGTATCTGATCTTGTAGCAATCCCCTGAACATATCTACTGATATTGAAAGAGTAAGCTGCAACCTGATCGTAACCTTGGTCTGTTTTATAAGTAATATATCCACCCATGGTAGAAATATTCGGGCCAGAAACAGAGATAGTGAAATCGTTCGGAATATTTCTTTTGTGCATATACACACTATCAAAAATGCTAAGCATCAGATAACTAGGAGGGGTCATAATATTATCAACACCAGGATGCGCATCATCTGGAACTTGTTCCATAGATAATTCAGCCCTATGGATGATCCGATTGCTTAAACTTTGCAGACCTGGTACCCGAATTTTAACACCTGTTCCAGGCATGGTTTGAACATACACTAAAGAATCTGGTTTAGGATTCGCAGAAATATGATTATATAATTCTGATCCAGTTCGATTTTGGTATACAAAATTGGCATGTCCAGATGTAGAAGAATTAAATCTCAAATTAGACACAACCGTATCTCTTCCAGCAACTCCAGAATATACCGTAGAATAATATAGTGCCAATTTAGTATTGGTATCAGCAAGGTTAATGCTTAGAAATGCATTGGCTGGTGTAGATGGATCAGGAATAACTGCGAAACCATTGAAATAGGTTCTAAAAATGGAATCTGACTGATATTCACTAGTTGAATCATAATTCAGAATCATTCTTTTCGCAAAATTATCATTCAGCTTGATCCTAATCTCATTATTCGACATTTCATAACGGTTAATTACCGAGTCGCCAATTCTTCTGATATCGATTGTTTTAGTTGGAGCGAGCGGTAATAAAGTATGGGTAATTGGAGATACATTTGGATAGTTCACAGGATAATCTCTAAACTGATCCATCAAAGAATTGACCTCAAATACATTCAACTTAATGGGCTGTGTAGAATCGCCATAACAACCTCTATAGCTCAATACCAATACTGCAGAATCTACAATAATACTGTCTTTGATCCCATACATCGCAAAAGGGTAAGCCGGTGCTCCTACTTCGAAAAAGAGGGAAGCAGTTGAACTACCAAACAAAGGATCTGGATTTAGAACGCCAACAACATGTGAGTCTCCTTTATAAACCCTGATGGTATCATGATCCTCATAATTTTCAGTTATCACATTAAAAGTGGTATCTAAAGTGGTAACCCCATCAATAGGAGGAATTAAACCTGAACCAACATCTGTTGTAGTTATTCGCGTACAGCCTGTAAAAATCAGCAGCATTGCAAAACCACATACCAATAGCCTACGCATTGTAAAAAATGAATCCATTAGTTAAAAATTACTTGCCCGCAAGGTCGTTGTACAATTCTAAATACTCTGTTAAATCAGAATCCCATCCTTTGAAAGGAACCGTTTTTTTACCTTTTACTTTTGAGAATTCATCAATCAATTTTTTCTCAATGGTATCAGATCCGAAAGTGATGGCATCTGCGAAGGTGGCTCCGCCTTTGAACATGGCCGTATTATTGTTCTCTTTAAAGCTTTCCAAATCCTTCTCTTTGATATTCACATTGATCAAGGCTTTCTTAATAAAATCAGCCCCGAAATCTTCTGTAAAAGTGTTTTGACCAACAGTAAAAATAACTTTACTATTTCCAAAAACAGGTTCTTTTTT
>CAIYAG010000370.1 GCA_903924075.1 uncultured Bacteroidota bacterium | reverse complement strand
TTCATAGAGATTTTCCCAGATGTCTTTTCTTGTTCTCTTTTGAATAAAAACTTGTTGTTTAAATTCGAAAATAAAAAAATTGAAATTTCTTTTTTTCTTCGTCAGCCTTTTTTCTTTTACCGGCAATTGATTCACCATGGTTTCCTTAAAGGCCTTACAATGCTGATGCAGTGGACATTCTACGCATGCTGGTGCAAATGGTTTGCACACCGTTGCCCCAAAATCCATGATGGCTTGATTATATCCTGCAGGATTCGATTTGTCTAATACTCGATCCGCTATTTCCTGAAAATTTTTTTTCCCATCTGTGCTATCAATTGGTATCTGAATCCCAAAGTACCTAGATAAAACACGATACACATTTCCATCCACTACCGCATAAGGTAATTGAAATGCAAATGATGCAATGGCGGATGCGGTATACGGACCAATGCCTTTGAGTGTTAAAAGTGTTTCATAAGAGGATGGAAATTTTCCGGCATATTCAGTCACGATTTTTCTGGCTGTTGCCAATAAATTTTTACAGCGGTTATAGTAACCTAATCCCTCCCAAAGTTTAAACACATCTCCGTCTTTTGCTTTGGCTAAGTCCTGAATACTGGGATAGTTTTTTATGAAATTTTCATAATAAACCCATCCTTGTTCAACCCTGGGTTGTTGGAGGATGATTTCGCTGAGCCAGATCTTATAGGGGTCTTTTACCCCCTTCCAAGGCATTTGACGGGTATTTTCGTTCAAATGCCAGTTCATCAGCAATCTGGTAAAAATGGGTTCCATAGCACTGAAAATAGGAATAATTGGCATTTCAGCATCTACTTATCAGTTTAAACAGGTCAATTTCTTGTTTACACCTCCGAAATCTCCATAAAACCATTTATCAATCAATTAGTAACGCCTATAATATTTAAGCTATCTTTCTTGCGTAAACGGATTTTTTTATCGAATTTTAGAACTCAACTCCCACAAAAACACAAGCTTATGAGAAAATCAGATCTCATCAATCAGATTTCAGATAAAACAGGAATCCCGAAAGTGGACGTTCTGGTAACCCTTGAAACAATGTTCAAAGAGGTGAAAGAGAGTCTATCGAACGGACAAAATATCTATATCCGTGGCTTCGGTAGTTTTATCACCAAAAAAAGAGCAGCAAAAATTGGTAGAAATATCAAGAAAAACATCGCTGTTGAGATTCCAGAACATTTTATTCCTGCTTTTAAGCCCGCAAAAGAATTTGTGGCAGAAGTAAAAACCAAGCGTAAGTCTGGGTAACTTCGCCCAAAATTAATTTGTGAAAAAACAGCAATGGATCATAGTATTAGCCGGTCTAGTACTAGTAGTAGTGATATATATTGGCGGCAAAACTGCTGCGCCAAAATCTGATAGCCCTGCGGCAGCTGCGCCGCAATCTGCTGGTGTTCAGCCAGTTACAACTGAATTATTACTTACAAAAGCCAAACAACGTTTAACTCCAGAACAAAATAGCCGCTTAGCTGCTTTAGAAAGTTCTGTGAAAAGAGGAGATGTAAAAGACCAACAATTACACGTGTATCATCAGCTGGCCAAGTTCTGGTCAGACTCAGCCAGGATGTTCGAACCCTTCGCTTATTATACTTCTGAGGCAGCGAAGTTGGAAAATTCTGAAAAAAGCCTCACCTTTGCCGCCCATCTGTTTTTGGACAACCTATTAACGGAGGGCGATCCTGCCATGCAACACTGGTTGGGTGAGAATGCAAAAGTTCTTTTAGATAAAGCTTTGGTGATTAATCCGGCGAACGATTCTTCCAAAATTGGTTTGGGTATCTGTTACATGTTTGGAAATATTTCTGACAACCCGATGCAGGGTATTTTAGAAGTAAGAAAAGTTGTACAGGAACATCCTGATAACCTATACGGACAAATGGTTTTAGGTATGGGAGGAAAGAAAAGTGGACAGTATGATAAAGCCATCGAACGATTCAAAATAGTATTGAATAAAGAACCAGAAAATCTGGAAGCAATATTCAATATCGCTGAAACATTTGAATTGAAAGGTGATAAAACCAATGCGGTGATCTGGTATCAAAAAGCCAGAGACATTATAAAAGTACCGGATGCAAAAATTGCGCTTGACAAACGCATAAAGGAATTGAAGAAATAACATTTATTTTTTAACTATATAAAATTACTTGGGTATGCCTTGTGGTAAGAAGAGAAAGCGTCATAAGATTGCGACGCACAAAAGAAAAAAACGTCTAAGAAAGAATCGTCATAAGAAAAAGAACAAATAGTTCTTCGACTAACATGATAGAATCCCCGTTCCGATTATTCAGGACGGGGATTTAACTCTTATCTGAATTTAGCCA
>CAIYAG010000369.1 GCA_903924075.1 uncultured Bacteroidota bacterium | reverse complement strand
GTTGAACATGTGTTAATAAAAATATGATTGAAATCACATGTATCATTCATTAGCAGATTTACATTTGTAACATTATTATTGTACTTGCTATATTTACAAATTGAATATATCTAATTTACATATCAGATTTCTGGCATTTATTTTAATTATTGCATTTTTTGCTCAATCATTCAGCAAAGGGTTAATTATTGCCAATTACTATTCCAACACACAAGCCTACGCAAAGAATTGTATTAACAAGGCAAAACCCAAAATGCATTGTAATGGAAAATGCCAGATGATGAAGAAATTAAAACAGGAAGAAAATAAAGACAGCCAAAATCCTGATCGCAAAAATGAGGTAAAAACAGATGTACTATTTTTTGCTCAAATCAAAACTCAATTCAATTATCAGCGTATCTTAAACAAAAGACAATTCCCAATTGTACAATACAAATTAACGCAAGATATTTCTGCTGATTTCTTCCATCCCCCAAGTGAAGTTTAGTTCATAAAACTTTACTGATTCTCTTATTATTCATTTATTCAATTTTTTAGCATGAAAAAATATTTCATTGCTGCTGTCTTATTGATGGCGGTTTCAAGTTCGTATGCATGTAGCATCTGCGGCTGCGGTGCTGGTAATTTATATATGGGACTATTCCCAAATTTCAAATCCAAGTTTTTTGGCATCCGTCATAACTATAGTGAATTCAACACTTCCCTTTTAAACAATCCAGCCCAGTATAGCCATAACTTTTACAATACTGTTGAAGTTTGGTCAGGTTTCAATATTGGCAAACGCTGGCAGGTATTGGCTTTTCTACCCTATCACTATAATATCCAGAACGATGACGATCTTGGAAGAACAACAAAGTCTGGCTTAGGTGATATCACCCTTTTAGCCAATTACAAACTATTTGCAACGCCTTTTTCATCACATGTACCCGGAAATGTTTCACATGAATTATGGATTGGTGGTGGATTAAAACTCCCGACTGGTGCTTTTAAAGTAGACGTCCAGGATAGTACAACAACCCTTGCAGACATCAATAGTCAGATAGGAACTGGTAGTCTTGATCTTTTCTTGAATGCAAGGCACACCATGGAAGTAAATAATTTCGGCATCCACAGTTCTGCTAATTATAAAATTGCTTTGGCAAATAATCAGGGATACAAATACGGCAATAAATTAACCGTCAATAGTATTGCCTATTATAAAATCAATAGCAAATCCACGACTATTTTGCCCAATGCTGGATTGACTTATGAAAATACAGCAGGGAATAGTTTAAACGGGAATAAGATCATATTAAGTGATGGATTGAATGCTGGCTCTTACCATACCGGTGGATATTTATTTGGATTCATTGCAGGACTTGAATGTAATATCAACAAAATTAGTATCGGGGGTAATATTCAAACTCCCATCTCTCAGGAATTTGCAAAGGGCCAAACAAATATGAAGATCAAAGGAATGATTCATGTAACATTAGCACTATAATATAAATAATAAACAAAAACAGAAAGGATAGTTTTTGATATATGTAATCAAAAACTATCCTTAATTTAAAACACTTGATTTATATAATATTTAGATCAAAATATGTAATAAAATTTTTGAGATATGGCAGATATTACAGTGATCAAAAATCTCAAAAATGACCAACGACAAATCATTCTCAAAGAAAGATACATCCAATAAAACGATAGAAACATCTGAAGGCATTGAAAATAGGGAAATATTAGAACTATCCACACCTCAACTGATCATCGAATTAGTAGAATATGTTCCCAATTCAATTCTTCGCAAAACCATCCTTAAAAAAGCAACAGGAAGTGTAACTGTCTGTTCCTTTGATACCGATGAAACTTTAGCAGAAAGAGTCTCGCCGTTTGCTACTTTTATTCAGATCATCGAGGGAAAAGCTGAAATTATTATCGCTAAAAAAAGCACTTTATTACATTGTGGTGAAAGCATTATTATTCCAGCACATTCCTGTCATACAGTAAAGGCAGATGGTAGATTCAAAATGCTACAAACAGTTATTAAGAGTGGATACGACATGTAAGTTAAAATATTTTAAAACAGATAGTTATGGAAATGTTCCTTGTCCACCTGTGCAAATGAACAACAGTTGTTGCTAGCAATTGCTAAACAATCAGAATCCCCGTTCCTTTGCTACACTTTAGCAAGATGGTGGTGACCATTAACATACCATTCTAGTAAAATTAATAATGCTAATAGGATCAAGATCGGGATCCCCCATTCTTTAATAAACTTTTTTACAGCCATTGTTTAAATTTATTGATATACCAATTTTTGATTAACTGCGTCAATAAACAATATGCGGTTAGGATTGCAATTAACCATGGGAAATAGGAAAATGGCAATGCTTGTAACTTTAATGCAGCTGCAAATGGTGTAAAAGGAATTGCGATCCCAATTAATATGATGATGGACGTCAAAGTAACCACAGGTGTT
>CAIYAG010000368.1 GCA_903924075.1 uncultured Bacteroidota bacterium | reverse complement strand
TAGAATTTTTAGTGATTTCCCATAACATAAAGCGAAATCTTGCTCAATCAGAGCAACTTCAAATGAGAAAAGTCTTGCGAAAACACTATGGGATCAGCCAGGGAGGCAGAACAGACTTAGATCCCGCTGCACAACAATATAAGGCACTAAATAAACAAATATGCAGCGGTACATATGCTGCAAAGCAGGACTTTATAGACAAACATGCCTTGGCGGCATATAATGGCAATGCTGAAAAGGTCAGCCGTTTATGGGCAAAGTTGGACTCTGGAAAAGTGAAACTTAATAATGTATATAACGACATTAAGACAAAAATTGGGAAGAAAATAAACGAAGCTGTAATACCTGATGTTGTTGATCTTGAAACGAAAGCCATTACGCTTATCAATAAGGATAGCAAACTATTGACAAGAATTGACACTGGTAAAGTTAATCTTATTATATGCAGTCCTGCGTATGCATTTGGGATGTATGAATATGGTAATGGTAAAGAAGAGTTCGGGCAAGAGTTGGATATCAGTTTGTACCTAACAAATGCCAGAGATTTCTTTACCGTATGCTATTCTATTCTTGAGGAAGACGGGAGTTTGTTTGTGGTGATTTCGGACTGTGTAAGGGAAGGTGAATACAAAATTGTTCCTGAGCAATTCCTTTTTATGATGCAGACAATAGGATGGAAAATAAACGACAAATTGATATGGAACAAAATTTCCACACAACCAACCTCGAAATTAAACCGGACCGTTTGTGGACATGAGCAAATGTACCATTTTGTAAAGTCCGAAAACTTCTACTACAATCAAGATTGGGCAGATGAAATACCTGACATCCAAATTAAAACCATTGATGATTCTTCAACTGAATTTCCTCTTCGGTCTTTAGCTGATAAGGTTAAGAACTCTATAATAACCACAGAAAAATCCTCAACTAGAGCTATCAAGAAAATGTGCGAAGTCAGGGGCTTTCATTGTGGGAATAGTGCCACTTTTAGAATTGAAGTTCCCCTTTTTGCAATTTTGGCAGCCTCTCGCCCCTTAGATCGGGTCATGGATATTTTTTCTGGGACCGGCGTAACCGGCGCTGCAAGTTTTCAGACCAGCAGATATTATACTGGCGTAGATCTCAATAAAAGCTTTATTGAAGTTTCAAAGGTCAGACTGGAAGGATTTCTTAATAATCCAGATGATTTCAAAATATTCCTGCGGGCGATAAAAAACAACAATGTTGATGTAACCCACTTCGCTTCTCCGACCACGGAAACAGAGGCAGCATAATCTTCAATAATAACAATCGTTTTCAATTCACAAATTTCAAAAAAACAAACAATGGCAAAGGATTCAGCAATCGAGTGGACAAGACACACAGACAACCTATGGCACGGATGTACCAAGGTACATGAAGGATGTGATAACTGTTATGCAGCATCACTGGCAAAAAGGTGGGGAAACGATATCTGGGGAAATGACAAACCCAGAAAACAAATAAAGTCTGCATTCACGGATTTACAGAAATATCAGGCGGAGGCG
>CAIYAG010000367.1 GCA_903924075.1 uncultured Bacteroidota bacterium | reverse complement strand
CTTGCAATTTTGATGAAAGATGCGTGAATACTGAAATGCCATAAACCAAATCGAAATAGTTTGCAGGATAGGATGTTGGCGTTTTTGAACTGATTTCTGAAAAGTGAACATCCTTGATATGTAGATGGTCCCATTCGATCATTTTTTTATTGATATCGGCAGCATACAATAATGCGTAAGGATTATAATCATGCATATGTTGAATAATCCTGCCCGTACCGCAACCCCAATCAAGAATGGTTGGCATTTCTGTAGGGATGAATTCAACTGTCCAGTCTAATAGTTCTTTAGCAGCTAATTTGCCATCATCGAAATACTTTTGATAGTCTAATTGAAAGGTTTCAAATAACCATTCATCTGGTGGAATTGCAACAGAGGGGTTGTTCTTTTTAAATTGCTGATTCTTTAAATAGTGCTGTAGTTTTTTAAACTTAAAATGCACTTGCTTCCCGAGCCCTTCTGTAGCCGTTTTTTCAATGATTTTTTTGATGCCTTTTTTGATCGCTGTCATATGCTAGTATTGCAATTGACGCTGATACATTTGTATGGCATTTTCATAACCCAAATACAATGCATCGCAAACCAATGCATGGCCAATACTTACTTCATCTAACCAAGGAATATGGTGTTTGAAAAATTTTAAATTATCCAGATCCAAATCATGCCCGGCATTGACGCCCATTCCCAACTCGTGCGCCTTCTTTGCAGCTTCTACGTAATGTCCGATTGCATTGGCTCTTTCACCTTTTGCATATTGTGTGGCATAACCTTCAGTATATAATTCAATGCGGTCTGTACCTGTAAGTGCCGCAGCTTCCACCATCTCAACGATCGGGTCCACAAAAATCGAAACCCTGATTCCTGCAGTTTTGAAAATCTGAATGGTTTCGATCAGATAATCTTTGTACTCGATGGTATTCCAGCCGTGATCACTAGTCAGCTGACCAAGTGTATCAGGCACCAATGTTACCTGATCAGGTTTGGTTTCTAATACTAGATCTACAAATTTTTGTTCTCTAGAATTGCCTTCAATATTAAATTCAGTGGTAATGATCTTTTTGATCTCACGCACATCTTCATAGCGGATATGACGTTCATCTGGGCGAGGGTGAACCGTTACGCCATTCGCTCCAAAACGCTCAGCATCCTTTGCCGCTTTCACTACATCTGGGTTATTGCCGCCGCGACTATTGCGGATGGTGGCAAATTTGTTGATGTTTACACTCAATTTTGTCATGTTGCAAAGATAAGCAGATTCTCCAAGTATGATTAATGGCTAACTTTGTACCACTTATTTTAGAAACTAACATTGAACCTTCCTACAATATGGGTTATGCATCATTAGAAGCTTGTTTAAACGATTTAGAAGCGAATGGACAATTAGTTAGGGTGAAAGAAGAAGTTGATCCCTATTTAGAGATGGCGGCCATTCATTTAAGAGTTTATGAAGCCAAGGGGCCTGCTTTGTTATTTGAAAATGTGAAGGGCTCTAAATTTAGAGCAGCGTCAAATATATTCGGAACAATTGAGCGGAGTAAATTCATTTTTAGGGATACGCTTGCTTCAGTTCAAAAATTAGTGGTCTTGAAAGGAGATCCGATCAAAGCGATCAAACACCCTTTTGATAATTTCACAACCGGCCTTGCAGCATTGCAGGCATTGCCTTTAAAGAATGCCTCCAAGCAGCCCATCTTTTACGAAGAAATAAATATTACCGACCTGCCTTTGATCCAGCACTGGCCAATGGATGGAGGTGCGTTTGTAACCCTTCCGCAAGTTTATTCAGAAGACATAGATCAACCAGGTATCATGCAATCGAATCTGGGCATGTATCGCATTCAGTTATCTGGAAACGATTATGTGCCCAATAAAGAAATTGGACTACACTATCAATTGCATAGAGGTATCGGCGTTCATCAAACAAAAGCAAATCGAAGGGGCAAGCCTTTGAAAGTAAGTTGTTTTGTAGGCGGTCCGCCTGCACATACTGTAGCTGCTGTAATGCCATTGCCAGAAGGAATTAGCGAAATGACTTTTGCTGGTGTACTTGGCGGAAGAAGATTTAGATATGCATATGCTGATGGTTTTGGAATTAGTACGGATGCAGATTTTGTGATCACTGGTGAAGTATTTCCGGGTGATAACAAACCTGAAGGTCCCTTTGGAGACCACTTAGGTTATTATAGTTTAACACATCCATTCCCAGTATTACGAGTGCACAAAGTGTATGCAAAAAAAAATGCGATCTGGCCGTTTACTGTTGTAGGAAGGCCACCTCAAGAAGACACTAGTTTCGGAGAATTGATCCATGAAATTTCTGGCGCCGCCATCCCCTTGGAAGTGCCCGGTTTAAAAGAGGTGCATGCAGTTGATGCAGCAGGTGTGCATCCTTTATTATTGGCTATTGGAAGCGAAAGGTATACGCCTTATTTGCCTACTAAACAACCCGCTGAATTATTAACGATCGCAAACCATGTATTGGGTACGGGTCAGTTGAGTCTTGCAAAATTTTTATTTATTACAGCAGATGATACTAATCAATTGTCTACGCATGATGTGTCTGCATTTATGCAATACCTATTAGAGCGCATCGATTTTAAACGAGATGTACATTTTTATACCAATACTACCATTGATACCCTAGATTATTCTGGTACAGGTATCAATACTGGAAGTAAAGTAGTGTTTGCTGCCTACGGTGAAGTGATTAGAAAATTGACTATAGAAATTCCTACTATTTTACAGGAATTGAAAGGATTTGAAAACCCTTCAATAGTGATGCCCGGCGTAATTGCATTAACAGCTAAGTCATATTTGAATGAAGCACAAACCTTAGAAGAAATTGCATCAATAAATGCACAGGTTGCTGAAAAAACAGAACAATTAAATGGTGTTGCAATGATCATATTGTGCGATGATGCAGCTTTTACAGCAGCAAGCTTGAATAATTATTTATGGGTCACGTATACGCGTTGCAATCCTTCACATGATATTCATGGCATTGATGCGTTCTCAATGCACAAACACTGGGGTTGTAATGGGCCTTTGATAATCGATGCACGTATTAAACCACACCATGCTCCTCCAGTTGTAAAAGATCCGGAAGTAGAAAAAAGAATTGATCGGTTATTTGAAAAGGGTGGAAGCTTATACGGTGTGCTTAGTTAACATCTATTGAAACGCAGCTGCAGAGCCAACTTCGATCCAGGTATGATCTGCTAGTAATTGTACCGAAGAAAGGTATTGTTTAAACGGACCCGCGCCACCCCATTCTTGTGGTGCTACCAACGAAAGAATATGAGTGTTATCTCTCTTCTCGTATAAATGATACACTTGTCCGATCTGTGGCTTGAAACTCAGTTTCGCTTCATAGATCATTAAACTCAATTCCTTACGCTTTCTGATTTCCTGAGCTTGCTTTGCGAGTAATTCAATTTGCTGACGAATCTGATTGAGTTGCATATTGGTTTGGTCTTCCATGGCACTCAGTGCCTTGTGTTTGATCACACCTTCTTTAGTGGGTCTGATGGCTACACTTCCAACAGAAGATGCATAGGGTAATACACTCATTTGTTTGTGGTAGATCTCAATATTGGTAAATGCTTCTGATTCTTTATTAAAACCTTCCTGCGTAACACGTAAATACCCGTTCGATAATATTTCGTGTGTAACAGTAAGTATTTTTTTATCCTCTTTAAAAAAGATAATTCGAATGGTAGAAGCATTGATGATAATAGCTTGAACCGAATCTGCGATTTCTTGATTCTCGAATGGTCGGATCTCGTCATCGGGTACAATTTCATACTGACTATAAAATGCTTCATTCTCAACACTTACCCAATTAATGCTGATGAGCAAATTGTGGCCATTCTTTACTGATTCAATTTTATAGTTACCAGATTTTGGAGCCAAACCAAATTGGAAATCACACTTTTCTGGAAATAACTGCCAGCTTGCTAAGAAATTATACGCTTGTACCATATTTTAATTGGAGTAGATGAATGTCTGCTCTTCAGTAACAATAAGCGAAGTTAAAGGTTGTATGTAGTATCAAAAAAATCGAATTGCCTTTTAATTATTCACTGCAAAATCGGGCTTTGCAACATATTGGCTATTGTATTTGTACTTGAGTGCCGTGTTGAAAACCAAATTCCAAACATTCATATTGCCAACTGCGCGTGGGTAATAATAAGCTCGAAGCTCCATCGTGCCAAATACCAGGTTTTCATTTCTTGTTCTAACGCCAGCTCCAATGGAGGTATAGATATCGCCATCTTTTACTGATGATCCGCTTGTTCTTAGATAACTAATATTTGTAAATCCAAAAGGCGCAAAACTGAATCCAAAAAATTTCCAGGTATTATAGAAAACCGATTCATAGTTACCCGTGAGTCTTGTAGATGCTTTTATAGATAAATCATTTACTTCTGGCAAACCATAAATGCCTGTGATCCGTAATGGGTCGTTCAATACTGTTCGCATCAATTGTGTGATGCTACCACTGATAAACTGTCTTGTTCTCCATCTAGATCCTTTGATCGTTCTTAATTTCGTAAAATATTCGGCTCCAGTTAAGACACTTAGATCTTGTAATTGTTTTTCACCATAATAGGTACCAAATCTAAATAGGTAATTGATATAGGCGTTTTTTCTTGTGAAGTAGAAACGATTATAATCAAAGCCTACATAGGGTCTTGACAAATTATTTTTATTGGTCCATCCTCCAGTGAACGACATGGAAAAACCTTCCGGTACGTCTTCATTTCTCCCGAAACCATAAATGAAATTGGTATGATAATAATCTTGTTCAAATATTGAAAGAGACGCTATTACAGAAGTTAGGTTTGAGTATAAATTATTGTAAACCGTTTTATTCAAATTCGGAATATCCAAAAAATTCCGATACACACCTCTCAAGGCAATCAAGTGTTTGCGGCGATTAGCAATTTGCTCTGATAAATGTTTTTTTGCACCTATGTTATAGCCCACCCATGTATCAAATAAGCGATATTGATATTTATAATCGGAATTGTAGGTAGAATCGTCTATATAATTGTTAGTAGTGAACCTCAACGAGGTTTCGTAAGCGCCAGTCCAGGTGCTATACGGACTAACCAGGGGAAGTTCTGCTTTTATAAAAACTGCTGTTTCTTCTTTTCTGCCACTATTGAATGCTGGTTCCATATTGCTGTATCCCAAATTGATATTGACAAAAGAACCCATGATATTTCTTTTTAAATATTCAGATCTGAATCCATAGTGAGGAGTTCTGTCAAGATCAATCATATTTCTAAATGCAATGCGATCTCCAGTACCAGCAAGGTTATCATCATTCACTTCAAAATTCAATAATTTCTCACTGCCTAGTTCTGCACTTCCACCAACTGGGAACACATCTTTACAAATTATGATGACATCTACTCTGTCTTCTGTATTTACAGTATTCCTGATCAGGATTTTTGCATCTTGTAAGTAACTAATATCTCTTAGGAATCTTTCGTTATCGGCAACCAAGGCAGGGTAGAGTGTATCACCTTCTGAAAAGAAGAGGTTGTTTTTGATGACTCTGTCAGAAGTATTGGGGTGTATTTTATTGCCAAGATCGTTAAAGAAATTTTTTATTTCGTGTGCGGTATCATTGACAGTTCCGCCGAAATTCAATTTTTGGATTTTGATGCTTCTGATGACTTTACCCTTGAATGGGCTAAAACTGGCTTCATTCTTTTTTACGCCGGCTTCGATAGAAGGTTGGTCTTTACTACTAACCGACACAGACTTTCCTATTTTACCCCAAATGCCTTTTTTCTTTGCTAAAAAAAACGAATCGCTGTTTTCATTGTTCTGGGCATAGGCAATCATAGGCATTGCTACCAAACTACACAATAGTATGGCCATCAAAGGATATATGATTGAATTTCGACGCATTGCTACAAAGATACCTGCTAATGTAACCCTTACCTAGTTCTCAGCAACTATAATGCCGTTTAAGGATGTTACTTGCAGATTTCAAAGGAAACAATTAAATTGATAAGAAATTTAAAAATAGATGTAAAAATTACATCGATTCTCTGCCATTATTGAAACCAATTTTATGCAAAGTTCAAGAAGACAATTCATCAGTAAAACCGGGATTGCATTAGCTGGCGCAGCATTAATGCCCAGAAACTTATTTGCCGCTCCAAAACCAAGTACTGTTTTGGGCATCCAATTGTATACAATTAGGGATGATATGAAGAAAGACCCCTTAGGAACTTTAAAGCAACTGGCTGCCATGGGTTATAAAAATGTGGAACATGCCAATTATATCGATCGGAAATTCTATGGCTATTCTGCAAAGGAGTTCGTGAAAATTTTAAATGATCTGGGTTTAAAAATGCCGAGTGGGCATACCGTAATGGGGCGTAATCACTGGGATGAATCGAAAAAAGAATTTACAGACGCCTGGAAATATACGGTTGAAGATGCTGCAGTATGTGAACAGAAATTTGTGATTAGCCCATGGTTGGATGAAACACTTAGAAAAACTTATGATGGGCTTCTTAAGTACATGGAAGTTTTTAATAAATCTGGTGAACTATGCCAAAAGTCTGGCATGAAATTCGGTTATCACAACCATAATTTTGAGTTTAGTTCAACATTGAATGGAGAGAAAGTATTTGATATCATCATAAAACATACTGATCCAAATTTGGTGGCGCAGCAATTAGATATTGGTAACATGTATGGCGCGGGTGGTCGTGCTTTAGAAGTTGTTAAAGCATATCCTGGCCGTTTTGAATTAATGCATGTGAAAGATGAAATAGCAACTCCTGTAAAAGGGGAAATGGAAGATGGATTTGAAAGCACCATTCTAGGTGCTGGCGTAGTAGGAACAAAAGCGATCATTGATGAAGGAAAAAAATCTGGCGGAACCAAATATTTTATCATCGAACAAGAGTCTTATCAAAATAGTACTCCTTTGCTATCCTCTAAAGAAGACCTAGCGATTATGAAAAAGTGGGGGTACTAATAATATCAAAATTTAAATTAAAATCCCTTTTCAAAACTGAAAAGGGATTTTAATTTAATCTAGTTTTTTTTCTAGAACGATAAACTCTAAATCCCTTTTTTTAATACCAAATTTTGGATCAGTAGGGAAGTCTCTTTTTTCTCCAGTTTTATTATAACCCCTTCGTTCATAAAATGCGATCAATTCTGAGCGAACAGAAATGACGGTCATTTCGATGCAATGCAAATCTCTGCTCAATGCAAAAGATTCCGCTGCCAGTAACATTTTTTTGCCAATTCCAATAGCCTGAATGTCTGGTTTAACAGTGAGCATTCCTAAATACATTTTGTTGCCCTTTTCTTCAAGGCTAACGCATGCAATGATTTCATGTTCACTATTTACTGCTTTTAAAATAGTGTGGCCAGGTTGATTGATCTGCTCTAAAAGCGTATTGGGATCTGTTCTAATGCCTTCTAGTAATTCAGCTTCGGTAGTCCATCCTTTTTTAGATGAATCGCCTCGGTAAGCACTATTCACTAGATCAACTAGTTCATTAATATCTAGTGCAGTTACGGCAGAGATGTTAAGATCAGTATTCATGCATTAAAGATATTTCGAAAATTTTATTTTATGATTGTAGAAAAATAGTATACCCAAAATCAGGAGGGTTATTTTTTAATTCAGTGAAGCTCTTTAAGGTTTGGCGGATCTTATACTTTTTGAATGCAACCGCAGCTTTGCCGCTAATGCTTACACCATTTATACCAGCCAAACCTTGGATTGTCCATTTGAAGTTTTGCCTATTTCTTAAGTGCCAGTTGTTTTGTAGGATGGTTCCAGTAGGGAAAATATAGGTGTATCCGGTTTTAATAAAATGGTAACTAAATGCATCTTTTGTAAGTGCACTTGCCCAGATTTCCATTTTTTGTAAGGATGTGGTATGTGCAGGATCTATCACATAAAACTCAATTAGATCTGCTTCATTTTCTTTGACAGGAATTACAATACAAACATGATAGTTCCATTCGTTATGCAAACTGCCGCCTTCATTTTTTAAAAAGTAGCTACTCAGCAACCAGGCTTTATAATGTGGAATACCCCAATGCAACAGGAGAATGGCAATTGCTTCTGCTCGGTCCTCGCAATTATGTATGTCCTTCCAAAGAAATAAACGATGATTTTGAAAGAACTCAAAAATTCGTTCAGCAACCTTTTTTGATAAATACCAATCAACAGCTAGCTCATCCGAAAGGGATGCATCAAAAATGGTATTGAAAGCAGTTGCTTGCATGAATATTTGTAAGTTATAAAATCAGGCATTAAAAAAGCCATTTGAACAAATGGCCTTCTTAAAGATAATTTTTAATTAATAGATCCAGTTAAACCGGTATTCTAATGGTGCTTTGATGCCAGTCCGCTCTGCCACTTTTCTAAAACGATCGGGAAGCGTCATTAAATAATCACGCCCTTTTTCGGCAGCACTATTCAATCCGGTGATATCCCCAATTTTCCATTCTTCGATCAATGATTCCATGATATTGGTATAGTCCATACTAGTATAAACGCCTATACGTTGTGCTGCATCGCTAAAGTGCGCCCAGCTGCTGCTGATCTTTTCGCCTTGTTGACGTAAGAAGTGTGCAGGCATCACAATTTTCTTGCGCATCATATCTTCAAAAGCCAACATCATTTCGCTAGGATCTACTTCAAAGATCTTTGTTACAAAACTCTTATAGGCTTTTGCATGGCGTAATTCATCAGAAGCAATAACCCCACAAATTTTCGACAATTGTTCGTTGCCATATTTTTTTGCTAGGGTAGCAGTTCTTCTATGCGAAATATTAGTAGCTAATTCTTGAAATGAAGTGTAAACGAAATTCTTATAAGGATCAGTTGCTGTGCCAATTTCCATGCCATCTGCAATTAGATATTGTGTACTGATCTCCATTTGGCGCATATTAACTCTTCCAGATAAATAAATGTATTTATTTAAAAGGTCGCCATGACGATTCTCTTCGGCTGTCCACATTCTAACCCATTTGCTCCAGCCCTGTGGTTCGCTTTTACTTACACCTTCTATATCCATTAACCAACTTTCGTAGGTAGGAAGTGCTTCCTCTGTAATCATATCGCCAACCAAGATCGCCATATATTCATAAGGCAATTCTTTGCATTGCGCTTGAATTTCTAAGATTTCTTTGGTGAATTCGGGTTTATTGCTCTCCGGTAAGAAATCGGATGGCTGCCAGTTCTCATCAATTTTCTTTAAAAATTCTTCAATGATATTATCAATCTTCTGACCTAAAAAGTTCATGACTTCTAAGCGAGATGGATTTAATTTAATACTGCTCATTCAATAGTGGGTGTTATGTGATTTACTTTTGCGACGAAGATAAGGGTTTATGTGTAGCCATACTATACGCTTTAACATAAAACGGGGTTAACAAACAAGTGTTTGTTAACCCCGCTTGTATTTGAAAACCAATTATTTGTTCTGAACCGAAGGATAGTGGTCGATCGTTTCAAACACATTTCTTTTATCCTGTTTTAGGATCGAAATGAATTTAGCTAGTGAATCTGCAAATTGTTTTTTCTCAAATAACCTGTCGTGGGAAAGGATTACAATGGCGTTTGGTTGATTAGTGCTACCGTCTTCAAACTTCTGGTTTACTTTCTTCACCATCTCGTCTGCTGATTCTTTTGGCGCTTTTTGCTTACCTAATTGGCCCCATTCCATATCCCAGCCTACGATCTTATAACCCATCTGATCAAGTTTTACGATAAGCGGATTTTCTGCTTTTTGACCGGTGATTACACCATTCGAAGCCCATGTATTATTACCTGGGAGGCGGATAATTTTAACCTGTACTTTCAATTCCTTCTCATTACGAAGAAAATCGTTCAGTGCACTATCGGTCATTGCAGGAGAATAGAACTTGCTGTATTTATCATTAAAACCATGACTGAAACTATGGTTTGCCAGTAAGAACTGAGGATAGTCGTTTCTTAAGCTATCGATAATCCTTTTCTTCCATGGACCCACTTGGTTAAATCCTACACCAAAGAAAGTAGCCTTAATACCCTGGTCACGAAATACTGCTTTACAATTCACAGTTCCTGGAGGTTGAGGGGAATCGTCCCAAGTTAAGTAGATATATCTTTTAGAACTATCGAGTTTAATGGCATCACCTGGCTTTGCTTTCGCAACTACTAATTTGGTTGAATCCACTGCATCTTTTTTATCTCCTCCCTTGTTGTTACAAGCCACCAGCAAACTCAATGCTGCTAATAAGCCTGTGAATTGGTTCTTTTTCATTCATCTGATTTTTTCAAAAGTAAACACACAGCAGTTCTAAACAACCACGTTTTTATTCATACATGTGTATAAACTATGAGAGGAATAGTGAAGAGATAAGAGTGAAGAGTGAAGAACGGACAGGCCTCTATGTAAACGAAAAACCCAAGGCATTTGCCTTGGGTTATATCTTAT
>CAIYAG010000366.1 GCA_903924075.1 uncultured Bacteroidota bacterium | reverse complement strand
GGCAAGTGGCAGAGAACCGCATTTCATCCTGATAATAAAGTGATGGTGCATAGTTCTGCAGCCAGCAAAGAACGACCGGAAGGAACTGTGATTGCCTCAGTGGGTGGTTGGTACGATGCAGGAGATTACAATAAATATATTGTCAACTCTGGCATCACAAACGGTACGCTATTTGCTGCTTATGAAGACTTCCCCGAGTATTTCAACAAACTGATCGTACAGATCCCGGAATCGAATAATGGAATTCCAGACCTTTTGAACGAAGCCATCTATAATTTACGCTGGATGCTAAGCATGCAAGACCCGAATGATGGGGGTGTGTATCATAAATGTACCAATGCTGTTTTTGATGGCATGGTCATGCCTGGCACTACCACTGCAACACGTTATGTGGTTCAGAAAAGTACTGCTGCAACATTAGATTTTGCAGCAGTTACTGCACAGGCTAGTAGAATCTTAAAAAAATTCGAAACACATTTTCCTGGTTTAGCAGACAGCTGCTTGCGGACCTCTAAAAAAGCATGGAACTGGGCTTTGGCTAATCCTAAGCTGTTGTATGAACAAGATAAAATGAATCAAATATTCAAGCCTGCGGTTACTACAGGCGCATATGGCGATAACGATGTAACGGATGAATGGATCTGGGCCTCTGCCGAACTATACATCAGTACAAAAGAGAAACAGTACCAAACTAGTTTTGAAAAATTCAACAGTAATTATAAAGCAAGTTTACCTTCTTGGAATAATGTAGGGATGCTGGGCTATTATAGTTTGATTCATTTTAGTGATGCTATCCCAGATTTTTCTGCACAAGAAATAGCGATGCTAAAAACAACGGTAATGAATATTGCCAATCAATATATAGGTAAGGTGCCAGCAAATGCGTTTCAAACCGTGATGGGGCAAAGCGCGCGAGACTTTAACTGGGGCAGTAATTCAAATGCTGCGAATCAGGGGATCTTGCTGGTTAAGGCTTATTTGATTTCGGGCGATAAAAAATATATCCATCATGCTTTATCAAATGTGGATTATATATTGGGAAGAAATGCAATCGGCTATTGCTTTGTTACGGGACTTGGTTCAAAACCTCCGATGAATCCGCATCATCGTCAATCGGTTTCTGATGGAATTGTAGAACCGGTTCCCGGGTTGTTAGTGGGTGGTCCGAATCCTGGGATGCAAGATAAATGTGTGTATCAATTTAAGGAGCCCGAAACTGCTTATTTAGATCAATCCTGTTCTTATGCATCGAATGAAATTGCGATCAACTGGAATGCACCATTGGTATATTTAACCAATGCAATTGAGGCATTGAAATATAAAGTTGGATATGTTTTGAAATAAAATATGGATAATAATTCTAGGGCAAAGTTTCAATCGCTTACAGGGGTTAGGTTTATAGCCGTTTGTTTGGTTTTTATTTATCACAATAGAAAGTATTGGCGAGATGGACTGCACCCAGAAATTTTGCGACTCTTCAATGAATTTCATGTAGGTGTTTCTTTGTTTTTTGTGTTGAGTGGTTTTCTGATTGCGTATACTTATGAAGACAAGCCCCTGCAATCTGTTTCTGCTTATACAAAATATTTTTTGGTGCGATGTGCCAGGATTTTACCACTGTATTGGTTGATCCTTACGATCTATTATTTGGATAAGGGCTATGGCAATTTTCATTTTTCTTTATTGACTTATTCATTGGCACATGGTTTTAGTGATGCACATAATTTGGATGGGATTGCACAGGCATGGTCGCTCACGGTTGAAATGTTGTTCTATTTGCTGGCGCCTTTATTATTCTTTATTAAAAAGAAAAATGTTTGGTGGCTGGTTTTTGTGTTAACTATATTATTTGCTTTGTTCTGGGGGATTGGTATTTTTTGGCAACACCTGAATAAGAACCTGGAACGATTTTTTAGTCCCCTGCAATTTTTATTATTGAACAGTTTTCCAGGAAGAAGTTCCGAGTTTTTTGCTGGTATGATTCTGGCAACTGCTGTGAAGAATCGATCTGCCTGGCTGCAAAATATTCCTTATAAAACCGCGATTGGATTTATTGGCATGTTTATAACGATCTATGCAATTGGTTGGTTTGAAAAAGATATGTATGATCACGGATATACCCATCCAATAGGGATGCTGCTTTCTAAAACGCTCTTACCATTTAGTATGCTGCTATTTTTAGCTGGTTTAATTTATGAGGATACGATGATAAATAAAATATTAGGTAGCCCATTGTTGGTACTATTAGGCAATGCCAGTTTTGCTTTTTATTTGGTGCATATCAGTTATGTAAATTTAAAATTGAAAGATTGGCATACTTTCCCTGATCGAAATTTTATACTGTTATGGATCATATCAATTGTTCTATACAAATTCTTTGAAAGTCCAATCTATCATTATTGTAGAAAACGCTTAAAGAAAGATCAGGCCTAACTATTGAATGGTTAGTTTTTTTAAATAAAAACCTGTTGGATCAATAGTTGGCGGGATAGTTGATTTTATTTTGATACCATCCTTACCTATGATTCGTTTTTCATTTTGACCGTTGATCAAAATATCAAAAGGCAGATCCATAAAGTAATTGCTAAGTTTAATTTGATATTGCTGATAGCCAATTTCTTTTACAGATACTTCAATCACATTGGTTGTTCTTAAATAAAAATCGAAAAAGGGTTTTAAAGAGTAACCCGCAGCCTTACTGAACAATTGTTCTACATCGGTACTGGTTACAAAATTGTCGTAAGTGGTTGCAGGGTCGGTTGCTAATTTTTTGATCGCAGGGAAAAAGATCTCATCGCCGATGAGGTAGCGCAAGCTGTGCATGAAGAAAGAACCTTTCACATAAATATCGTTCTTGGCATAGGTTTCATCTTCCGATAATTCTTCGCCGCCCACTAATGGTTTAATATACTTGATACTTTTTTTATGGTTCGCGATCATTTCGTTGTAGGCTTCTTGTCCGCCTAACTCATACATACACAAAGCTTCTGCATAAGTAGCAATGCCTTCCTGGATCCACATATGCGCCCAGTCTTTATTGGTTACTTTATTGGCCCACCATTCGTGTGCATACTCGTGGTATAAATTATCGGAATAATCATGCCCACCTACTTTTCGATATTCGAATTTATTATTGAAGGTGATCATGGTTTGGTGTTCCATTCCTGAATTAGGCACTTCTGCCACGCCGATCTTTTCTTTGACCCAAGGGTATTCGCCAAAATATTTTTCCAGAATTTTCGTATCTCTAATTTTTGTTTCGATCACTTTTTTAGCTTGCGCACTATCCTCTTCTAATACATAAAATTCGATCGGCACTTTATTTCCGTTGATAGTAGTATAAGTATCTTTTGCTACATAGTATTTACCAATATTAAACACCACACAATAATTGCTGATGGTATAATTTGTTTTCCAGGAGAAAGTGCTTTTGTTATTCTTGGTGGTTACTTTTTGTAACAGTCCCGGACCAGCTACTGATAAGCCTTTTGGAATAGTAATATTCATTTCCACTCCTTCATTAGGTTCATCGCTCGGATGATCTTTACAAGGGAACCACAATCTTCCTCCTTCCTTCTGACAATTAATAGAGATCCAATCGTTTCCGCTTCGATCTTTACCCCAGATAAAACCACCGAACCAAGGGGCGCGCACCGCAATAGGTGGATTGCCACCATAAGTGATATCCACTAAGTGTTTACCTTCTTTATAAGCGTTACCGGTGATATATATTTTATCATCACCCTGTTCAAATTTTGCGGGCTTATTATCTACTTTGATCTTTTCTACCGTTAGTAAATGCACCAGATCTAGTAGGATGGTATCTGTTTGTTTAGACAAATTCAAAGTAACGATCGTATTACCATGAATAGATTTATTGGCGATGTCTACATCCATATTAATGGTATAGTGCCTGATATCCATGATGGCTTGCAAGGGCTTTAGCTTCCCGCCAGAAGACATATAGCTGATGTCTAAGTTTTGGGAGGCTGAAAGCTTTACTATTAAAACAGTTAATAGTAATGCAGTTATTTTCTTTGTAGTATTGGAAGCATGTTGGTTTGGCATGGGGCTAAATTGTGTTTTCAATTTAGTGTTTTGAAAATTGCAATTAAGATTTTTAAAAATATTTTCGATAATATTTAGCTTAATGATGTAAATAATCAACATAATTGACATTATAAGCTAATAATGATGTAAAAAAACAACAAAATATATTATTTAAAATGTTGGAAAATACATACATTAGCGTATAAAATTAATATAATGTCGGAAAAATATAGCAAATTTGATAATGCAATTAGCGATAAAGCCTTATTAGAATTGATCGGAGCCTATCTAAAAGAGACCCGGTTGAGGCAAAATAAAACGCAGCAGGAGTTAGCCAAAGCAGCAGGAATTAATCGTTCCACCTTGGTTCAAATTGAAAGCGGTGGCGGTGGTGGCCTTTTAACTTTTGTACAGATCATGCGTGCACTGGATCAACTAGCGGTCTTTAAAAACTTTGAAATAGCAGATCAGATCAGTCCGCTTTTATTAGCAAAAATGCAAAGGAATAAAAGGCAGCGTGCATCAAGTGCCAGTAAATCATCTTTACCCAAATAACTTCAATTTAAAACCGCAACAAAATGATCTCTATCGCGGAAGTTAAAATTTGGAATAAAAAAATAGGTGCCATTGCCTACGATACAGTAAAGGGCGAAGGAAGTTTTGAATTTGAAAATTCTTTTCTTGGAACGAACTGGGATCTGTCGCCTGTAAAAATGCCTTTATCAGTTGCGAAAGGAAAAATATTCACTTTCCCGGAATTAAAAAATAGTCAAACTTTTAAAGGCATGCCTGGTTTATTGGCTGATGTGTTGCCGGATAAATATGGTAATGCATTGATTAATGCTTGGCTTGCAAGAACTGGTAGGCCAGCAGGGAGCCTAAATCCGGTTGAAATACTTTGCTTTATTGGAAAAAGGGGAATGGGTGCTTTAGAATTTTCTCCAGTGCAACCAAAGACTTATGATACTCAAACAAAAATAAATATTAACGATCTCGTTCAAGTAGCGGAAGCTATATTAACTGACAGGAAAATATTTTCTGCAAACTTGTCTACAAATGATGAAAGGGCCATCACAGATATTTTAAAAATTGGAACAAGTGCTGGTGGTGCCAGAGCAAAAGCGATCATTGCATTTAATCCAATTACAAAAGAAATTAGAAGCGGGCAAACAGCTACTGCAATTGGTTTTGAACATTGGCTGATAAAGTTTGATGGGGTTCAGGATCAACAATTTGGTGCAAGTAATGGGTATGGAAGAGTTGAGATGGCGTATTATGAAATGGCAAAAGATTGTGCCATAGAAATGATGGAAAGCCGTTTGTTAGAAGAAAATGGCAGAGCGCATTTTATGACCCGAAGGTTTGACAGGCCAACCGAAAAAGAAAAACTGCATGTGCAAACTTTTTGCGCCTTGATGCATTATGATTTTAATGAAGTGGGACTATATAGTTATGAGCAGATATTTGAACTGATGCGTTTATTGAATTTGCCTTATCCGCAGCAAGAACAATTATTTAGAAGGATGGTGTTTAATGTTATGGCAAGAAATTGTGATGACCACACCAAAAACTTTGCATTTGTGATGCATCAAAATGGGGAATGGAAATTATCACCGGCTTATGATGTTTGCCACGCATATCGGCCGGGTAGCACTTGGGTTAGTCAACATAGTTTGAGTATTAACGGAAAGCGGCAAAATATTACCAGAGAAGATTTAATGGAGACAGCGAGTAATATGAATATCAAAAAAGCAAAACAAATCATTGATCTGGTTAGCCATGTTGTGCGTAATTGGAATGATTATGCTGATCAACAAAAAGTGGAACCAGTAATAAGAGACGCCATTCGAGAAACATTAATTCCCTGATGCTCATTCACCCTTCTTCACAAATACAATGCTGCTATGATCGGCTTTGTAAATTTTGTCAAAATAAGTGACTAGGTCGGCATAATCTGTTGCGGGATATTCAGCTACATTTCTTGTCTGTGTTCTAATCACATCTATATGATGATTAATAACCGCAAAGTTCATTTCAAAATCGCCAAATTGATTGTGTATACTTACTGGTTTGGGTAAAGATTCTAACTGATAATTTTCTGGCAGATCTATTTGAATAGTATCAACATCTTTAAATGCAGATTTAAAACTAATGGGATACTTTCTTTCATCATCAGTTACTAACCGTGTTTTTGATTGATTCACAAAATTGGGAAGCAGAAACAAGCGCTTACCTGTCACTGAAGCATAATTGGGTGATTGAATGTGCAGGTATTCATCAACTATTGGAATACGACCTGGTGTTTCCGTATATTTTGATTGATCTATTTCATAGGTTGGAAGCGCTAAAGCACTATTCAGATATTTTTCACGATCTTCTT
Organism: uncultured Bacteroidota bacterium; assembly: GCA_903924075.1. GTDB lineage: Bacteria > Bacteroidota > Bacteroidia > Chitinophagales > Chitinophagaceae > Sediminibacterium. The sequence continues at coordinate 4,922 of CAIYAG010000366.1, read as the reverse complement.
TACTATAATAATGTATCAATGAGTGTTGTAACTCTTGTTGTTCGCCAGTAGATCGTGTATATAAATCTGCAACCATTGATCCATCAGGCTTCACTGTGGCTTTTGTTTTTCGAACTTGTAGATTGTCTTTTGCAGTTAATACAGGTGTTTGTACCACATGTCCACCATCGTCTCCAATTAATAACACTTTTCTGTTACCTGTAAATGTGCCCATATAACCTGCGGGATTATTTTGACTGGTACATTCTAACCATATAGTATCTTTTCCATTTGGCACGCAGGCGATGACATGATTAAAATAAGAGGGTGATGGAAAATCTTCTACTAAACCTTTCTCACCATCTCCAGCAGTAGCCACCACATAATGCGCTTTAATGCCAGCTTCTTTTAAGATGCTGACCATGAAATTTGATAAAGCCTTACAGTCGCCATACTTATTCGCTGCCACATATTTTGCATCAAATGGTTGCCAGCCTCCAATACCAAGTTGAACACTAATGTAACGTGTATTGTTTTGCATATATTGATAGAGCTTGATCACTTTCTCTTCTTGATTATTTACCCCATCAACTATTTTATGGATGTCTTGTTTTACATTGTCTGGCAATTCGTCTCTGCCTTTATTAAGATTGATATTCAATTTTCCTAACCCCAACCAGCTACGCATATCGCCAGTAAAATTTCCGAGAGAAAAATCGCTAGCACCAATATAAACGATCGGCAATATTTCGTTCATGGGAGGTTGTAAGGGTTCTTTTTCAATTGCTGCGGTATTGTTTAATTCCCAGCTATAAGTGGTGGTTTTTCCCTTTTCAATTTGTGCTGAAGTTTTAAAATGTAATTGTTTAATTCTTAATTCGTAATCTGGAACCGTTTCTACGATGAACTTGCTTTGTTGTACAGAAAAATGTTCGCCTTCTATTGGCATCCAAGTAGGAAGAAAATAGGAGTTATTGATTTCCAGTTCATCTGAATACTCAATAGTATAAGGATATTGCCTGCAATAGAAATTGTGTTTTTTAAATCTGGAATCGAGCATTAAGCTAAAGCCATCAGAATTGGGAGCATCGATGATATCTCTTTTTTTGACAGACTTTATTTTCTTTCCACTTGCATCATATAAATTTCCTTCAATACTACTCAGGTCTTTCATACTACTATAGGAATTGATATAGCCAGAAGATTCATCACCCTGCTCATCTAAAATGGTTATGGCATATTTGTTAGTTACTATTATTTTGTTAAGCGCTTTAATGTTAACATGAATTTCCTCCATACGCTTAACGGCATGTGCATTTTTTCTTAATGAATCTGGAATTAATTTCACGTTATAAACCTGAGCAATCAATTGAACAGAGCAAAAAAGACATGCTATCCACAGTATTTTTTTCATAAATGCTTACTTAACCTTCTTTAATACGATCTGCTCGTTTTGTTGCTTAATGATAAATGCATAAAATTCTCTCAACCCTTCATAATCGTCCATTAAAAAATTGGCTTTGTTTAATTTGATACTGGTGCGTATTTGAATTCTTCCATCCCGATTGGCAATTAAATACTCAAACATTCCTTCGTCTTCATTTAATTTATATCGTACCGACTTTGGTATTTCTTCTACTTGGTATCCTGCAGGAATTTCCATATTCAAAACAAAATGATCGTCTTTTAAATAGGGCATTTCAATGGGATAGTTTCGTTTGGTAGATGTGAAAGGATTTTTTTGAATGGCTTCACCAAACATAGGGTTAATATAAATGATATCGGCTTCAGCATTCATTTTGAGATTGTATTTTACCGTTACAGGATCATCATAACTATTTAATGAATCTATGACCAGATTTTCAACCTTGATTTCACCTGTGATAGATTTTCTTACCTCATTGGTGATAGTATTGATATTTGAGCTCTTCATTTTTTCTCTGAAGTTCAAAGAGGCACTATTGCCGAATACTGTACTTAACGTACCACTGATCTCACCAGGTTTTTCACTAAAGAGTAAAAGGGTTGTGTATTTGCTTTCTTTTAGGGAATCTGCATAAAAGTAAACAGGCTGTTGTTCTTCTTTTGTAATAGACCAAGCAACTCCATTATAACAATCTGATGACAACTGATTAAAGCCCAGCATTGGTTTAGAAGCATCTAAATAAAATATTTTGGTTCCTACCTGTGCTTCTGCAATGAGGTAATTAAATCGATCCATTAAAGGATAAATCATATGTACCACACCTCGTTCTCTGAGGCTCATTAATATTGGTTTACAAGTGATATTATCGTGGTATAACATAGCTAGTAACAATAGATTGATCTCACAAGCTTTACCACTCTTGCGTTTGAAAATATCTTTTAAATTAGTGTTTTCGCTTAAATACACACCATAATCACCTGTTGATGTAAAGTTGTCTCTAATAAATTCGTAGATTTTTTTGGCTCTTTCTTCTTCTGTTTGAGCCCCAATTGTGATCTTCTTTATATCGTCTGATAGCCAGTCGTTACTCCTCGTAATTGCCAATCCAAAATCATTACTGCTCATCATTTTTTCTGCCACTTTTGCCCAGGTTTGCATAATTGGCTGAACAGGTTGGTTCGGAAAACGATATTCAGAAAGTTGAAACTCTATTTTTGAGATATGGTTTGCAATAGTTGAAGTAAAATTTTCTTCCTTCATTGCTGTTGCATTTTTAATGACCCATTTTCTATGAAGTACATCTGTGCTAATATTAACTCCTGTTCCAGCACTAGCTGAAGTTTCATTTCTCACACTGAAATTTGAAAACCCTTTTGTTGTTGTGTTAATATCGAAGGGTAAATAACCCTGACTTAAAAAAACATAATTAAAGAAATCTGGCAGGGCTAAATTGTATTCGCTCCAGAGGCATGGATATTCTCCCTGAAATTCCCAGGGTTGTAAGTTGAACATGAAGTCTGACTTGATAGTATATTCCACTTCTATGATCGACCCCACTTTAACTGCAGGAAATGTGAGTTTCTTTTTAACTAAGTTATTCTTTACTTTTTCTTCAAAGATGTCTTTTGATGTTAGTTTGGTTGTAACTATCACATTGTTTTCAAGGTTATAGGTTTGTGCCTTTATATCGTTTAGTTTTTCAACTTCGTTGTTTTGAGAATAGAGATAGATGGATAAATTGGCAGCATCAAATCCCTTGTTATTAAGAATTTTGATTCTTTTATAACGCCTGAATACCATGGTGAACCAATCTTTATTATTTCCTTCAAACTCGGTATTGCCAATGTCTGCGAGAATAATAGCGTTTGTATTGGAATCGATCAAAGGGGAGTTAACTTCAAAATCAGCTGCTGTAACTTTTCCGAATTTAATATTTAATTTCTCTTGAGAAAAGGATGATGTTGAAAGAAGAAGGCATACAAAAAAAGACACAAGCAATCGCATAAATAGAATTTAAGGGTTTTAATACTAAAAGTAAAAAAAGGGCAATGGGGATTGCGGTAAAATGTGTGAAGCAAATAGATAAGTTTGTGGAGTAACCATCATACTTTGCAAACAGTTTTCGAATATATTAAATAGTTCGATTCAAAAACAAGAATTTATTTATTGGCAACAAATCCTGAAATTTATGTTATGTGTTACGACCTCTCCTTTCTAGCAAAATTGGCAGCCATAGTTGCGCAATTTCCATCGATTGAATTTGATGAACAATTGCAGATCAACTACGATGCTTCGATGCACATTGTTGCGCATAGTTTTGGAGAGCATCCCATCATTTATCAAAACAGAGATGATCAGCAATTACATGTTAGATTGATGGAATGGGGTTGTATTCCATTCTATATAAAAGAGGAGCAATCATTTTTAAAGCAAAGGATCATGATGCTCAATGCCAGAAGCGAAAGAATTCTAGGGGATACTTCCAGTTATTGGTACAAGATCAGAAACCGCAGATGTCTGATTCCTGTTACTGGAATTTACGAACATCGGAAGATTGAAAAGTGGACTAAAAAAGTGCCTTATTTTATCCATCAAAAAAATCAGGACCTGTTTTTTTTACCAGGTTTATACTCTGTGGCTGAACTGCCCAACAAAGAAACTGGCGAATTGGAAAAGCGATGGAGTTTTACTTTAATCACACGAGCCGCAAATGCTTTGATGCAGCAAATACATAATGATGGTGAAAATAAATGGCGCATGCCCTTATTTCTGCCAACGGATCTTGCAAAAGAATGGGTATCAGCAGAACTGAGTTCTGAACGATTACAACAATTATTAGATTTCGAAATGCCCGCTTCTGAATTATCATGCTGGCCTGTTTTTACCATTCGATCCGCGAAAGAAAGGCCTGATGGGAAGCAAAAGAATGAGCCTTATGAGTGGGAAAATCTGCCAGCATTAAATTGATGCATATTTTGTCATCAAACTTACCCACCAGGGCCACTGACCTACAAAATTGAAACTAATCAATTGTATTAAAAATAAAATGATCGCAATTTTATAAGGGGCATAGATTTGTCCCTTTTTTTTATCATCTAATATTAGTAATCCTGTAATAATGACGATGCTAGCGTAAGTAACATTCAAGCTTTTTTCAAAACTGTCGAACCAAGGAATATAAAATAACATTCTTCCAATTGCAGGCGGCAACATAGCCAATACCGTCAAAGACATGTATCTGGCGTGCAGTTGTAAATCAGTTGCTTTACTGATCGCTTGAAATATAAAATAGAGCAAAAGTAAGATGGAATAAAAATCTAGATACGCCAATATGATGGGCGCTCCGGGGGGATAAGCGCTTGCACTATTCAACATACTATGAATCATTTTTAAACCACCCAATAGCAGTAATGGAAAGAGTATAAAGACGGCTAGTTTGCCAATCTTTTTATGCAGCGCAATTTTTCCTCGTTTGTATAAAATTGGTTGGATCATTAAAGTAATAATCCATCCCCCG
>CAIYAG010000365.1 GCA_903924075.1 uncultured Bacteroidota bacterium | reverse complement strand
TGTTTATTGATCGGCCCAAAGCGTTACATGGCATTCAATTAGTGTATATCCCCACTATCGAATCAAAAATATTAAGTCAACTGATTCATAGTTTTTTATCCATGACCCATGCTTGCCTGGGCAGTTCAAATGTGATTCTCACTGTAAATGCAGCGAATGGACCATGGGGATTGATCTCTCGCATGTTCAATAAAAAAACGGCCATCAATGTGGATGGCTTAGAGTGGCTTCGCCCAAAATGGAAGGGCTTGGGTGCAAAATATTTTAAAATGGCCGCTTGGTTAAGTACCCGCTTATACAACCGCATCATTACAGATGCAGAAGCTATGCGTCAAGTATATCTGCAAGAATTTAACTGCAATTCTACCGTCATTGCTTATGGCGCCAATATCAGATTTTCACAAGACCCACATTTGATCGATCAGTTTGGTCTTGAATCAGGGTCATATTATTTAATAGTTGGCAGACTCGTCCCCGATAATAATTCAGACCTGCTTTTAGAAGGTTTTTTAGCGAGTAATTCTACCAAAAAACTAGTCATCGTAGGTGATGTACCCTATCAAGATACCTATGCCAGCAACATGAAGAGCAGGGCAAGTGATGCTGTGATTTTTACGGGCTATGTGACCGATGCGAATGTTTTAGCCGAGTTGTACCACCATTGTTATGCCTATTTACACGGGCACGAATTTGGTGGCACCAACCCCACCATGCTCAAAGCAATGGCTTATGGATGCGCCATTTTAGCTTTAGATACGGTGTTTAACAGAGAAATGTTAGCGGATGGAGCATTTGGACAGTTTTATCAGAAAAACACTAGATCTGTAAGTGAAAAATTAGCGGAAGCAGAAAAATCACCCGAAACTATGCAGCTACTTCGAAACAATTCCAGAAACGGACTTACCAAAAAGTACCAATGGGATGCCATTACCGATGCCTATATCCAGGTTTTTGAAGAATTAATGGCCCATAATTAAAAGCGCTAAAGCGTATATTTACCTAATTTTAATATATGATATTGCATACAAATTTCTATATAATGGCAAGAAAACTAGGCTTCTTAGTTCTTACAATAGTTCTTGCTTTGCAATTAACTGCTCAAACAAATCATACTGGCCTTCCCAATATGAAACTAGATCAGATGTCTGATCAACAAATTTTACAACTCTGGCAGAAATCACAAAAAGCTGGATTATCAGAAAGCGAAGGTTTGAGCCAATTGGTAAATATGGGGATGGATCCTTCAGAGATTAATGGCTTTAAAAAAAGGTTACTGAAAATACAAGGCTTTTCTAAAACCGGCAATTCAGGTGCAAAAGACCTGATCAAAGACAGTGCAAGCTTTATGCAAGATAGTACCTGGGTTACAGAAATACCCCGCATACCCAAAAAAACAAGGTATTATGGCTATGAATATTTTAGTAACCCCAACCCCATCCTACAACCAGATTTTAAGGTGGCTACACCCCAAAACTATATTCTGGGCCCGGGCGATGAATTGAGTATCAGTGTAACGGGCGCCAATGTAAAAGACATGGATGCCAGAGTTAGTGCTGAAGGAAATATTCAATTAGAATACCAGGGATTTGTTGCAGTAAGTGGTTTAAGCATTGATGATGCCACAAAAAAAATCAAATCAAAGTTAACCAGCACTTACCCTTCATTGAACAGTGGCACCAGTAAGTTAAATGTTACACTAAGTCATATCCGATCTATTAGGGTTACGGTAATTGGCGATGCTGTAAAGCCCGGCGATTATGTGATCAATGCCCAGGCAGGTATTTTTAATGTGTTGTATTTATCCAATGGTCCAACCGTATTAGGATCATTGCGTAAAATTGATTTGATCCGCAACAATAAAGTAATCGACAGTATCGACTTTTATGCCTTTTTACAGAAAGGCTTATTAGATAAAAATATCCGATTACAAGATCAGGATGTGATTAGGTTCAGACCCTATCAAAAAAAATTGATCCTGAGTGGAGAGGTTAAGCGTGCTGGTATATATGAATTGCTCGATAAAGAAACACTGGCCGATGGTTTACTATATGCCGGTGGTTTATCTGAAGCAGCAGTAAAGGATCAGGCCAAAATGGTTCAGAACGATATTAGAAGTTTAACGGTTAAAGATATTAGCATTTCAGATTTTGCTTACACTATTCCAAGAAATGGCGACTCTGTATTTTTTGATAAGATCTTACCCATTTACAGCAATCGCGTAGTATTAGAAGGTGCTGTTTACCGTCCAGGCAATTACGAGTTGAGTAAGGGCTTAACTGTGGTTAGTTTGCTTAAAAAAGCAGATGGACCAATTGAAGCTGCCTTTCTAAACCGTGCCTATATTAAACGTTCTGAACCAGGGCTAGAACCTACGATGCTTTCTTTCAACCTCAAAAATGTATTGGCTGGTACAGAACCAGATATCCTATTGGTAAAAAATGATAGTGTCATTGTTAGTACCAATGATGCCGTACAAAATAAATTAACCGTAACCATTGGAGGATCCGTAAAAAATCCGGGGATCTACGCCTATAAAAGGGGCATGATCTTAGCCGATTTAATTTTAATGGCCAATGGATTTACCAATGATGCGGCCAATCACAAGGTTGAAATTTCAAGGCTCAGTAAAAACAAATCAGACACACTTGCCAATCAACTATTAAAAGTAATCTTAGTTGATCTAGATTCTAGTTTGCTCAATACCAGGGGAGAAAATCCGCTCGAACCGCTCGATTATGTATTTGTACCACAACTATTGAATTATAGAAACTTAGGCAGTGTAAAATTAACTGGCGAAGTGCTGTATGCAGGCGAATATTCGCTCGAAAAAAGAAATGAATCTGTCAGAGAAATCATTGCAAGGGCTGGGGGTATTACACCATTTGCATCGATGGGCGATGTGCAGGTTTACCGGGGCGGACTAAGGGTAGCAACCACCATTTTATCAAAAGAGAGCAGCAGCAATAACCGATTTTTATTACAACCTGGCGATAGTATACATATCCCAAGAAATGAAACCTTTGTGGAAGTGAAGGGTGCTATATTTAACCCTCAAATAATTGAGTACGATTCGAGGAGTTTCCTTTCCTATATTTCAAAAGCGGGAGGCGTAACTGATAAAGGCAACCTTGGTAAATCATACGTGCAATACAGTAATGGCATCAACAAAAAGATCAAGCACTTTTTATTTTTCAGAAATTATCCC
>CAIYAG010000364.1 GCA_903924075.1 uncultured Bacteroidota bacterium | reverse complement strand
TATGAGATTTACTTCATAACTGCTTGATTGTCAAGTGGGCCCAACAGGGCATGATCCTGTGACCCCCTGATTATGAGTCAGGTGCTCTAACCAACTGAGCTATAGGCCCGAAAACAAACGGGTTGTTTTCAAATTCTTCGTCTATTTCAAATCCTGCTCAACTTTCTGAACAGTCCATTTTCTTGGTTGATGGGCCGCAAAAATAGCCATTTCATCAGATTTTCCAAGCATGTTTTAAAATGTTTGCTTTTTGCTTCGCTTATCGGCGGTTGACCCCCCTTGGCGGACCATTGAACCTGCGCTTTCCACCCCCTCCTCCACCACCGCCTGTGCGAACTGGGCGGGGATTGTAAGCTGGTGTTTCTCCAAATTGTTCTGGTACCTGTGCTTTAGTAACTGATTTTTCAAGAAGGGCTTCGATCGCCGCAAATTTCTGTTGCTCCTTTTCGGTTACAAATGTATACGCCGTTCCTTCGCTCGATGCCCGGGCCGTTCTACCTATTCTGTGTACATAATCTTCGCCATCATTCGGAACATCATAATTGATCACCAAGTCAATGTCTTCAATATCTATCCCCCTGCTCAAAATATCTGTAGCTACTAAAACTTTTAATTTCTTATTTCTAAAATCTAGTAATACCTGCTCACGTTTATTCTGATCCAGATCGGAGTGAATTTCTTCTACCGATAATTTCGCACGCTTCAATTCTTGCGTAAGTTGTTTTACGTTTTGCTTTTTAGAACAAAACACAATCACGCTTTGAAAATCTTTCAAGCGCAAAATATATTTCACCAATGGGATTTTCTGTGGTTCATACACGATGAATGCTTCCTGTACAATCTTTTCGGGTGGCTTTGAGATCGCAATATTAATTTCTAAAGGATCTACTAAGATCTTTCTCGCCATCTCACGCATCTTCATCGGCATGGTTGCAGAGAACAATAAGTTCTGACGTTGCTTAGGAAGAAACGAAATGATCTTCATCAGATCATCATGAAAACCCATGTCCAACATTCTGTCTGCTTCATCCAGGATCAAATATTTCAATCCTTTCAATTTCACATAACCCATATTTAAATGCGCGATCATCCTGCCGGGCGTACAAATCACCACATCGCAACCTTCGCTCAAAGCCTTTTTCTCAATGCCAAAAGAATTGCCATCACCCCCGCCATATACTGCGATGCAACTGATGGATGTGAAATAAGAAATACCCTCCATAGCTTGTGCAATTTGCACTGCCAACTCACGGGTTGGCACAATTACCATGGCATTAATATGATGCGCATCGTGTGGGATAGTGATGAGTTTGTTCATCAGTGGCAATAAAAATGCAGCCGTTTTACCAGTCCCGGTCTGTGCACTTACGATCAGGTCTTTCCCATCTAAAATGGGTTGCATCACCATTTCTTGTACCGGTGTTGCGGTGGTATAACCCATGGCATCAATGCCTTCCATCAATCTTTCGTCGAGTCCAAATTCATTAAAATTCAAAATACTTACTTGTTTTAATCTATTATCTATTCCTGTAAAGATAGGCTGAACTAGGCTTCCTTATGGATATGCTTTGTGAAATGTACGAGTTATGCAAAGCTGTAGTACCTTTAATAGAGAAAATTCGCTTATATGTTTCAGTATCGCAAATTCCTGCTTTTGCTAGTTTGTTTTACCATGTATTATTTCGCCGTTTCAGCTCAAGAAACAAAGGCTTTACCAGATACAGCAACTTCCGACGGATTATTGCAGGCTGCAAGAACAGCAGCTTTCGACCATAAAGACTACCCGCTGGCAAAAACCTATTGCAAAATGGGGTTAGAGAAAAGTCCAGATTACGCAGATATTAGGATCTTCCTTGGAAGACTTTACACTTGGACTGATGAATATGATAGTGCTAAAGCCTGTTTTGAAATGGTATTGGCTAAAAACCCTACCTATGAAGATGCCTCAATTGCCTATGCAGATTTATTGTATTTGAACAAGCATTAAAAAGAAGCCATAACTATTTGTGATGCTGGCTTAAAATCAAATCCCGAATCTACCGAGTTGTTGATCAGGAAAGCAAAATCACTTGCATCATTAAAAGAATTTACTGCAGCTTCTGAAATTACTGGCG
>CAIYAG010000363.1 GCA_903924075.1 uncultured Bacteroidota bacterium | reverse complement strand
CTACTAAATACTGAAGAAAAAGTGGCAGCAAATGCACAACGCCATCCATTAAAAAAAATCGGGGCTGCCGCCGATGTAGCATCAATGGCTTGTTTTTTATTAAGCGATCAGGCAGCTTGGATCACCGGACAAATCATGCATGTGGATGGTGGCATGTCAGCAATCAAACTATAAAGTATTTAATTTAAAGTATCCCAGATGTAATACATCTTCTTTAAGTTCATTCGAGGGTGAAAGTAGAATACTATATTTCGATTTTGAAGCAGTATCAAGTATGTCTTCGATCTGATATAAATCATCTACATCAATACCATACTTGTCATCAATATGTGAGTTGGCTCCTTCAAAATGGGTATGTTTGAAAAAAGCTGTTTGTTTGGAATAATTGATTGCATCGGTTTTGTTTTCTGAAGCAACGACCATTTTATAATGGAACTCTTCGAATTCGTTTTTTTTGTACCCGCCCAGATTGATAAAAAACAGTTTTACTTTTTGCGCAATGTGTTGTTGAGTTTTGGGAACAACGGAAACGTCGTATCCATTAACTTGTCTAATTGCTCTATATCCATCAATGTGCATATTCACCCTCGCCTCGGGCCAAAATTTTTCAAATACAGGGATCAATTCTTTGAGTTCATTTGCTATACCAAAAAAAACATCGTGTTGTTCTGTATGCCTGCCAATAGGTTTACATCCAATTAATACCATCCATAGTTTCATACAAAATGCTATTTAAATATTTGTTGTACAGGGAATTCCAAAACATTTAATTCCATTTCAAAATAGTCAAATATTTGAACTTGTATCAATAAAAAAGCCTTAAAGTGAAAATCACTTTAAGGCTTTTTTATAAAATATGCTTTATGCTACTATGGTTTCTTTAATATTAAAGTATACGCACCAAATGAACCCTGATCTACTGTATAAGTAATAGACATGGTTAGGGTTTTGCTACAAGGAGAAGCAAAACTAGAAGCAGTAGCTGCCATTGCCATATTAGGGTTAGTATAGTTAAGCGCCCAAACAAATGCATTTCCTATTTTTTGTTTAGTAATAGAAAGCTGGTTGTTCAGTGGGTTAACTGCAATTACAATAGGTAATGGACTAGTTACATATGGATCGATGAAAGAGATGTGAGTAGCATCAATTTTGGTAATTGGTACGATCTCACCTGGACTAAAGTCTCCAAAACCATCAGAAACTACTGTGAAGTTTCCAACATAAATAGTAGGATCATAAGCGCAGATTGCAGCAAAACGCGCAAACTCGCTATATCCAGGCATGGCAATTGGGCCAGCACCTGAACCTGCACCAACTGCAGGGAAAGCTTCAAACTTTTTTGTACCTACATAGATATCTGGAGCAAAATCATAAGTATCACCTAATGTAACTGCCGCACCAAACAATGTTTGTAAATCGGTAGTAGTAACAGTATAACTAGCTGGCAATGTAGTAACTGCCGCTTTGTATACTTTTACATTTGTATTAGAGCCATTTTTTCTAACTACAATATCTACTTTATCCGGGTTTACTGCACCTGGAAAATATAGACCCACATTAAATTTTCCGGAGAATGCAGAAAGGTTTAAAAGATCAATCGCTTGAGAGCCAGATGCATCAACAGCAGTTGAGATTGCAGGCACATCATTGATTGTAACGTTCGACCTTACTGCTCCATCATCCTTTTTACAGCCTGCAAAAGCTATAACAAGACCAAGGGAAAGGGCCGATAATATGCTGATTTTTCTAATTTTCATAATCTGTTTATTTTATTAATCATAAATATATCAAACGAGAATATATCTATTAAGGTTGCCAAAATACTTTATAAGATTGAGGAACTTTTTGCGGTGGAGCACTAGCATTTAATGAAATTTCATTAGTACTGAACGGCAAAGACCATGGATAAGTTACATCGCAGAACACTGGAGTAATTTTTCCATCAGGACCCTGAACTGAGGCAACAGTACCAGTTGGAACTGGAGCAAATAAAACAGGGTATTTAGTTCTTCTATAATCAGTATAACTATCTACTGGATTTTCAATTCTGTTGATCCATTTTTCTGTCATGATAAATTCCAACTGTCTAGCAGGAGTAGCTGCATTAAACGCAGCAAGCACTGCAGTTTTGTAGGTAGTAGTTGCAGCAAGTGTTGCAATTGCAGGAACAGTTTGAGGAGCACCAGCAGAAGCAGGCTTAATAAAATTAGTGATGATATAATCCATCTGGTTGAAAGACTCATCCAATGCTTTGCTAAATACGGTACTAGCAGTACCAGTAGCTAAACCAGCATTAATCAATTCAGCTTCAAGATACAAACGGTCTGCATAAGTAATGAATTGGTGAGGTAAAGCACCAGTACCAGCATTGATCGCACCTAAAGTTGTAATTGATTTACCAGCATTGTCTTCATATCTACCACCTGCAGGATATAAACCTAACAAAGAATAAGTAGCACTGTTAGATCCATCTCTACATGGTCCTTGTGAACCGAATATGATTGTGATGAAACCACCATCACGATATTCTGTACAGTTTTCAGGAGCAGCTGTAGCTGTTTTTTGGTTATAGATATAATAAGGAACCCTAGGATCAACAATATTGAAGAAAAGATTTGGATTTCTTCCTTTCATGATCTCATATAACCATGGGCTAAACAACTGACTACCACGCTGAGTAGCGTTATAATCGCCATAAGCAGGGTGTCTGTCATCAGTAACCCCATAAGGGCCATAAGGCAACATGAAACTTTCTGATTGTGCATTGATCAAAGTTGCTGGGCTAGCCAATAAAGCTTGTACTTGTGTTTTCACATCTTGTACTAATCTTACTTGGGTATACAATTTCAATTTCAAAGTATTTGCAGCTTTGATCCAATTGGTTGTATTTCCCTTATAGATATAATCATCACCAGCAGGCTTAGAAGCATTGGGAGCAGTGTTATTGATATCAGCGATACCATCATCAATTAATTTGATTAACTGAGGATAAATATCAGCGCCTTTATCAAATTTAGGTTGCTTAATACCTTCATTGAACCTGTCAAATTCAGAAAAAGGAACATCACCATACACATCAACCAAAATACTGAAAGTATAAGCTTTCAAAATTTTAGCAATACCAGAATAAGTATAACGGGTTTCTGCAGTTCCCTGTTTGATAATTACATCAAGGTTTGAAATAGCTGCATACAAACCATCCCAACCAGATTCACCAGCACCATATCTGTCGGCACTTACACGGCCTGTTGTTTGGTGCGTATAAACAGACATGGTCTGACCAAGTCCTGTTCCCAAAGCAATGTTATTACCTATTGAACGTTCAGCACCACTTAAAAGAAGTGATACTGGAACAGCCGTTGGGCTGTTTAAATTCTTGTTTACATCAAGAAACTTTTTGCAGCCTGAAATAGCAACTGAAAACAGCGCTAATGCTGTAAAAGAGTATATTAAATATTTTTTCCTTCTCATAATTGAAAATTTTCTTGGGTTATTAGAAAGTTACGTTTATGTTAACACCGTATCTTTTTGTACTTGGTGCACCTCCTGTTTCAACACCCTGTGTAGTACCTCCAACAACAGAGTTGATATCTGGGTCGAAGTGTGTGTACTTAGGTACATTCGGAGCTAAATACCAAAGGTTACGTCCACTCAATGAAATGGTAACACCAGAAACATGTAGTTTGCTTACAACGCTTGGAGACAAGCTATAAGCCAACACCATTTCTCTTAATCTGTAAACAGTACCATCAAAAATAGCATATTCAAATGCACCATTTGTTGCGAAACTTGCTCCTGTACCATTGGTAAAGAATAAGTCGTTAGTAGTAACTTTTGTTTGGTTAGGAACAGTATTACCATTTACAACTAAAGGAACATAGTGGTTTAAACCATCAGCTCCCATAACTGGAGTGGCACTACCATAAACACCTTCAATAACGTGACTAAGTTCTCTGTCTTTAGTATCTAGTGTTGTACCTCTACCTAACATACTATTAATAGTTTCAGAGTAGAAATTTCCACCTTTAGTCATATCCCAAAGAACACTCAAAGAAAGTCCTTTATAAGAGAATGAGTTAGTGATACCCAATTTATATTTTGGATTTGGATCACCCACCATCGCATCATTTGGATCTACAAGTGGCATACCAGATGCTGGATTGATCAACAATTTACCATCAGAAGTACGTGCTGAATGTCCACCTCTTAAATAACCATAAGGCATACCAGCTTCAATGTAGTTGTATCCACCAATGATATCTCTAGTTAAACCTGGAGCAAGTCTTTCAACAGTATTGATATTTCTTGTAAAAATACCTCTGATAGTCCACTCAAAATTCCTAGTAGAAACCGGTTTTACATCTAATGAAACTTCCCAACCAGTATTTCTGATCTCACCAAGGTTAGTATAGAAAGAACTGAAACCAGTTGTTGTAGGCAAACCAATTGCATAGATCAAATTAGTTGATCTTTTATCATACCAAGTAACTTCAAAACCAGCTCTGCGATTAAAGAAACGCATTTCTGTACCTAACTCTAACTCTTTAGAGAACTCTGGAGTTAAGTTTGGATCGTAGTTAGAAGTTCCTCTGTAAGCTAGAGACTGACCAAGAGAACCTGCTGAGTTAAGGCCAAAAATCGCTTCGCCATTACCTGGAGAGGCATCATTACCCACTCTCGCATAACCTGCACGAATTTTACCGTAGTCTAATACTTTAGATTTGATATTCAATGCATCGGTCCATATTAATGATCCAGAAACTCCTGGATAGAAATAAGCAGCATTTTTATAAGGAAGTGTAGAAGTAAGATCGGTTCTACCAGTTACGTTTAAGAAAGCAAAGTTTCTAAAACCTAATGATGCATCACCAAAGAAACCTACGATTCTTCTTTTAGAAACTCCATCACTTTGGAATTTCTGAGTAGAAGTATTCATTACATTATATAAACCCGGAATTACGAAGTTTACACCGTAGATCTGCTGGCCTCTTGAAGTTCTTTGGTTGATATCATTACCAACTTTCACATCCAAGGTCCAGTCCTTAGATAAACGAGGAGTATATATACCAACTAAAGTTGATTGTATTTCCTGCGTTCTGCTGATCACTTCAGTCATATTACCTAAAGTATTATCAGAACTACCTAAAGAAGATTTATCAATGATCTGATCTCTGTAAAGTGCATAGCTGTTCACACCACCAGTATAATCGATTCTGAAAGTGTTACTGAATTTATAAGAACCTCTTAAGTTAGCAACGATACGATCATCGACAGAAGTGATGACGTTGTGGTATGCTGCCCAAACTGGGTTAGTATACTGACCACTATTGAAACCGATTTGGTTACCAGCACGGTCAGCACTAGGGAAACCAGTAATATCCCAGTTTCTAGCCATCGTAAATGTACGACCCCACTGAGATAAGAAGCTTTGAGCCTGACCAATGAAACCACCTACTTGATTTGTTCTAGCATACGAGATACTAGCACCAATAGTTAGTTTTCCGATCTGTGTTTGTCCACCCACACTCATGTTATTTTTTGTATAACTTGTGTTAGTGATATAACCTTTCTGATCAACTCTAGAAAGTGTTACGTTGAAAGATGTATTTCCTTCACCACCGTTCATACCAATTGAATTTTCAAATAGGTTACCAGTGTTGAATAAAGAAGAAACGTTATTAGGATAAGCCTTATAAGCAGTTCTACCGTTCGGGAAAAGTTCTGGATAAGCAGCATACATTGCTGCCCAGTTAGAAGAAGCAGGCATTGAATCTATTCCTGATGCAGATGTTCCTAGAACATTACCAGAACCATCATAAATAACGCCTTTACCAAATTTCGCTCCCCAAGAACCATTAGAACCTTGCTCTCTGAAATTTGCACCAGCTCCATAAGTATTTTGGAAGTCGGGCAACTGAGCGATAGTTTCTTGGCTATATCCACCTTTATAAGAAACGTTCAAAGATTTTTTACCTTTTTTAGGGTTTCCTGATTTTGTAGTGATCAACAAAACCCCGTTGGCAGCTCTTGAACCATATAAAGATGCAGCAGCTGCTCCTTTTAAGATGTTGATTGATTCTACATCGTTCGGATCTAAATCTCCGAAACCAGAACCATAAGTACCACCACCACTATAAGGACTAGTTGTGTTGATCAGGTTATTACTATAAGGTACTCCATCAACAACGATCAAAGGCTCTCCACCACTGAATGATGATACCCCTCTGATTTGTATACGAGTAGCAGCACCTGGTGCACCCTGACCATCTCTGATATCAACCCCTGGTACTTTACCAGCAAGCCCTTTCAACACATCAGGTTCAGATTTTTGCAACACAGTACCCACATCAACTTTTGATACAGCATATCCTAATGCTTTATCAGAACGCTTGATACCCATCGCTGTTACAACAACCTCATTTAAGTTTGTAGCATTTGATGCCACAAGAGATACATTAACTGTAGTACTTGAGCCAATAGTTACCTCTTTAGCAATAAAGTTTACACTAGAGATTAACAACACATCTCCTTTCGAAGCTGTGATTTTAAAATTACCCTGCTCATCAGCAGCAATCCCCTTCGCTTTTTTACTCTTTAATACAACAGATGCCGAAGGAATGGGAACCCCTTTTTCATCTGTTACCCTGCCGGTGATGGTCAGGGTTTGAGCCTGGCCTGCAATGGCAAAACATAGCATTGCAACAAGGAGACTAGACAAGATTTTTCTCATGTTAGTTTAGTTTTAGTAGTTAGAACAACATTTATTCAGCTCCAATATTAACCGAATTAATAAAGTCTTGTTAATATTGAAGCAATAAAAATAAGGTATTTGTGGCTTCAAAAAACATTTTCTACCTCAATAATGGATTTGAAATTGATTTTTTTCTGAAGTAGTAAGTATTATTTGTCCGACTAAATCACCGTATTACAATAAATAGAATTGATTTCAAACATTTATACGCTGCTTTTAAACTAATAGTTGCTTTTACTTTTAGTTTATATATTATTGGTTCTCTTT
>CAIYAG010000362.1 GCA_903924075.1 uncultured Bacteroidota bacterium | reverse complement strand
TGAAATGACGATTGATAAAATAAGTTCAGTGCGCGGGATCGGCAATGCGATCGCAAAAAATGTGATCGAACAAATTCAAACTGGTACACTTCCCATCCTTAACGAGTACATTCAAAAAACACCTGAAGGAATATTAACGATGCTGAGCATCAAAGGCATCGGTCCTAAAAAAATTGCAACCATCTGGAAAGATTTAGAAATTGAAACGATCGGAGAATTATTATACGCTTGCGAAGAAAATAGGCTTGCTAATTACAAAGGTTTTGGAGAAAAATCTCAGCAGAATATTAAGGATGCAATTAGTTTTTATTTGGGTAGTCAGGGAAGTTATTTGTACCAAGAAATGGAAAAAGTAGTGGCCCAATTTCAAGAAAACCTGCATAGCCAATTCCCTGATTTTCGGTTTTCAGTGGCTGGCGCTTTTGCCCTACAACAGGAAATTATCAGCAATTTGGTCTTTATAACCACCGCTCCACAAACTATTTTAAAAGATTTTTTTAACCTTCAAGGCTTCCAAATAAAAGTAATTTCAGACACTAATTTGATGATAGAAGGAAGCATGAAATTGCCCATTAATTTCATACAATCAAGTGAAGAAAATTTTTATAATTGTCTGTTTCAATATTCATGCAGCGAAGAATTTTTAAGTGAATGGAAACGGATTACTAATTGGACTGAATCAGAAAATCACAATTCTGATGCTGCCATTTTTGAGTCGAAACAGATTCCTTACATCCCAGTTTATCAACGTGAAGACGCATCCATTATTCAAAAAGCAATTGCAAAAAAATTAAAGCCGGTTATTCAACTCAACGATATAAAAGCGATCATTCATAGTCATAGTAATTGGAGTGATGGAGCAGAATCGTTAGAAACAATGGCCATTGCTGCAAAAGAAAAAGGATATGAATATTTGGTGATCAGCGACCACTCTCAAACTGCATTTTACGCCAATGGTTTAAGAGAAGAACGTATTGTTGCTCAACACCATCAGATAGATGAACTCAATAAAAAATTGTACCCGTTTCGCATTTTCAAACGCATTGAAAGTGATATTTTAAATGATGGGAGTTTAGATTATGATGATGACGTTTTAAGCAGTTTTGACCTTGTCATAGCTTCCATCCATTCGAATTTAAAGATGACAGAAGAAAAAGCCATGTTGCGCCTGATCAACGCTATTGAGAACCAGTTCACCAGCATTTTAGGTCATATGACCGGCCGATTGCTACTTAGCCGCAATGGCTATCCGGTTGATCATCATAAAATTATCGACGCTTGCTTGGCCAACAATGTGGTGATTGAACTGAATGCCCATCCAAGAAGGTTAGATATCGATTGGAGATGGATCCAGGAAGCCACCGACAAAGGGGTTTTAATATCCATCGATCCTGATGCGCATGCTATTGAAGGGTATAACGACTGTAAATATGGGGTATTGGTAGCACAGAAAGCTGGACTGACCAAATACCAAAACCTTAGCAGTTATTCCCTTGCCGAATTCGAGGAATTTTTAGGGGAGCAGCATTCAAAGAGAAACTAATCTGCAAGAGGTAGCCTGATAAAGAAACTAGTGCCAACCCCTAACTGGGTCTTGAACCAGATCTCACCATTCGATTTTTCTACGATGCCTTTACAAATCGCCAAACCCAATCCGGTTCCAGAAGTCTTGGTGGTGAAATTAGGTTTGAACAGCTCTTTT
>CAIYAG010000361.1 GCA_903924075.1 uncultured Bacteroidota bacterium | reverse complement strand
ATATTGTTCATCAATAATTTAGTACCGTTATCTGTTGTAAGAATTACTTGACGACCAAATTCATTTTTAGTAGTAACCGGATTTCCTGGATTATTATAGGCATCTGTCTGATTGCGCTCGTATAGTTTTTCTAAACTATTGGAGATGGTATTGTACCTGCTAACGCGCCCAACTTGTTTGGCACGAGAAACTTCCTGCACTAATGCAATGTTGCTATTACCCCAGCTGGTTCCACTATAACGCATTTGTGTTTTAAATAATTCTTTTGCAGTACCAGTAAATGGTGCAGACAAAGCATAAACAACATCATGATATTCCATTTTATTTTTGATCAAACCACTATCTAGTGGAGTTGCCCAAGTGATGGTGGCAGCTTCATCATCGCGCCAGTCAAATGAACGCGGAACATTCTGTGTATTATCATTTCCAGATGGTGTTCCTTCTGTAGATGGTAGGTCAGCCAACAGTTTAACTACATTTCCTTTAAGATCTGTAATTGCAACTGTAGAAGGAAATCCAAATGCAGTAACTAAATAGGAAAATGGTTTTTTGAGCGTTTTTTGTAATAAGAATTTTTTATCTGGCGATAATATAAAGCTTGCCACAATTGCTGCTTTGCCAATATTGGTTTCTACACCATTTTTATTTTGGATCAGTTGAGAAGTTGCATAAAACTCAAACAATTGTTCGTCGTAAGGCGATTTGATCAGATCCTGAAAAGTAGCGCTGGGCGCGGTTTTGCCAAGGTTTTGCTGAATGGTTGGACCCTTTGGTGTAATTGATCTTTTCGGTGCGCTGGTGGCAAGTTGAGTTGCAGATTTGTAGATCACTGTATTATCATCCAGCCAGGTATAGGGGCTTCCCAATACAGTGTTCACTGCTTTTTTATTAACGCGACTAGCTTTTTGAGTGGCCACATCAATGATATACAAATCTACTTCAGTAGCAGTGGTGTTTGTAAAAGCGATCTTTGTTTCGGAAGGATTCCAGCTCACATTACCCGCTAAAAGATTGGCTGGTAAGCCCTGCACTTTTATTTCCGCATTCGTTTTTATATTCTTTAAAATAAAATTGTTGATATAATTCTGTCTGCTTGGTGAAAAGTTATTCGGGTTCAATCGCAGGCCGGCGATTCTGATTTCTGGCTGACCTAACTCATCCACAGTTGGATAAGAATTTCTTTCGCTCAACAACATCCAACTGGCTTTGCTATCAATGCTTACACCTGGTGTTGGTTTAGCCAATAACAGATCTGCAATATCTTTTGGAGGTGTTTGATAATTGATTGCGTCTTGCGCATTTGCATTCAGGATCAGCATAACTGACAATGTAATTGCCAGTAAGCTTCTAGATTTTCTCAAGTTCATGTAGCTAAGTTTTAGTTTTGTTTATTGAAATACCCTTACATAATCAACTTCCATTCTAAGCGGGTAAATGGTACTATCAACTCCTTTTTGTCCACCCCAGTTTCCCCCAACAGCAAGGTTTAACAATAAATATTGGGGTTCGCTAAACGGCCATGCAGTTCGATCGCTATGCTCATTTTTAAATTGAAAATAAACGGTATTATCGATGCCGATCCGAATGGTTTCTGCATCCCAATCCAATTGATACACGTGAAATGCTTCGCTGCAGTCTTTCACGCGAATGGTATCTGTTTTCTGTGTACCCATTACATGGTTATACTTTTTACAGTGTATGGATGCATGGATATTACCTTGGTCATATCCAACATGCTCCATGATATCGATCTCTCCATCGTCTGGCCAAACAAGTGGCGTTTTAGAGCCCAGCATCCAGATTGCGGGCCAGGTTCCTAGTCCCTTAGGCAATTTTGCACTCACTTCTATGCGGCCATGCGTCCAGTCGCCCTTACCCTTTGTCACCAATCTTGCAGAAGTATAGGCATTATTTCCCTTTTGTTCTTTATGGGCCTCAATAATAAGATGTCCATTTTCAACGCGCGCATTCTTCGTATTTTGAAAAGTATAATACTGCAATTCATTGTTACCCCACCCGCGGCCACCGGTATCGTATCCCCATTTTTTGGGATCGGGGAGACCCTTATAGTTGAATTCATCGCTCCAAACCAATTTCAGTTTTTGTTGGGCTCCAATTCCTTGAAGCATAAATAAGCATAAAAAAGCAACTAGTAATCGTTTTTGCATTGGTCAAATTTTGGATAGGAAAGTTAACCAAATATTGCATCTCAAAAGGGAGCGATCGGTAAAATAAAAGGGAGATTTTGAATGGTAATAAATTTAAATATGCATTTTACAAGAAAATAATTTGCCAGAAAAGGAATATGCGAGTATTTTTGTAGGGTAATGATAACAACAACACATAAACATCACCATCATATCTTACCAATTTGGTAGGCGACGGTGTTTTGTGTATACTATAAAACATTAAAAGCTTACCCTAGTGGTAGGCTTTTTTCGTATGAGCCATGCTGAAGTGGTGTTCTTCAGAATAAATCGAATGTATGCAAGAGAAAGAATTAAAATCAGGATTGGAAAAGCCAGCAAAACTAAGATTGGCCATTCAGAAAAGTGGTCGCCTTTACGACGATAGTATCCGCTTATTAAAAGAATGCGGTATTGATATCAGTAATGGGGTGAACAAATTAAAAACTGAAGCCAGCAATTTCCCCATCGAATTATACTTTTTGAGAGATGACGATATTCCTCAATACGTAGAAGACGGGGTAGCAGACATCGGTTTTGTAGGCGAAAACGTGGTGTATGAGAAAAAGAAGAAAGTGATCGTGGGCGAAAAACTGGGGTTTGGGAAATGCCGACTTTGTATCGCTATCAGAAAAGGAGAGACTTATACCGGACCTGGCTTTTTAGATAAAACCAGGATCGCAACCAGTTATCCTGTTTTAGTGGAAGCCTTCCTTGAGAAAAATCAGATCACCGCCGAGATTCATGAGATCAGTGGTAGTGTTGAGATCGCACCTGGAATTGGGTTGGCTGATAGCATCTGCGATTTGGTGAGTAGTGGGTCTACTTTATTCATGAACGGACTAAAAGAGGTAGAAACCATCCTCGAATCGCAATGTGTTTTGATCCAAAACAAGAACCTGACTGCAGATCAAATCCAGATTCTAAACCGGTTGATCTTCAGGATCCAGTCGGTTAAGAAGGCCAAAAACAACAAATACATCCTCCTGAATGCACCTAATAATAACCTGGAAAAGATCATTAGCTTATTGCCGGGTATGAAGAGCCCAACGGTATTGCCATTGGCTCAGGAAGGCTGGAGTAGTGTGCATAGTGTTTTGAAAGAGAATGAGTTCTGGGATATAATTGAACAATTAAAGGAAGCTGGAGCAGAGGGTATTTTGGTAATCCCAATTGAAAAAATGATCGTTTAATCTAGTTATTGATCAAGATGAAAGAAATAAAATTTCCATCAAAGGCAGAGTGGCCGAGTATCTTGGCGAGGCCAAGTTTTGATAATACTGCCTTGCAGGGAACGGTAAGGTCTGTACTTGATCGTGTTAAGCTGGAGGGTAACAAGGCTGTGAATGCCTTTACCGAACAATTTGATGGGGTAAAGCTAGGTGAGGTGCTGGTAACTGAACTTGAAATTCAGGAAGCAATTGATGCTTTGCCCGCAGATTTGAAGCAGGCTATTGAGCAGGCCGCAACTAATATTCGGCTTTTTCACAGCTCTCAGTTGAGTGCTATTCAGAAGATCGAAACTATGCCTGGGGTACAATGCTGGCGTAAGTCGGTGGGAATTGAAAGGGTTGGACTCTATATCCCAGGTGGTACAGCGCCACTTTTTTCTACTATTTTAATGTTAGGTATACCTGCTAAAATAGCTGAATGTCAAGAAGTTATTTTATGTTCTCCTCCCAATAAAGAAGGTAAGCTGCATCCGGCCATCTTATTTGCTGCACATCTAGTTGGGATTAATAAAGTGTTTAAAATTGGTGGCGTGCAGGCTATTGGAGCGATGGCTTATGGTACAGAAACTGTACCGCAGGTATATAAGATCTTTGGTCCGGGCAATCAATACGTGACCTGCGCCAAACAGTTGATCCAGCAGCAGGGCATCGCCATAGATATGCCTGCGGGTCCGAGTGAGGTTTGTGTATTGGCAGATGAAACGGCCAATGCTGCTTTTGTGGCGGCCGACCTGTTAAGTCAGGCCGAACACGGTGCCGATAGTCAGGTTTTATTGGTTACAAACTCAGAAAAACTGATTGCCGAAGTGCAGGAAGAATTGATTATTCAATTGAATCATTTGTCACGTAAAGAATTGGCAGTTAAATCTTTAAGTAATAGTACTGCAATATTAATTAAAGATATGCAAGAAGCTATTGAGTTGGTAAATGCCTACGCGGCTGAGCATTTGATCATGGCATGTGCCAATGCTGAGCAATTAGCGGAGGGGGTAATTAATGCAGGTTCGATCTTCCTAGGTAATTACTCGCCAGAGAGTGTGGGCGACTATGCCAGTGGCACCAATCATACCTTGCCAACCAATGGTTTTTCAAGGGCATATAGTGGTGTGAGTGTTGACAGCTTCGTGAAAAAGATCAGTTTTCAGCAACTAACTGCAGCAGGATTGGCCAATATTGCTAGTACCGTTGAACTGATGGCTATGGCTGAGGGCTTAGACGCTCATGCAAACGCTGTAAAAGTCAGATTGAGAAAATCATAATCTGATGCTTACTTTTTTTTGACTTTTGAATTTTGACTTTTGAATTTAATAATATGTTCAACTTAAATAACCTGATCCGCCCCAACATCAAGTCTCTTAAAGCCTATTCATCGGCAAGAGACGAGTTTAGTGGGGATGCAAAAGTGTTTTTGGATGCCAATGAAAATAGCCTTGGTTCGCCCTTGGTGAAATGGTATAACCGTTATCCGGATCCGCATCAACATGCTGTAAAAGAGGCGTTAAGTGCTGTTAAAGGAATCAAACCCGAGCACATTTTTCTCGGAAATGGGAGCGATGAGTGCATCGACCTGTTGTTTCGGAGCTTTTGTGAACCAGGAAAGGACAATGTTATTATTTGTCCGCCTACCTATGGCATGTACGAAGTGAGTGCCAATATCAACGATATCGAACTAAGAAGGGCACCTTTATTACCCGATTTTCAGTTAAATCTGGCGCATATTGAAACGTTGGTAGATGCCAATACCAAATTGATCTGGATCTGTTCACCCAATAATCCAACAGGAAATAGCATTGATAGAGCCGATATTGAAACTGTTTTAAACAATTTTAATGGGTTGGTAGTGATCGACGAAGCCTATATCAATTTTGCCCAACAAAAATCCTTTGTACAGGAATTAGTAGAATATCCGAACCTGGTGGTGCTGCAAACCTTTAGTAAAGCATGGGGTTTAGCGGCACTCAGACTTGGGATGGCTTTTGCATCAAAAGAGATCATCGACATTCTAAATAAGGTGAAGCCGCCCTACAATATCAATCAGGCTACACAGGAACTTGCATTGAAGGCATTGGAAGAAGTGGGTCAGGTGAATGATATGATCAAACTACTGGTAGATATGCGTGAAGCGCTGAAAGAGGTGTTTGAATCCATGCCTACCGTTGAAAAAGTGTATCCCTCTGATGCCAATTTTATCTTGGTAAAGATCAAAGATGCTAGAAAAATCTATGAATTTTTACTTGCCAAGGGGATTGTTTTGAGAGATCGAAGCTCAGTACAGCTTTGCGAAGATTGCTTAAGGATCACTATCGGTACGGAAAAAGAGAACACCATTTTGGTAGATGCCATGCAAGATTGGTACAGTCAGGAAACAATCGCAGGTTAATTCTGTTTTGATTAGT
>CAIYAG010000360.1 GCA_903924075.1 uncultured Bacteroidota bacterium | reverse complement strand
TACAGAACCCTTTTCGGGAAAATCGATCATTGCCCTTGGGTTGATGAACCTTTTGGCGGGCAAAACAGAAAAAATTGCTTATTTCAAACCAGTGATCAGCAGTACTGCTGGAGTGAGAGATAATCATTTAGATACCATGATCCACCACTTTGGATTAACTACTCCTTATGAAGACATGTATGCCTTTACAAGGGAAGAGGTAGAAAAATTGCGTAATACAGGTGGTGAGGCTTTGATCATTGATAGGATCATTGAAAAATTCAAAAAATTACAAGAAACCAATGAATTCGTAATAGTTGAGGGTGCTGATTTTCTAGGAAGCAGCACAAATTTGGAATTTGATGACAATATAAATATTGCAAAAAATTTAGGGATCCCTGTTGTGTTGGTTGTAAAGGGTGAAGGAAAAACCGACCAGGAAATCGTAACGAGTACCGTTTCTACTTTTAAATTATTCCAAGAAGAGGGGGTACAGATCCTTACTGTTATTGCCAATAAAGTACTCGAACAAATTGCGTTTTCAGTATCCGTAAATATTCGTCAAAGTCTTCCAAAAGATGTGATCGTAACAGTGATTCCTGAGAACAGGGATCTAGGCAATCCTACACTAAAAGAGATTTGTGAATCAGTAAATGGGAAGCCATTATTCGGAGAACATTTATTTACCAATCAGGTAGACCATTCTATAGTGGGTGCCATGCAATTACATAATTGCCTTTCAAGACTAAAGAAAAATACTTTAATTGTTACACCTGGCGATAGAGGGGATATTTTAATTGGTGTATTACAAGCCAATATTTCTAAAAACTACCCAAAAGTAGCTGGCATGATCTTAACAGGGGGATTAACTCCTGAGCCTTCCATTCTAAAATTGATTGAAGGTTTGGATACGGTATTACCCATCATTGCAGTTGAGACTGGCACATTCGAAACAGTAACTAAAGTAGCAAGCACTCAATCCAGAATATCCTATTATAATAAAGAGAAAATTGCTTTAGCTATTAGCACTTTTGATAAGTATATCGATATACAAGCCATTGGTGAAAAGATCAATACTTTCCAGACTAGGAATATCACACCAAGGATGTTCCAATATCAAATTGTAAAGCGTGCAAAATCACATAAAAAACATATCGTACTTCCTGAAGGTGGAGATGATCGGATTTTGATGGCTGCAGATCAATTAGTGAAACAAGACATCGTTAAAATAACAATACTAGGGATCAAGGAAAATATTGTTGGAGCTGCGAAGCGTTTGAATTTGAATATGGATTTTGATAAAATTCAGATCATTGATCCTGCCAATTCAGATAAATACGATTCATATGTAGATGCATTGGTTGAATTGCGCAAAGCTAAAAATCTACAAAAAGAAATGGCGCGCGACTTAATGCTAGACGTTTCTTATTTGGTACCATGATGGTATATCAAGGAGATGCAGATGGTATGGTTTCTGGAGCAGTACATACTACACAACATACTATTCGTCCAGCTTTACAATTTGTAAAAACAAAACCGGGTGTGAATACAGTTTCATCTGTATTCTTTATGTGCTTACCAAATCGTGTTTCAGTTTTTGGTGATTGTGCAGTAAACCCCAATCCTACTTCAGAACAGTTGGCAGAAATTGCGATCTCGTCTGCTGAAACAAGTATCATGTTTGGTATTGAACCAAAAATAGCAATGCTTTCATACTCATCTGGCACTTCTGGTGAAGGAGAAGACGTTGACAAAGTAAGGAGAGCTACAGAAATAGTAAGAGAAAAAAGGCCCGACTTAAAAGTGGAAGGACCTATTCAATATGATGCAGCGGTTGACCCTTCAGTTGGCCGTCAGAAGCTTCCTAATTCGCAGGTAGCGGGTCAGGCAAGTGTATTGATCTTCCCTGATTTAAATACGGGTAATAATACTTATAAAGCTGTTCAAAGAGAAACTGGCGCATTAGCCATCGGGCCAATGTTACAGGGATTAAACAAACCAGTGAACGATCTTAGCAGGGGCTGTACTGTTGACGATGTTTTTAATACTGTGGTGATCACTGCCATTCAAGCCCAATAAAATATTAATATTGTTAGATGAATATATTCGTAATTAATTCAGGTAGTAGTTCTATCAAGTACCAACTCATTAGCATGCCTGAAGCAGCTACTATATGCACTGGTTTGATTGAACGTATTGGATCAGATGCATCTACCATCATTCATAAAAGGATGAAAGATGGTGAAGAGTTTGTAACGGAAGAAACATTGAAGATCAAAGACCATGCAACTGGATTAAAAGAAGTTGCCAAATTATTGATCGACCCTGCAATTGGTGTTATTAGTAACCCCGATGAAATTCATGCAGTAGGACACCGAGTCGTACATGGTGGTGAAACCTTTTCTGATACACAGATCATCACAGAAGAAGTAAAAGAAAAAATAAAACATTTATTTCCACTAGCTCCATTACACAACCCACCAAACTATTTGGGAATTGAAGTAGCTGAACAAATTTTTAGTGCGGCTAAACAAGTGGCCGTATTTGATACTGCATTCCATCAAACCATGCCAGCTGTTGCTTATCGTATGGCAATTCCCAATGAATATTATACCGAGCATCGGATCAGGGCTTATGGTTTTCATGGAACCAGTCATAAATATGTGTCTGAAAAAGCCATTGAATTCTTAGATCAAAAAGAATCTAAAATTATTACTATTCATTTGGGTAATGGTTGTAGCATGAGTGCGATCTTGAATGGAAAATGTATCGATCATAGCATGGGATTAGGACCCATGAATGGATTGATCATGGGAACAAGAGCTGGTGATATTGATCAGTCTGTGATATTTTATTTAGTAAATCAATTGGGCTATCCAATCGAAGAGATCAATAACGTACTCAATAAAAAAAGCGGTATGTTAGGTTTAACAGGCTTTAGTGATATGCGTGATGTTACAGCTAGATATAATGAAGGCGATTTAAATGCCATTCTAGCATATGAAATGTACGGTTATCATATCAAAAAATATATCGGTTCATTCACAGCAGTTCTGAACGGATTAGATGCAATTGTATTTACAGGAGGTGTTGGTGAAAATGATGCATTGGTAAGAAGCCTCGCTACAAAAAACCTGTCTTATTTAGGAATTGAAATAGATGAAGAAAAAAATAAGCAAAGGATCAAGGGAACAGTTGAACTAAATACACAATTTTCGAAAGTGAAAATTCTAAAAATCCCAACAAACGAAGAACTAGAAATCGCAAATCAGTGCTACGCATTGATGCAAAAATAATTGAACATCACAATAAAAAATGCCTCTTACATGAAGAGGCATTTTTTATTGTGAGGACCCGGCTTGAAAGCCAGGGTTAAAGTATTTCTAAGGATGTTAGAAGCTTAAACAAGTGACTTTCCATTTTTCACT
>CAIYAG010000359.1 GCA_903924075.1 uncultured Bacteroidota bacterium | reverse complement strand
TTTACTTTTAGAAAAAAATAAATTCTTTTGGTCATCAAAACTATAATAGATCAAATCTGAAGAAAAGAGCTTAGACAATACCTTGCTCAATTGCTCGGCTTGTGTATTATAAGTGTACGATTTATTGGCAAACAAGCTTGAGTCGTAATAAATATGCAAACCAGTTTGCGATTCAATTTGTTTGGTAAGTTCGGTGAAACTGCATTTGACACAATTTACCTTAACGATGGTTGTTGAGTCTGATTGGCTATATCCTTTTTTGAAAAAGATCAGCGAAAAAAGCAGGAACAGGTATATAGAATATTTTTTCAAATTATTTAGTTATAAGGTTATAGTATTCAACCACATTGCTGAGTGTATAATTTTTATCTTTTCTATAATTTAAGTGTTGCGTTTTGATATAGTGTTTGAGATCTTTTTCTTTGTCTTTTAAGATTTTAAAGAATCCTTTTTTGCTTTGAATTTCATAAAAACGACCATCTTTTTTTATATAGTAATAATTGGAAGTTCCAATTGTATAGGCTAGTTCATTGCTTTGAATTTTCTCAGCGATCTTTTTTGTTTCTTTTGTATATAAGCTTGTTTTATTATCCACTAAGATTTGGTAATAGCCAGTATTTACCAGTGCATTTGTATTGACATCCTTTTTAATGAGGTATCGAAAATGATTATCGCCAATGCCAAAAGCTTCTAATTTCTCAGTGATCAATTCAATTTTATGAGAACTGTCTTGTAATACAACAAGGTCTGCTGCTTCATCGTAAACAAGGTTTACATTTTCGTAAAGCACTTGGTCATATACAATATACCCTTTTGAAAAGTTTGGGGTGTTGAAGTAGGGATTCTTTTCAATGACTCCCTGAGGGTAACCAATATTCTGGCTACCATTAAACTTTCCAGACTGTTCCCCGATATTCTGGTCGTAAAAGGTCAAAGCATTTTTGACACTTGATTTTAAGAGGATACTATCTTTAGAACTTAACTGGGCATGAACGGGTCGGGTTATGCAAATAGTGGTAATTGTGAATAGGCAAAGGATTCGCAGAGCAAGCATTCGTTGTATGATTTGTGACTCTGAATGTAGGATTTTTTATTACATCTTTTTTTATAATATCATTAAAAATCAAAATTCTTCTATAAATTTTCTGAGCACCCTCAATTTGTATGATTGTTCTGTTTTTACTATCTTTAAAATCCTTTTAATCATCATGCTAAATATTTGATTTCGATTGCTTTATTCTCAAAACTTATCAATGAAAAAAATTTCTAAAACACTGTTTGCGGCACTAAGCCTAGCAGCATTGGCGTGTTCTCCTAAAAAATCGGAGCCGCTTGATCCAGTAAAAATGTTGATTAATAATGAAGACCAGCTAACGCAGGTAATCATATATGATGTATTTACCCCACCTGTTGCAAGCAGGATCTATGTTTATTCATCTATTGCTGCTTATGAAGCCCTACGTTTCTCAAAACCAAACACTAGTTCTATTGCAGAAAAATTGAATGGGTTTGGTAAAATGCCTCAACCAGATGCATCAAAAAAATATGATTTTAATTTAGCTGCATCTGAAGCATTTTTTAAAGTAACACGTAACGTGAAAGTTTTCTCTGTTGATTCTTTGACGAACTATGAAAATAGTATCCATGAGAATTTTAAACAGCGTTTAGACGAAACCACTTATCAGAACTCTATCGCATTTGGAGATACCATCGCTTCAATGATTTTGAAACGGGCTAAGAATGATGGTTATTTTAAATCAAGAGGCAAAGCAAAATACCTTGGAAGTGAAGAACCAGGAAAATGGCGCCCTACACCTCCTGATTATGCAGATGGTGTAGAATGGTGCTGGAATACTATGCAGCCCATGTGTCTTGACTCTGCTTCTCAGTTTAAACCAAGTACTCCGCCACCATATGATCCAAAACCCGGATCTGTATTTTATGGTATGATGAAAGAAGTATATGATATCAATAAGAACTTAACGGAAGAGCAAAAAACAATTGCAAGATACTGGGACGATAATCCATTCGTGATCGAACACGCTGGACATATGATGTTTGGAAATAAGAAGATCACTCCAGGTGGTCACTGGATAGGAATTGCAGCTCAAATTATTGAGCAAGAAAAAGCTGATCCTGTAAAAGCTGCGCAAACTTTTGCTATTACTGCTATTGCATTGTATGATGGATTCATTTCTTGTTGGGATGAAAAATATAGAAGCAGTTATGTAAGACCAGTTACAGTGATCAAAGAACTAATGGATAAAAATTGGATGCCTTTTTTACAAACGCCTCCTTTCCCTGAATATACCAGCGGACATAGCACCATCACTGCATCTGCTGCAACTGTGCTAACAAAATTGTATAGAGATAATTTGAGCTTTACCGACTCGAGCGACTATCATTATATTGGTATGAAACGCGATTTCAAATCTTTGCATGAAGCTGCTGCAGAGTGCTCTATCAGTAGGGTCTATGGTGGAATACATTATGTATTAAGTGTGAACACTGGTGCAGATTGTGGTAAGAAAGTAGGTGGATTGGTAGTTAAAAAACTATTGGAATAAACAATTAATCAGATTGTATATTTTAAATTAATAGCATCCCTTAAAAGGATGCTATTAATTTTTCTACCCTATCTTCAACACCATAAAGTGATGCCAGTTTTTTTATAATAGATTCCACAACTGCATCTGGGCAACTTGCGCCACTAGTGATCAATATTTTTACAGGAGATTTTTCTGGCAAGAAATCTTTGATGATCCGCTGCTCTTTTGTTCTCCAATTGCAATTGATAATTTCTGTTTTACTGATGATCCTTTCAGGTGTATCTATAAAATAGGATGGGAGTTTTTCTTCACACAATTCTACTAAATGCGATGTGTTGCTACTATTATAGCCGCCGATAATAATCGCGAGGTCTGCATCGGTTTGCAACATGCCAGTAACCGCTGTTTGATTATCGTTTGTTGCATAACATAAGGTATCTCTAGTATCTGCAAAATGGGTATCAATGGTATCTGCGGTTAATTGATACTTCCTGATCATCACAGATTTTAAATAATCGGAGATCGCTTGTGTATCAGTAGCTAATTGGGTAGTTTGATTTACAACTCCAAACCTGGTTAAGTCTTTCGCAATGTCAAAACCTTCAGAATACCTTCCCTTGAATTGTTCGTAAAAAAGAGTTGGCTCTTTTTCGCCAGTGATATATTTTGCCAGATCTACGGTCTCTTGCATATCATTTACCACTATGGAAGCTGTAACTGCAGAAGCATGCGAAAACGTGGCCCTTGTTTCTTCGTGTTTGGGTTTGCCATGAATAACGATACTGTATCCCTTTTCTGCGATCTGCTCACTTCTGTTCCACACTTTTTCTACGAAAGGGCAAGTGGTATTGTATTTAGCGGTAGCTATTCCTTTTGATTCTAATAATGCTTCAATGGCAAGCGTGGTGCCAAATGCAGGTATAATTACAATATCGTCTGACCTGATTTCCTCGAATGGGATGATCTGTTTGCCGTAAGTATCTTGCATGAATTGAACGCCCATGGCTAAAAGGTCTGCATTCACCTGTGGGTTATGGATCATCTCGCTTAAAAGAAAGATCCGCTTACCCGGATTTGATTCGATGGTGCTAAAAGCTATTTCAATGGCATGCTCCACGCCATAACAAAATCCAAAATGGCGGGCCAAGTAAATCTGTAATTCCCCCAGATCAAGTAAGGTTGGCGAATCATCTTTTTTAAGTTTATCCTGCTGCTTGCGATACTGTTTTACAGCAGTAATTAACGGACTTCTATAACCAACTGGCACATTGAATTGCTTCATAATACTTAAATAACAAGCGCAAAAGTACAAAGTTCAGTGCTCATCGCCTTGACCTTTAAGCCTTATATTTGCGGCATGCATTATGTTTCAGTAGAGGGATTGACAAAGAGTTATGGTATTAACCCACTTTTTCGTAATATTTCATTTCATATTAATGAGGGCGATAAAATTGCCCTAATTGCCCGCAATGGGGTGGGGAAATCCACTTTATTGCGCATTTTAGCCGGTCAAGAAACGGCAGATAGTGGCAAACATTGGATCAATAAAGACGTAACCGTTGCCCTTTTTGAACAGGATCCTCATTTTGAAGAGGATAAAACTGTATTGGAAAACATCTTCCATATTCAACACCCCATCATAACAGCTATTCGCAAATATGAAGATGCGATGGAGAGCGAAGATGGGATGCTCATTGCAGAAGCGATTGGTGAAATGGAAGATTTGAATGCCTGGGATTTCGAATCAAAAGTGAAACAGATCCTCGACAAATTGAATGTGCACCACTTAAAGAATCCAGTTAGTGAATTAAGCGGTGGCCAACGTAAACGTGTGGCACTTGCTAAAACCCTGATCGATATTGGATTTGAGCACCAGCATACTTTACTCATGATGGATGAGCCTACGAATCATTTGGATGTAGAAATGATCGAGTGGTTAGAACAATATCTGAATCAAGAAAATGTGACCTTATTATTAGTGACGCACGATCGATATTTCTTAGATGCTGTTTGTGAAGAGATCTGGGAACTGGAGCGTGAAAATATGTATGTCTACACGGGCGACTATGAAAATTATGTAGAGAAGAAAGCTGCCAGAATTGAGAGTGAATTAGCTAGCATTGATAAAGCAAAGAACACTTTTAGAAAAGAGCTCGAATGGATGCGTAAGCAGCCCAAAGCCAGGACTACTAAAAGTAAAAGCAGACAAGATAATTTCTATGAAGTAGAAGCAAGAGCCAAAACGAAGATCGAAGATGCGCAACTGCAATTAGAAGTGAAGATGAGCAGGTTGGGCGGGAAGATTGTGGAGATGAAGAAAGTGTACAAATCTTATGGAGACAAGCCCATTCTAAAAGGCTTCGATTATAATTTCAGCAAAGGAGAAAGAATTGGAATTATCGGAAAAAATGGAGTTGGTAAATCAACCTTCATGAATGTGTTGCAACAGATCGAACCTGCAGACAGTGGAAAAATTGTTGTGGGTGATACTATCATTTTTGGTAATTTTTCTCAGCAAGGATTAGTGATCAAGGAAGACATGCGTGTGATTGAATATGTAAAAACATTTGCAGAAAATTTCCCGCTTGCAAAAGGTGGAAGCTTAAGCGCAGCGCAGTTCTTGGAATTATTCTTATTTACTCCAGATAAACAATATACTTACCTAAGCGCATTAAGCGGAGGTGAAAGAAAACGACTGCAATTATTAACGATCCTATTTACGAATCCGAATTTTTTAATTCTCGATGAGCCTACCAACGATTTGGATCTTCCAACACTTGCGGTACTCGAAAATTTCCTAAGTGATTATCAAGGATGCGTGATGATTGTTTCTCACGATCGATATTTTATGGATCGCTTGGTGGATCACTTATTTGTATTTGAAGGCGAGGGAGAAGTGCGTGATTTTCCTGGAAACTATACACAGTACCGTTTGTGGTTAAAGGAAAATGAGAAGAAAGAAAATAAATGGGCAGTTCTGGAATCTAATAAAAGCAAGGGCCAGACAACCGAAGAAGCAGTAGTTAGTAACGCTGCTGCCGTGGCAGAAATGCCAAAGAAAAAAGCGTCTTTTAAAGAGAAAAGAGAATTCGAGATCTTAGAAAAAGAAATGCCAGCACTTGAAGCAGAAAAAACTGCGATCACAGAAAAAATGAGCACGGGTAATCTTGGATTTGAAGAGCTACAAAAATTGAGCGACAGAATGATAGCCATTACTCAGTTGTTAGAAGAGAAAGAGCTGAGGTGGCTGGAGCTTAGTGAAATGATTTAGTGAAGAGTGAAGAGTGAAGAGTGAAGAGTGAATAACGGAGATTCAATCGTTTCGCAATTATGATATTTTAATCCTCGGCTCGCCGAGGATTGTTATTTAGATAGTGT
>CAIYAG010000358.1 GCA_903924075.1 uncultured Bacteroidota bacterium | reverse complement strand
GATTTTATCTTGCATTGCAAATCCACCATTTCTTTTCACATAGTTGTACTCGACGGCGTATTTATCGAGACGTGTGATCATGTGACGCATGATTTGCTCATCGCGCAACATTTGGATCTTCAGTTTTTCGTTGATTTCTGAAGGACCTTGGAATTCTAACACCCAGTAAATACCGGTTGTTTTTTTCTGGATAGGATAAGCGAGTGATTTCAATCCCCAAGGATTGCTGTGCACAATGGCACCACCCAGTTCAACGATCAAATCTGCATACTTTTTTTGAGCAGCTTTGAAGTCTTCTTCAGACAGAACTGGTGTGAAAATCACCATCAATTCGTAATTGTTCATTTACTGAATTTTGAGGTTATAAATTGGTTTCTCCCAGTGGACACCCCTTGCGGAGCGAATCAGCCAAAACTGATTTGGGGCTGCAAAGGTAGGGGATTAGAACTTATTAGAGAAGTTTTAAAGGCAATAAATTGAGAAATAACAGGCCTTTCAGCCGATTATTTTCCAAAAAATACACTTTTTTCTTGCATACGACACTTTAATTAATATTTTTTAGTAATATGATTAGGGTTGGGAAATGGTCACTATAGCCTCCTCGATAATTGTTTCCATCCCAAGTACGCATCGGATAACCCTTATACCTTCCTCGGTTTTCGATCATATACATTCTCTTAAAAATGGATTCCTTATAAAAGTAAAAACCTGATTGATCTGAATTTAACCATTCGGCAGACAATATAATTTGATCAAATAAAGACCAAGTATCCTTGTTTGCCAAACTGCCATAACCTTGCTGATAGATCTTGGTGAAGGGATTAAACATTGCACCCTGTTTCAAATTATTTCTATCACCCGTTGCTGCCAATATGTTCGTTACACTATAGCTATCAGGATTATCATTCAGATCTCCCATCACAATGATTTTTGCGCTAGGCTCTATTAACTTAATTCGATCAATTTCTTTTCTACATGCTGCCGCCGCCGCATTTCTTGAAGCTGTTGTTTGATCCTCTCCACCTCTTTTACTGGGCCAATGATTCACGAATACATAGATCAGCTCACCATCTAAAAAACCTTTTACTAATAGAATATCCCTCGTTTCCATTTTTAATTTATTATTTGAGGGAAGCCTCAGATGAATCGGTTCACTTTTTTCGACCCTGAAATAATTTGGATTATAAATGAATGCTACATCAATCCCACGTAAGTCTTTCGATTCAAAATGTACAAATTGGTAATTCCGTTTCTTGAGTAATGGATGATGTAGGAGGTCGGTAAGCACCGTATCATTTTCAATTTCTGCAACACCCAAAATTGCAACGCCATCACTTGTTTTATCAGTCCCGATTTCAGCAATCACTTTGGATAAACGATCGATCTTGTCGTGGTAAATCTTTCCTGAATATCTTTTTACCCCATTGATCGTAAAATCATCATCATTCACCATTTTATTGTCAACCGTGTCGTAGAAATTTTCGAGATTATAAAATGCAGCGATGCATATTTTAAATTGTTTATTGCTTGTTTGTGCAATTGCGGTAGTATAAAGGGAAAAGAAAATTAAGATCCATTTCATACTTATTATTTTGATCTAAATCTAATGCGTTGATCTTCGGAATGCACCTTTAAAAGATAAAATTATTTTACTCGCTAGTATTTCTGAAACGCCCAATATACTTTAGTTGTAGCATTCCTTGTTTCTAAAACAAAAAGCATGAAACATCTTATTCTGTTCTTCATTTGTTACGTTTTTTCTGGGCTTGTTTTTTGTCAAAATCATAAAAAAACAAAAATGATCTTGGATAAAACGTATCGCATCGATAGTGCCATTCAACCTTATTTTGGCATTCAAAGAGAATCCGTCTTTGAGATCGCAGTGATCGATGAAACTGCGCTGAAGGAAAATACTGACAATATTCAAACAACCGATTTGCATGCTTCAAGAGATCCATTTCAATCTGCCAGTGCTTTTCAATTTAGCGCTTTGCATTTTCGAAATAAAGGACTTGCTGGAAACTATTCAGGGGTTACTGTAAATGGATTACCCATGCAGGATTTATCAAATGGGATGGGACTTTGGAATCAATGGCAGGGACTAAATTCTATTTTCAAAATAGATGAGAACAATACTGGATTTCTTCCAAATAGTTATGCTGTAGCAGCAATTGGGAGTACTAGCAATATTGAAATAAGAGCGTCAAAACAAAAAGCGCAAACAAATTTTGATTATGGCTTTTCGAATAGAACATATAACCATCGGGTTCAATTCACAAAAAATTCTGGGATCTTAAAAAACGGTTGGGCTTATAGTATAAGTGGGGGTGGCCATTATACTACTGCCCCTTCTATTCCTGGGACTTTTCATCAAGCAGTTGATGGCTATTTTGGGATTGACAAATTGTTTGATCGACACATTTTTTCAATGGCCATTTTTGCAGCCAATTTCCAAAATGCAAGACAAGCTTATACACTAAAGGAATCAACTACAATCTCGAATGATCCATTGTACAATCCTAATTGGGGGTTTCAGCATCAACAGCCGAGAAATGCGAATATTAGTTCACAGTTTTTGCCAGTTTTAATGTTCACGCATGAGTGGCGGATCTCCAATCAAACCTACTGGCAAACTGCTATTTCATTTTCCTCAGGAGAAAAAAATAATACCGGATTAGATTGGTATCATGCACCTGATCCTAGGCCTGATTATTATCGCTATTTACCCAGTTTTCAAACAGATCCAGGATTGGGTGCCCAAGTATCTGATGTGCTTAAGAGCGATATCAATCAACGTCAGATCAATTGGGATAAGCTATATGAGATGAATAGGATCAGTAACGAAACAATCTATCATGCTGATGGTATTATAGGGAATACAGTAACTGGTAAAATGGCTAGATATATTGTTGAAAATAAAAAAACAGCTATTCAACGGTTCAATTTTGCAAGTTCCTATCACGGAAGGCTGGGTCAAAACATACTTATTGATTTGGGAGGCATGTTTTCAATGCAACAATCACATTATTACAAAACAGTAAATGATTTACTAGGGGCCGACTTTTTTGTGAACTGGAATCAGTTTGCAGAAAATGAAGTTCCCACTAATGCAAATGCAATTCAATTTGATTTGCAACAACCCAACCGAATTTTAAAAAAAGGAGATGCTTTCGGCTATGATTATACCATGTTTCATACCAAAACAGAAGCTTGGTTTTCTGCTGTTATACCGATGCGCCGCTTTCAGTTTTCAATTTCTGCAACCATGGCATTATCCCAATTTTGGCGAGTGGGGAATTTGGTGAATGGACTATTCCCAAACAGCTCTTATGGAAAATCTGACACCTATCGATTCTTGCAGGCGGGGCTCAAATTAGGCTGGATTTATGCGATCAATGGAAAGCAGAGAGTTTATATGAATGCAGCAAGTTTATCCAATCCACCAACATCCGATAATGTTTTCGTTTCACCAAGCACTAGAAATGCTGTGCAAGAAAATTCTGTGAACGAAAAAATTTATGCAACAGAATTAGGGTATCTACTGCAATTGCAAAATATAAAACTTCATGCATCGCTCTATTATGTGCTTTCAAAAGAAGGGATGGATGTGCTTAGCTTTTATCACGATGGGTATAACAGTTTTGTAAATTATGCGATCAGTGGAATTGGACAAACACATTATGGATATGAATTCGGAATGGAGTCAAAGCTAAATAGTCAACTGAGTTTTTTGTTAGCAGCAACCAATGGACATCATTTTTTTAATAGCAGACAATTTGCAATAGTGACAACTGATAATAACGCCACTGAAGTGGAACGTGTGTTGATCTATGCTAAAAATTATCCGGCAATCAATAGCCCTCAAGCCGCCTATTCTTTTACTTTGAATTATAGAAATAATCAGCAATGGTTTGCGAGCATTAGTACCAGCTTGTTTGACCGACAATGGATGGGATGGAACCCTATTAGAAGAACGGCTGAAGCGATCTATCCGATTGATCCATCAACTGAAAAAGGACAGCAATTATTATTAGTTGAAAGAATGCCAGCGATCCAGCTAGTGAATATTTTCCTGAGCCATAGTTTTCGATGGAATAAGAAAAAGTTGCAACAGTTAAGTTACGCTATAAGCATCAATAATCTATTCAATAAACAAGACATTGTGCTTGCAGCAAATGAACAATTAAGATTTGATTTCGACAATAAAGACCCCAATAAGTTTCCTCCGAAATACTTACATAGTATGGGAATAAATTTTCTACTGTCGCTGCATTATTCGTTTTAAACAATTAAAATCATTAACGATGTTGACTCATTCCGTTTTTCAAAAAAAGATCATGTGGGGATTATTAATAGTTTGTCAGTTTTATTCCTGCGAAAAACTATATGATGCGCCACCCAATGAATTGGATTTGGCTTTTAGTGCAGACATGACGATCCGCGATTTAAAGGCAAAGCATGTGATGGGGAAATTTGAGCAGATCAACGATGCCAAAACAATTGTTGCAGTAGTAGTAGCAGATGACGCATCTGATAATTTTTATAAATCCTTAGCAATCCAGGATAGCACGGGTGGTATTACGATCCGAATGGACGGTATTAAACTAAACGCCAATTATCCCATTGGAAGAAAAATAGCAATCAATATCAAAGGGTTGTGGCTCGGCGATTATGGTAAGTTGATCCAGTTAGGTGCAGGAGTAGATGATACGGATCCTGCAAATCCATCCTTGCTTTCTATACCCCAAACTTTGTTTGATCAGATCATCAAAAAAGGAGAAGTGGTTGCCAATATCCTACCTATTAAATTATCGATCAATCAGCTCAATAATAACTATCAGAGTATGCTGATACAATTGGATTCAGTAGAATTCAGTCCCTTAGATTCTGCAAAGGCTTTTGCTGATTTTACCAATAAGCTGTCTGTAAATAGAACACTGAAGGCTTGCAATAGCGCAACTATTTTGCTTCGTTCAAGCGGATATGCCAGTTTCGCAAATGCACTAACGCCTGTTGGGAATGGAAAGGTAACCGGAATATATAGTGTGTTTGGGAGCACAAAACAGCTGATGATCCGAGACATTTCAGATTTACAAATGAACCGGAGCAGGTGCAAATAGGGCCAGCAACTGAAAAAAATTCGGGAATTTAGCAGGTTGATTCTGTCAAAAAATACGGATAAACCGTAGCGGGCTTTTATTGCCGTCATCCTGTCAGAATTTGCTTCTTTGGTATTGTTATTGACCAATAGTAGCAAAATAGAGTACTATGCAAAAAGGACAAATACGCGTTCAGACGGAGAATATTTTCCCGATCATTAAGAAATTCCTTTATAGCGATCACGAGATCTTCCTTCGTGAGTTGGTAAGTAATGCCGTAGATGCCAGTCAGAAGATCAAAACCCTATCTTCTATTGGTGAAGCCAAAGGCGATTTGGGCGAACTGCGCATTGATGTGGAATTGGATATTAAAGAAAAAACCTTGACCATTACAGACCGAGGGGTGGGTATGACAGGTGAGGAGGTTGACAAATACATTAACCAGGTAGCATTCAGCGGCGCTGAAGAGTTCATGGAAAAATATAAGGATGCCAATATCATCGGGCATTTTGGATTGGGATTCTATAGTGCTTTCATGGTGAGTGATAAGGTAGAATTGTATTCTAAAAGCCACAAAGAGGGTAGCGGTGTTTATTGGAGTTGCGATGGTAGTCCGGAGTTTGAATTATACGATGTTGATTATAGCCAACGCGGAACAAAGATCGTCTTACATATCAATGAAGAGAGCGCGGAGTTTTTAGATGCTTCTCGAATCAAAAGTATTTTGAATCGCTTTTGTAAATTCTTACCAATCCCAATCTATTTCAATGAAGTGGGGGCTGTGAAAGAAGAAGGCGAAGAAAAAGTGGAAGAGAAATCGATCAATAATACTAACCCGATCTGGGTTCGTAAGCCAAATGAGTTAACCAAAGAAGACTACGAAAATTTCTATAAGGAATTATATCCTTTCAATGAAACTCCTTTGTTCTGGATCCACTTAAATGTTGATTATCCATTCAATTTAACAGGAGTATTGTATTTCCCGAAGATCAAGCAGAGTTATGAAATTCAGAAAGACAAAATCCAATTATACTGCAATCAGGTATTTGTAACGGATGAAGTAAAAGATATTGTACCCGAATTTTTGATGTTATTGCAGGGGGTGATCGATAGTCCGGATATTCCTTTGAATGTGAGCCGAAGCTATTTACAGGGCGATCCTAATGTGAAGAAGATCAACGCGCACATCACAAAGAAAGTAGCTGATAAATTGGAAGAACTATTCAATAAAGAGCGTGCAGAGTACGAACAGAAATGGGATAGCCTTGGCTTATTTGTGAAATATGGTATGATGACAGACGATAAGTTCTTGGAAAAAGCTTCTAAGTTCTTAGTGATGCAGGATACTGCTGGAAAGTTTTTTACTTACGAAGAGTATAAAACTGCTACAGAAACCTTACAGAAAAATAAAGAAGGTAAATACACAATTTTATATACAACAGATCCAATTCAACAGGATGCATACATCCAAGCATGTGTAAAGAAAGGATATGTGGTTGTGAAAATGGAAACACTTGTTGATGCAGCTTTCATCAATAATATGGAAATGAAATGGCAGGATACGCATTTCGTGAGAGTTGATGCAGATATCGTTGATAATTTGATCGACAAACAAGAAGCCAGTGAATCTGTTTTGAGCAAAGACGAAGAAGCTAGTTTGAAAGAATTGTTCAATATTCAAATCCCTGAATTGCATGTTACAACTGAAGTAAAAGGGTTGAGTACAGATTCTGCTCCTGTTGTAGCTACGCGCCCAGAGTTTATGCGTAGAATGAAAGATATGGGAGCTGTTGGTGGAGGTATGACTGCATTTTATGCACAGATGCCCGATGAAGTTACCCTTACCGTAAATGGCAATCATCCTATCTATCAAACACTTTTGAAACAGACCAATAAAGCCGTGCAAGAAAAGCAGGTTCGTTCATTGGCAGATCTGGCACTTTTATCTCAGGGATTATTAAAAGGGGCAGAGTTAACCAACTTTATTAATCGCAGTGTGGAATTAATGGATGCTGATAAAGCTTAATTCAATAAAAAAAGTATACAAGCTATTCGGGAAACCGGGTAGCTTTTTTTTGCTTCCTATTGCTCAGACAATCTTAGATCGATCATTTTTAATTGCAGGGTGGTATTGCCATTGTATTCATTTTCGTCGATCGTAAATACAATATCAAGAGGATGGTTCACCTGCAATAGTGGAAACTTTTCAGCCATATTGAACCCAATACCTGTTAAACTGAGATTGCCTTGTTTCAATACAAATCGGATATGCGCTTCTTTTACAATTTTTGAATAGCCGGTATCCCATACATTTTTTGCGATAAAAACAGGGCGCATATTATCTGGCCCTACAGGTTCCATTTGTAATAGGATCTGATAAAAGGAAGGCGTGATTTCCGAAAAATTGATGGGTGCATCGATCACAATTTCAGGTACTAATAATTCATCTGGTATAGTTGCAGCTACCACTTTTTCAAAAGCATCAGCAAATGAGTTTACATTTTCTGGTAGGAGTGTCATACCTGCTGCAGCGAAGTGTCCGCCATAGCCGATTAACCATTGTCTGCAGGCATGTATTGCCTCATATAAATTAAAACCTGCAACACTTCTAGCGCTTCCCCCAACGATCTCGCCACTTTTAGTGAGTACAATTGTTGGGCGATAATATTTTTCAATCAGCCTGCTTGCCACTATACCTACTACACCTTTGTGCCAGTGTTCCTGATATACTACTGTTGTTTTTTTATTACTATTGGCAACATCAGCCAAGATTAGTTCCAGTGCTTCTTCTGTAATACTGCTATCTTTTTCCTTTCTATCAGTATTATCGCTATGCAGCATTTCTGCAAATTCCATTGCTTTTGCAGGGTCTTGTTCTATGAACAATTGAACAGCTTTTTTTGCATCATCCATTCTGCCTGCTGCATTTACCCTGGGTGCGATCATAAAGACCACATTGGTGATGAACATTTGCTTCTTTACGCCAGCCAATTGCATAATAGCTTGTATGCCTGGGCAGGGATCTTCATTCACTTTTTTTAATCCATAAAAAGCAAGGATTCTATTCTCGCCAGTCATAGGTACTATATCTGCTGCAATGGCAATAGCAACCAGGTCGATATACCTTAAATAGCTATCTGCTGAAAGATGTAGTTTTTCAGCAAGGGCTTGTGCTAGTTTAAATCCAACACCACAACCACATAATTCTTTATAAGGGTATTGGCAATCCTGTTGTTTTGCATTTAATATGGCAATTGCTGGCGGCAGTATCTGATCTGGTAAATGGTGGT
This sequence comes from uncultured Bacteroidota bacterium, assembly GCA_903924075.1. Classification (GTDB taxonomy): domain Bacteria; phylum Bacteroidota; class Bacteroidia; order Chitinophagales; family Chitinophagaceae; genus Sediminibacterium. The sequence goes on along the minus strand of CAIYAG010000358.1, from coordinate 12,603 downwards.
CGCACACAATAAAGTCGATCCCCAATTCTTTTGCATAAGCGATTAATTCAACCGATTTGATTCCACAGTCAAGTGAAATGATCAATGTCATTCCATTATCCTTAGCGAAATCGATGCCTGCCTTACTAACCCCATATCCTTCCCGATAACGGTGGGGTATATAGAAGTCGACCTGCTCATAGTTCCCTTTAAGAAATTGGTAGAGGCATGCTACAGCAGTTGTGCCATCTACATCGTAATCACCAAATACCAGGATTTTTTCATGTTGCTCAAATGCTTGCAGGATGCGGCTTACGGCCTTGTCCATGTCTTTCATCAGCCATGGGCTGTGCAAACTTGAAAGTTGTGGGCGAAAATAATTCCTGGATAATTCAAAGCTATCAATTCCTCTTTGAACAAGAATTCGGCAAAGTGTTTTATTGATCTTAAGCGTTGAAAACAAGGCTTCAACTTTAGCTTCTTCTGCGGGTAATATATTCCAACGTTTCTGCATTAGTATGCACGATCAGTTGTATAAAGAACCAATTCTTCTAATGCTTGTCTGATAGTAGTATCTGGAAATTCGTGCAGTAATGCAAGGGCTTCGTCGCGGAATTTTTCCATTTTTGTTTTCGCGTAAGCAATCCCTCCTGTTGCAACTACAGTATCTATTACGAACTGTACTTTTTCCTTGTTGGTATTTTCGTTCTTGATGATATAGATCAATTTTCTTTTAATATCTGAACTGCAATTATTTAACGTGTAAATCAATGGAAGGGTTAGTTTCTTTTCTTTGATATCATTTCCTGTTGGCTTACCAATATTACTGCTGCCGTAATCGAAAAGATCGTCTTTGATCTGAAAAGCCATTCCTACTTTTTCGCCAAAGCTGCGAAGTTTCTCAATTTGATCTGGGTCATCAAAAGTAGTGGACGCTCCAGCCGCACATGCAGATGCAAGTAGCGATGCTGTTTTTCCATTGATGATCTCGTAATAAACGGATTCTTTTAAATTTAAATTCCTTGACTTTTCTATTTGAAGCAATTCACCTTCACTCATCAACTTCACTGCTTCCGATAAAACCTGCAGTACCAGATAATCTTTATTGTTTAATGAAAGTAATAGGCCTTTCGAAAGAAGGTAATCTCCCACTAAAACCGCGATCTTGTTTTTCCAGATGGCATTGATAGAAAACAGGCCTCTGCGTTCCATGGCTTCATCAACCACATCGTCGTGAACCAGGGTAGCGGTATGCAATAATTCAACTAGGGAAGCCGCACGATAACTACTATCATTGATCTCGCCGCCCAGTCTTGCGCAGAGTAAAACAAACATAGGCCTTAATTGCTTGCCTTTTCGTTTCACGATATACTGCATGATTCGATCTAACAAGGCAACCCTACTTTTTACAGCCTCTCTGAAATGTGCTTCAAAGAGAACTAGTTCTGCTGATATGACTTGTTTGGCTAGTTTCATCGCTAAAATATCTGCAATATAGCACCGTTAGTCACAATATTTACATTGAAAGCAACGTAAATCAATTTAGATGTGTCAAATTACAATTAACAAAGGGTTGATATTTTAAATGTTGTAGGTCTGAAGGGCATACACTAATTTTGAATATTATTACAAATCATTTATATTTAAATTACAATTTATATTTAAACTACAAATAATCATTATGGCAAGTAAAAAGTATTTATTGGTAGCTGCCTTGATTGTCTTTTTTCAGACGATAGGTTTGGCTCAGACAGATTTTGGCTCAAATTGGAGAGATAGTTCTAAAATTCCAACTAGAGCGCTGCCTCAGTACAATGAGTTTATTAATAATCAGTATCCTTATCCAACCAAACCGCGTGATCAGTGGGAGCTAGGTATTGGAGCTGGTGCAGCAATATTATCGAACGACTGGACAAACGATGTTGGTTTTGGCGGAACAATCACTTTAAGAAAAGCGCTGAGTCATACGTTTTCACTTCGTCCACAGTTTTCTTATTATTCAAATAGTGGTGGAGGCTTGGATATTGCTAATAATGTGCATACAGATTATAAAAACAACAGCATGCATTTTGGCGTTGATGTTTTGTCTTCATTGAATACAATTAGCCATTATAGAGCAAACCCAAAATCGAACATTTATTTAATTACAGGTGTGGAGTATTTTTCAACAAAAATTACTCGGAGTATTGCAGGTGCTCCTTTTGTTGATTTTACCAATCCTAATAATAGCGCTTTTAACAATATTGGTTTTAATCTTGGATTGGGTTTGGCATTCAAAATTACCGATGGTGTGAATATTGCTTTTGAGATAAAAAACACACTTACCAATAACGATAAACTTGAATCATATAGTAGTCAATATGGTAACGGAAACGACGCGTGGTGGTATGCTGGTATAAAATTAAATTTCAATTTAGGAAGCAAATCAAAACGTGTTCAACCTTTATGGTGGATCAATCCGAACAACTTTGTGTACAGCGAGTTGAACAAGCCAGCGCATATGAAGCTACCTAAAGTGGTACTTCCTGATGGTGATGGTGATGGTGTTCCTGATCAGTTTGATCTTGAACCAAATACTCCAAAAGGTGCTCCTGTTGATAGTCATGGTGTTTCAAAGGATACAGATGGTGATGGTGTTCCTGATTACAAAGACAAGGAATTACTAACTCCTCAAAAATGCTTCCCTGTAAATGCAGATGGTATTGGAACTTGTCCTGAGCCTGCATGTTGCAAAGAGATCAAGGATCTGGTATCTAATCTGAAAGTTACTCCAGTAGCAGAATGTAATATTGGAGGTTTGCCTAGCATTCAATTTAAAGGAAACGCAAAATTGTCGAAAGATAATGAAGCAGTTCTTGCAGCAGCAGCAGCTAAGATCAATGCTAATCCAGCCTGTAAAGTGAAAGTGATCGGATATGGAGCATCTAGCAAATCTGCTCAGCAATTAAGTTGGGAAAGAGTGAATGCCGTCATGAAGTATTTAGTTGAAAAACAAGGAATCTCTGAAAGCCGCTTAGTTTTCAACTACGGGCAGGATGGAGATGTGAATACTGTTGATCTTTTAGGAACTACAGAAGACGGACCAAACAATGTACCAGCTCCACATCCAAACTTAAAAACCAAGAACTAATCATTCTTATAAAGAAAAAAAAAGAGGATCCAATTTGGATCCTCTTTTTTTTATTGTCGTTAAATCAATGCCTGTCCATTTTTCACTCTTCACTTTTATCTTTTCACTTTTTTTTACTGGTTTACAAGATTGAAATGAAGTTCTCCAAAATTCTGTAAAGAGGAAAGTTTCAGATCTGCAGCGCCCCATTTTTCGTCTTTTAATTGGGAATAGTGTGGCACAACCACACATTTCATTCGAGCCGCTTTTGCTGCGATCATTCCATTAAAAGAGTCTTCGAAACAGATACATTCAGTAGGAGTTGAATCCATTTTTTCTGCACAATTCAAATACACTTGTGGATGGGGTTTTCCATAAGTAAGATCTTCAGCAGATGCAGTAGCGTTCAGATAATCTTTGATGCCGGTCATTTTAATAACAAGATCAATTAATTCCTGGGGCGAAGAAGTGGCCAGACCTATTTTAAATCCTTTTTTATAAAAGAAATCAAAGATATAGGCTAAGCCTGGCATCACTTGTGCATGTTGTTCGATTTTTTGTAAAACCGACTGCACAATTTTTTTCTCAGCTTTTGCATGTTCAGAATCCCCTATTTGGTAGTAATTAAACCACCAATGCACAAATTCTTTGGTCCTTAATCCAGTAGTGGTTTTATACTGTTCTTCCGTAAGGTTCACACCATAATCTCTGAGTACTTCTTCTGCAGCTTGGTTCCAAAGCGGTTCACTGTCTATTAAAAGACCATCTATATCAAAAATTACTGTGTTTAATTGCATCTTTATTTTTTAGCTTGGCAAAAATATCGTTAGCTGCTGATACAAATCACCTATTTTTAATTTTTCATGTAACATTTTGGTTACATTTCTTATTTTGCAGCGGTTGTCAAAAACAGTAATATGAAATTAGTTGAAAAACTAAAACGTATAAAACTCACACGTTCATTTGTCTATGCCATAGTTGGGGCAGCTTCCTATCCGGGCTTAGCACTTATAAATAGTATTCGTATTGAGGGTACAGAACATTTAAAATCTCTTCCCAAAAAAAATGTGCTTTTCGTAAGTAATCATCAAACCTATTTTGCAGATGTGATCACATTTCTACATATTTTCTGTGCCGTAAAATGGCGCAAACAAAATAGGTTGGGGATCCCTTACTATTTAATGAACCCATTTACCAATGTTTATTTTGTAGCAGCGGAGGAAACCATGAATGGCAGCTTTATCAGTAAATTGTTTAAACTAGCGGGTGCACTTACCATCAAGAGAACCTGGAGGGCAGATGGTCAAGATGTTCAAAGGTCTAGAGACGAGTCAGACACCCAGAAAATTGATGAGGCGTTGAATAATAGTTGGGTTATTACATTTCCGCAAGGAACTACCAAACCATTTGCACCAGGTAGAAAGGGTACTGCATATATTATCAAGAACAATCATCCCATCGTTGTGCCTGTTGTGATTAATGGGTTTTGGAGAGCGTTTAGCAAAACCGGACTTTCGTTTAAGAAGCGTGGAGCCAGTTTGTCGATTCGTTTTAAAGAACCACTAATTATAGATTACACAAAACCGGTTGAAGAGATCCTAGAAGAAGTAATGCATGCAATTGAGCAGAGCAAAGAGTATATGCACAAGAGCAAACATCATTTAATGAATATTTTAGATAAGTAAAAAGCCCATCCAGTTTCAGCAGGACGGGCTTTTCAGTTATTTAGTAAAGAAAGCTTTTAGTTCACTTGCGTCATCTGGTTTCATTTTACCAGAAAGGATCAGCCTCAATTGTCTTCTTCTCAAAGAGCCATCATACAATTTGATCTCAGTTTCAGTTTCGGGAATCACAGGTGGAACCAGTCTTGGTTTACCATTGGGATCGAGTGCCACAAAAGTGAAAAAGGCTTCATTGCTCTCGTATTTATACTGGTGCAAAAGGTCTTCGCCCCATACTTCTAAATAGATCTCCATCGAGGTATTGAAAGCCCGACAAACATATGCCTCAATATGAACCACGTTACCAAGTTTGATCGGGTTCTTGAAACTAATATTATCTACAGAAACCGTCATACTTGGGGTATTACAATGTTTCCCAGCTGCAATACCGGCAGCAATATCCATCCAATACATAAGGCGGCCGCCCATCAGGTTGCCAAAAGTGTTGGTATCATTGGGTAGAACTAGTTCGTTCATGATCGTAAAACTTTCTACCGCTTTTTTTCCTTCTATCATCAATTTCTTTTATTTCGTGCAAAGATACAGGTAGCAAATTAAATGACTATTTGCTCCAGTTTTTTCAAGTACTCAGGGTCAACATCTGCCCCAATCCCAGGAACATCGGTCAATAAAAGCTCCATCCCTTGATAAGTAATTCCGCCAATAACAGGATCCACTAAATGCCCAACCAAGCAGGTGTCTAGGTCATAAAACTGAATATTGTGATTCGCTAATGCAAAATGAACATTTGCGGTAATAGCAACCCTGCTTTCCAACATGCCACCCAGCATACAAGGGATTCCATTGGCTTCAGCCACTTTATTGATTTTGGTTGCCTCACAAATTCCACCACTTTTTGCAAATTTGATATTGATATAAGTGCAAGCTTTATTTCGGATCAATCTTTCTGCGTCGTGGTGTGTAAAAACGCTTTCATCGGCCATGATCGGAATTGGTGAAATGGCCATTAATTCTGGAAGCAATTCATCGTTCCATTTGCGCATGGGTTGTTCACAGAATGCAATTTGAAAATTACCCATACCCGTTAAAGCAAGAACGGCATCATCAAAACTCCATCCCTGGTTTGCATCTATTCTGATTTGTATATCATAACCAATTGCTTCTCTGATTTTTTTGATGCGAAGTATATCTTCCTGTGCATTTTTACCAAGCTTTACTTTGATCATGTTCACACCCTTTTCTTTGAATTCAATAGCGGTTGCCGCCATTTTTTCAGGGGTGTCGATACCCATTGTGAGATCACTTTCAATGCGCTTTTTTTTGCCTCCTAAAAATTGGTATAGAGGCAGATTCGCATTTTTTGCTGCGATATCATACAGGGCTAAGTCGAATGCGCTTTTCGCAGTATAATTGCCCGCTGTAAAAAGATCTAGTTCCTGCATTCTGACTACAATTTGAAGTGGGTCTTTGTGTTTCCATAATGCAGCGAAGTCTTTTGCCATTTCATAGCAGGTAGCCTGGGTTTCTCCAGCAATCATAGGGAATGCAGAGCATTCACCGATGCCAATTAAACCTGTATCAGTATGAACTCTTACTAATAAGTTCTGTGCATAATGCATGGTGCCAGTTGCTATCACAAAGGGAACCATGGGAATACTGTATTTGTAGATCTCTATTTTTGAAATTTGCATATGCGAAGGTCAGGTTTTATCGAATATTTTAAAATTAATCCTAACCATTTATAAAATTCCTTTTTTACTTAAACAATGTATCCGATATTCGCGTAACGAACACCCGTTAGCAATGAATATCTCCTTTGAAAATACCGAAAATGCCTTTGCATATAAGGCAACGAAAGACCTGAAAGGCGCAAGATTCCTTTTCAGAACCATGGGCTACCAACTTTTTGTGCAGTTAGGTACTCGACTCACTCCCTTTTTAATGAAGACAGGCCTTCCGATCGATGGATTGATCCGGAAAACCATATTCAAACAATTTGTTGGTGGTGAAACCCTGGAAGAAACTGCAGCAGTATGTGAAACACTAGGTAAATATGGTGTTCAAGTGATCCTCGATTATGGTGTGGAAGGAAAGGAAGGAGAAGATAATTTCGATTATGCTACAGATGAGTTTATTCGAGTAATCAACTATGCTTCTACTCAAAAGAATATTCCATTCATGAGTATTAAGGTAACTGGTTTAGCAAGAAATGGCTTACTAGAAACCTTGAATGAAGCACCTAGATTAAGAAGTGGGATACATGATCATGAAGCTGAAATCGCTGAGTGGGATCGGGTAAGAGAAAGGATGTATATCATTTGTGAGGCTGCAGCAGAAAAAAATATTGGCGTATTGATCGATGCGGAAGAAAGTTGGATGCAAGATCCGGTTGACAGATTAACCATGGAAATGATGGAGATCTTCAATAAGGAAAGAGCAGTTGTATACAATACGATTCAATTATACCGACACGATCGCTTACACTTCTTAGATATTTCATTCAAAATTGCGCAACAACAAGGATTTGTTTTGGGGATGAAATTGGTTCGTGGTGCGTATATGGAAAAAGAAAGAGAACGCGCTTATGAAATGGGTTATGAATCGCCCATTCATGTAGACAAAGCTGCTTGTGATAAAGACTATAACGATGCTGTAAGGTATTGTGTAGACCATATTGATCGTATCTCCTGCATCGTTGCTTCACATAATGAAGAAAGTAATTTATTAGCAGCAAATTTATTAGAAGAGAAAGGCTTGCCGCATAATCACCACCACATGCATTTTTCTCAACTATTTGGCATGAGTGATAATATTACTTTCAATCTGGCTATAGAAGGCTTAAGTGTAAGTAAGTATTTGCCTTTTGGTCCGATCAGAGATGTGATTCCATATTTGATGCGTCGTGCACAAGAGAATAGTAGTGTAAGCGGACAAACAGGCCGCGAATTGGGCTTAATCAAAAAAGAATTGATCAGAAGAAAGGGATAATCCCTCAATCATAAATAAAAAGGTGAAGGCCCCGAACATTCGGGGCCTTCTTGTTTTGCTTGGGCCGGAAATCTGGTCAAGCTAGTTGATGCCTACTGGCAGACTGAATTTTCAATTCTTTTAATTGTTCAATATTCATAGGTTTAGTCATATAGTGTGAAATGAATTCATACTGTTTAGAATATTCAATATCATCTTGCTGCAATGAGGATGTTAGAATTACAACCGACCATGGTTGGCCAATTTTTTTATACTCATCTAAGAAATACCAACCAGATTTATGCGGAAAGTTTAGGTCAACAAGGATCTTCCGCTTGGTTTCTGGGTTTGAAATGATATGTGAAAGTGCATAGTCTACATCATCAAAAACTTTGACCTGAATATCAGGGTGAACAGATTTGATGACCATTTGATTCATTTCGTTCACTAGTTTGTCATCGTCGATCAATAAGATCTCTTCAATTTCCTGATTAAGAAATGCATCCAATGAGATGGTATTAGATGTTGCAAAGCTGATCTGATCGTTGAGCTCAAAGATCGCTTGATTAACCCTTACTGTTGATTTTTCAATCTCTGCCAATAATTGCTGGTACACATTGATATCTGATTCTTGCAATTTGATGGTTTGAGTGATCTGCATGATTTTTGTGAACTCATGTCTTATTTCGTGAGAGGCGATGAAAGACATACGCTTCAGCGAAAGGATCTGTTGCGCAATTTCTTTTTCAGATATTTTTTTGATTTGTATATCATTCAGAATAATAAAGAAACCACAGAATTTGTTGTTCTCATCATAGATGGGTTCTTTAATAAACTCGATCCATAGTTTTTGCCCAGATTTTTTGTATAGCAGCATTTCTTTGTGTAGGCTTGTGATATCGCATACACTGCTTTTAATATAACTGATGTCTACTGAACTGGTGTCTGTGCCGCAGAACAATTGGAAATCTTGTTTGCCAATGGCATCATTAAATCGATATCCCATTAAATTGGTTACTGCCTCGTTCATCCAGGTGATCTGATTAATGGTATTTGTGATAAGAATACCTTGATTGGAAATGCTTGCTAATTTTTTGAATTTGGCATATTCTTTATTTAAGATACTAATGAGCTCGGTCTGTTTTTTCATAGAACTTGCAGCATCATGAATGACCGAAATATCTGTTCCATATAAGATGAATCCCTCAAAAAAACCATTGCTATCTAATCTTGGGATTCCTATGATTTGTAGCCAAATCTTTTGTTCAGCGATCGTTTGCGCGTTGATCTCTAGGGAAAATTCTTTTTTATCCTGAAGGTGTTTTTCAAATGCTTTATAAGTTTCGGGAACGGCATTAAAACGAAATCTGTTTAGAAAAGCCTTTCCTAATTCTTGATTCGGGGAGCTTTTGAATTTTTCGAAAATGCTTTCATTGGCATATTTGCAATTTTGATTTCTGTCGATCATCCATACCAGTATCTGCTGGTTGCCAAGAAGCGTTTTAAGTTCTTCATAGGGTAGCGAATCATATTGCTGTAATTCAACAGGATATTCCAATGCTTTTTTCAACTCTTGCCCAATAAGCAGAAACCCGATCGGGTCAAGTGTTTCATCCGATACAACTGAAACGATAAATTGAAGGCCATATTTAAAATTCAAATCGCCGATAGATCGAATACAAACTGTTTGAGATTGAGAAATATCTTCTAAACATTTTTGTATAGTTCTGCGGTAGTTGATTTTATCAGCATCATTTAAAAGTGAAATTATTTTTAGATCGCTCTTTTGCTGAACTGCGGCTAATTGCAATTGAGATTCTGACTTATTGTTACAGTAGTTGAGGTTGCCAAAAAGATCGGTGCTGATGATGAATTGAAGATCTGCTTGTATTAAAACAGATAGGGTACTATCCAAGTTGTAGGGGTATTGCATAAACCATTATTTACAGCAGCAAGTTCATTTTTAACCCTTTACAAATTTGTAGTTGATGCGGTCATTTATATGCAGTAAACAAGCTGTGTTTTGTAGGGTATTCACTACAAGGCACAAAAAAGCCCAATAGCTTTCAGTATTGGGCTGTTATCATGTAATAAAGTTCTTTAAATGAGATTGTTTTTCATACTATACTTTACCAGATCGGCATTATTATGGATATTCAGTTTTTCCATGATCCTAGTTCTATAAGTGCTGATGGTATTTACACTAAGGCTAAGGACCTCGCCAATTTTTGAGATACTCTGGCCTTGAGCGATCAATTTTAATACTTCATATTCTCTGTCAGATAGGATCTCGTGTGGGGGCTTATCAATATTTTGTTCAATAGATTCGGCTAATACTTCAGCCACTTGAGCAGTGATATATTTTCTTCCACCTAAAATTTTCTCCACTGCATTAACCAATTCAAATGGAGCGCTTTCCTTGGTTAAATATCCTGATGCTCCAGCTTTAATGGCTCTTACTGCGTATTGTTCAGGGGCATGCATACTTAACATCAGTACGGGGATAGTAGGAGCAAATTCTTTGATCTGCTTCATTACTTCAATCCCAGATTGTCCGGGCATCGTAATATCTGAAATAATAATATCCCATTTTTCGTGTAATGCTTTTTTTAACAGATCTGCACCATCGCACACATCTGTAATTTCACAAAAAGGGAAAGCTTCCAACAAAATCCTTTTTAATCCTTCTCTAACAATTGTATGATCGTCTGCAATTAAAATTTTCATATTAGAATTTATGCTGGTTAAAACTAAACTACCTATTTAAGTACGTTTACAAATTCAGAGGGGATTCCGTCCATTAAAGGCCTTATAAAGTTAGTGATTTTCTTTTAAACCAACGGCTATTTTGAGTTGGAGCCCACTTTGACTCTTTTCATTTGAAACCGTTATTAATTAACAGAAAATCCCCATTTAACAACTGCCCAATTTGCTTATCGGCAGATATCCTAACTTGCATCCATGGAACAATACCAGCAATTACTGCAGTATATCATCGACAATGGCGCCGTAAAAACGGACCGTACGGGTACAGGCACAAAAAGTTGCTTTGGTTATCAAATGCGTTTTGATTTACAAAAAGGGTTTCCGATGGTAACTACCAAGAAATTGCATTTGAAAAGCATTGTGTACGAATTGCTCTGGTTTTTAAATGGGGATACTAATGTCAAATATTTGAATGAGCATAAAGTGAGTATTTGGGACGAATGGGCTGATGAAAACGGAGATTTGGGGCCAGTTTACGGAAAGCAATGGCGTGCTTGGCAGGGGGCAGATGGTGTGGTGGTGGATCAAATTACAGAACTGATCAACCAGATCAAAAAAACACCAGATAGTCGAAGAATGATCGTAAGCGCTTGGAATGTGGCTGAATTACCCAAAATGGCTTTGATGCCCTGCCATAGTCTGTTTCAATTTTATGTGGCTGATGGGAAGCTAAGCTGCCAATTATATCAACGGAGTGCAGATTCATTTCTCGGAGTGCCTTTTAATATCGCTTCCTATGCATTATTAACCATGATGATTGCTCAGGTCTGCGATTTGGAATATGGCGATTTTGTGCACAGTTTTGGGGATGTGCATTTATACAATAATCATATGGAACAGGCGGCGTTACAATTGAGTAGGGAGCCATTTCCATTGCCTACAATGAAGATAAATCCTGCAGTAAAAGATATTTTTAGTTTTCAATTTGAAGACTTCACTTTGGAAAATTATCAGCACCATCCGCCAATCAAAGCTCCTGTTGCTGTTTAATTTTTAACCCTAATAAATTGAGGATGATCATTAGCCTTGTAGTTGCTGCATCAAAAAATAATGCCATTGGGAAAAATAACCAGTTACTCTGGCATTTGCCCAAAGACATGCGTTTTTTCAAAAATACAACCTGGGCGATGCCGGTAGTGATGGGAAGAAAAACCTTTGAATCGCTTTCTGGTAAGGCTTTAAATGGAAGATTAAATATTGTAATTACTAGGCAGACCGATTGGAAAGCAGAAAATGTGATGGTTGTAAATAGTATAGAAGCGGCAATTGAACTGGCTAGTCTGCAAGACTATAAAGAATTGTATGTGATTGGAGGGGCAGAAATTTATGCGCAAACATTGCCCATCGCAGATATTGTTTACATGACAAGGGTTGATACTGTTTTAGAAGCAGACTGTTTCTTTCCAGAACTTGGAAGCGATTGGGAATTATTTACTGAAGAGTCTTTTCAAGCAGATGCCAAACACTTATATCCGTTTCGCTTTCAGGTTTGGAAGAAATTCAAAGTATCCTAAGCTATGTATGCATTTATATCTTCAGCTTACGTCTTTTGTTTCCCTTTACTGATGCTGTTGTTGTTATTTATTCCCTTGAAGAGCCGAGCTTTTTTGATCCGTCTTCGATCTAGTATACAGTTATCGCTGATCGTTTATTCGCTTTATTTGGTAAGGCAACTGATTGGATTGTATCAAATTCGGAAGATGTTTAAAATGCCAAATAGCAATATAGATTTTTGGGGATCCGGTTTGGTTGAAATGGGGTTGATCATAATTCTTCCCTTTTTATTCTTACAGCAAAGAATATTGCATTCCTGGAAATTGGGATTGGTAATTTGGTTATTATTATTACATGCTTTACAAAGGCAAGAATTTATTTTTATCATTAATGGTTGGTCGATCGTTAACGCTTTACTTTTCTACATCAGTTTAGTTTCGGCCATTTATGCCTTACTTTGGCTTTTAAAAAATCAGAACAGATCATCTGCATTATAACATGTATTCTCCATTTAAATTAGCAACGAAATATCTCAAATACAAATGGCATGCATCAAATGCGAAAGGGCATGGGGTTCATTCTCCTTTTGTCTACGATTTGATTCGT
>CAIYAG010000357.1 GCA_903924075.1 uncultured Bacteroidota bacterium | reverse complement strand
TAAAATAAGAGAATGCTAAGGTGCAAGAAATTGGCTATACCATTTGCCAGAATTCTTTATGATCCTCTTTTGGGTGTTAAAATCTACATGCACTATGCCAAATCTTGGGTGGTAGCCTTCGGCCCATTCAAAATTGTCCATCAGAGTCCAAACAAAATATCCAGTCACATGTACGCCCTCTCTTTTAGCCAATAAAACTTGGGAAATATGGTCTTTCAAATATTGAACCCTTTCAATATCATGCACTTCCTCCTCAATTACTTCATCTGGGAAGGCGGCACCATTTTCGGTTACAATGATCTCTTTGATAGAGGGATAAGACTGCATTCTATTTAAAGCCTTATAAATACAAGGAGGGTAAACCTCCCAGTTCATCAACGTATGAGGTACATTTCTTGTATTTGCTTTAACGATCTTCGCCTGTATAAATGGCATGAATGGAGCATGCTTAACTCGCTCTCTAGTGTAGTTTTGAAGACCAATAAAATCCATCTGAAAGGCTAATTTCTGCTCATCACCTTGTTGCATAAATCGCTCAATCCTTTGAAGAATTTTTAAATCCTTTGTAGGATAACCTAAACCCAATAAGGGTTCCAAGAAAAGTCGGTTAAGTAATGCATCCACTTTTATAACTGCTTTTGCATCTCTTTCATGATTTTCTCTAAGTGGATCAAGATCTGAATAAGAAAAAGTAGTGCCGATTTTAAAGTCTGATTGATATGACCTGATCGTTCTCCCACCTTCTGCCTGGCAGAGTGCCGCATGATGCGAAGCAGCTAAAAAATTACTCAAACCCCTTTTGCCTGGAGCATGCACACCCAAAAAATATCCCGCACCGGTAAACACCATGGGTTCATTTAAAACCATCCAATGTTTTACCCTATCTCCAAAATGCTTGAGACAACATAAAATAAAATCATTGAACCATTGCACCACTGATCGATTTGTCCAGCCTCCCTTTTGTTGTAGGGCCTGAGGCAGATCCCAATGGTAAAGGGTGATCCATGGTTCGATGCCTAACTCTAAACAATAATCTATGATCCGATTATAAAATGCAATTCCTTTATAATTCACTTCACCTATCCCATTTGGCATAATTCTACTCCATGAAATAGAGAACCTATAATTAGGGATATGTAGTTTGTTGATAATTGAAATGTCGGATGCATACTCATGATAAAAATCGCAGGCTATATTTCCAGAGTGGCCGTTGGCAATCTTTTTTCTTCTTTGAGAAAAATCATCCCAGATCGAATAGCCTTTTCCGTCTTTATTATGTGCACCTTCAATTTGATATGCTGCAGTAGAAACGCCCCATTTAAAATCGGTCCCAAAATCTTCTTTTGAAAAATGCATAACTTATTCTGCGAGTTGAGTGAGAATTTTGCCAAATGTTTTGGCCTTAAGTTTTTTTACGGTAGGAATACCATCCCCTAAATTCGCAAATGTATTACTTGATTTTACTGTCTGCGATTTAAATATGTTATCAATGATTGCTTCTGTTTCGTTAGGATAGTTAACTTTTATTTTTTGATCTGCTTTGATCCAATCCTGAATAGTTTGAATATGCTTTTTCTTTAAGCTTTTGATCACTGGCACACCCATTTTTTTTAATGCAGCTGCATTACATTGTTGTTCATATTGCCCTTTCATTGGTATGATCAACAATTTCTTTTTTAAAAACAGTGCTTCTGCAGGTGTTTCAAAACCAGCACCAGAAAGGACCCCTGTACAATTGATAAAACTTTCAACAAATGCTTCGTTATTAATGGGCCTGATCTGTATATTCTTTACTCGATAAGATTTCTTGGAATGCTTACTAAAAACCTCCCATTCTGTTCCATTGCAAATGCTTAAAGTTTTTATGATCTTTTCATCGCTATAGGCAGGTAAATAAACCGTATAATGCTGTTTAATTTGAGGTTTAGCTTCGCGGATCTGCTGACGAATTACAGGTGTAAAAATTTGCTGATCATATTTTTCGAAATGAAAACCATAAGAAATTGAAACGGGTGCATAATTTTTCAAAACTGCTTTTCCAACAACATCCGACTTTTTAGGTTTTGGTGATAGTTTATTGATCACAGCAGATTGATGACTTAATCCAATACATGTTTTATGTTTTTTTCTGCAAGCCCAAGAGCTTACAGGCTCAAAATCGCTGATCACTAAATCATAGTCTTCTACAGGCAAACTATTGATCTCTTTGAATAGTTGTTTTAGGTTTGCTTTTTGATAGGTTTCTATCAAATCAATTCCTCCTTTTTTACCGAAAATAAAACTGAGCCCTTTGAATCGGTACTTGATAGGATAGGGCAAATCAACATCTGCCTGAATTCCACTGATCAAGATATCGAGATCGCCTTTTTTTTGAAGAATGGGAATGATATCTCTTGCCCTACTGATATGTCCATTTCCAGTTCCTTGAATTGCATATAATATTTTCATGACTGTTGCATTAAATTGAACTCTTCCAGCAGATTGTCAAAAATCTGATTGTTTGTTAATTCTTCTTCTTCAACAGCATTGGTTTGTGGCATTTCAGTGGGGTCGAATCGATAAATTTTCCATTCCCCATTTGCATATTCTAAGGATGTTAGGTTTTCGATCCAGTCGCCACTATTGAGATACATGATCTTACCTTCCCCATTAACGATCTCTCGCATTTCGGGCTGATGAATATGCCCGCATACTACATACTGGTAATGGTTACTAATTCCAATATCAGCCGCAGTGTTCTCAAAACTATTGATAAACTTAACAGCCGATTTTACACTGTTCTTGATTTTCTTGGATAATGAAATTTTTCCTTTATTGAAAATTTTCTCTGAAATAAAATTGACAACACCGTTGATCAATATAAGTGTATCATATCCTACCGCACCCAGTTTGGCTAGCCATTTGCTGTGTTGCATGGTAATATCAAAAACATCGCCATGAAAGAACCAGGCTTTCTCTTCATTATCTAATTCAAGGACTACTTTATTTACTATTCTTAGGCTTCCCAATTTCCAGCCGGCAAATTTTCGAAGCATCTCGTCGTGATTACCCGGGATATAATAGATCTTAATTCCCTTGCTCATCCAACCCATCAAATGCTTCACAACTTTCATATGGCTTTTGGGCCAGTATCTTTTACTAAACTGCCAGATATCAATAATATCTCCGTTTAAAATAACGGTCTTAGGCTTAACCGATTTTAAATAGTGGAGAAGTTCTTTAGCGTGACAACCATAGGTTCCTAAATGAATATCAGAGAGGACGAGTATATCAAGTTTGCGCTTAGGTGCTTTATCCATTAATGGATTTTATGAAATTTAAGTGCTGGGTAGAATACACTCAGAAATGGAATTAAAATACTAACAGACAACTGAAGAAAGAAGTATTGAATGTCTTTCATGTTTCAGGGTTTTATTATTACTAACAAAGTAAAAAAAAGATTGTAACCTAATTATTAAGCAATTGTTATCTGAATGTTACCTATTAAATCTGCTTCGATAAGTTTTTGAACTACAATTCTTACTTTTAAGGATGAAACAAAGACTATTGCCTTGCCTATTGGCATTAATGATCTGCCAACCCATCTTCTCCCAAAAATTCGTTTCAGTAAAAGGAAAAGAGATTTTTGGTACTGACGGAAAACCTTTACTGATCAAGGGTACTAACCTTGGAAACTGGTTGAATCCCGAAGGTTATATGTTTAAGTTCGACCGAACCTCTTCTCCAAGATTGATCAATGAGGCTTTTTCTGAACTATTCGGACCAGCAGAAACTCAAAAGTTTTGGAAGCAATATCTCGCAAACTATATTACCAAAGGAGACATCAGGTACCTGCACGTTCTTGGAATGAATTCAATTCGTGTGCCCTTCAATTATCGACTATTTACAGATGAATATTATATGGGCGGGAATGGAATTCAAAGGGGCTTTGCCTTGTTGGATTCTGTAGTGAACTGGTGTGAAGAAGAAAATATGACGGTGCTTTTAGACATGCATGCAGCTCCTGGCGGACAAACAGGAGATAATATCGATGATAGTTATGCGTATCCATTTTTATTTGAAAGCAAAGAAGATCAGGATCTGTTATGTAGTATCTGGACAAAAATCGCTACTCATTATAAAAACAATACAACCATCATGGGCTATGATCTTTTCAATGAGCCCATTCCCCATTTTTTTGATACAGCTCATTTAAATCCTTTGTTAGAGCCTTTATTTAAAAAGGTTACAGCAGCAGTCAGAAAGGTTGATAAAAACCACTTGATCTTTTTAGAAGGAGCACAATGGGCTTCCAATTTTTCTGCTTTCGGAAAACCATTTGATGATAAGCTGGTGTATCAATTTCATAAATATTGGACACCAACCACGATCGATGTAATTCAATCTTATATTGATTTTCGGAACAAATACAATGTGCCAATCTATTGTGGCGAAACCGGAGAGAATGATGATGCATGGGTTGAAAGTTTTCGAAAACTTTTAGAGCAGAACAATATAGGCTGGCATTATTGGCCTTATAAAAAAATGAATAACACAAGAGGGATTGTTAGTTTCAAGCAACCCGATAATTACGAATTAATTAGTGCGTATGCAGATACTGCCAGAAACAGTTTTGAGTTGATCAGAAAAAATAAGCCCGCTCAAATGGAGCAGGCTAAAAAAGCTTGGTATCAATTTCTTGAAAATTGCAAATACGAACATATCATCCCAAACAAGGGATATATTAAAGCGTTGGGATTAAAATCAGACTTTTAATTTTTTGGGCTAGCGCAAAAATATTGTTGCTGCTGCAGTTATAACTTTTTCGGAAGTTCTATTGCCCCATCTTACAATAAAGTTTTTATCCAGCATGTCAAGTTTCTGGTTTACCTGTGTTT
The DNA here is from genome assembly GCA_903924075.1 of uncultured Bacteroidota bacterium. Taxonomy (GTDB): domain Bacteria; phylum Bacteroidota; class Bacteroidia; order Chitinophagales; family Chitinophagaceae; genus Sediminibacterium. The sequence continues at coordinate 20,777 of CAIYAG010000357.1, read as the reverse complement.
GAATTTGTACAATTGCTTCAAGACTACCATCTAATCCGCCGCTTTTATTTCTAAGCAACCACAAACGTTTATGTTCAGGAATGATGTTAGCACATAGCGATTTCATTTCTGTTAATAATGTTTTGTTTTGTTGATCGGTTTGCTGCAAGTGATAATTATTGTATTGCTTCAAATTGGCACAGAGATTAATCATCTTAACGGCATTCCTATATTCATCGATGATCAATGCGCTATCCTTTCTTTTAATTTTATTTTGAACCAGCTCTTTGTCTAAATCATCAACAAAATGAATAATAGCATTTGGGTTATATACCTGAGGATGATCGAATCTTTTATGGAGCAATTCATTGTCGTTACTACCCATTGGCATCAAATCAAAAATGGCAGATTGAAATTTATGGAAAATGGCATCAGACATCATTTTATCCATAAACCCAAATCGCAAAGCCCAGCCAGTTGTTGTACCGGCAAGCATAGGGTATTCTTCAAACTGATTATAACGTCCCAGATTTAAAATAATATCGCCTGCAGTATTAGTTTGATCTTGCAATACAGATTTACTTAAATAATTTCCTAATTGTTCTTTTGCATTTGAATTCGCATTCCAACTCAAGGCAGCTCCATAGGCTAAACCAGCATAGCTAACTGTCAAATATTGCAAATGTGGTTTATCTCCCCAATCGGTGATCAACATACCATCAGCACCATATTTAACACCTGCTTTTACTGCATTATCAATATTACCGATCATATTATTGGTGCGTCCTGTAAAATCAGACCAGGAGCTTGTGCCCGGACAAACCATATAATGGTGCCCAGACTCTTGGTATTTTTTGCAAATGGCATCATAGTCTTGGAAAGATTCATATCGCCACTCTAGTAGTGTTATGTTTTTGGGGATCTCATTAATAAATTCAGGGTTTCTAGAAATGATATCGCCCCACATCAACATATTCTTACCCTTAGAATTTACATAACTGTTTAATTTTTTTGTATAGTCGATATACACTGTTGCGATTTCCTTTGGATCTTTAATCGGATGATCTTTGCTTTTTCCTAATTCAAAAGGTTCATCAAGATTTACATTGAATTGATTGGAAGAAAAATTCGGAAGCAGGTCTTCCGACATTTTCTTTACCAATTCCAAGCTTTGAGGGTTCTTTGGTGCCATTGTTGATTTCATTGTAATCAAACCCATGAACTTATATCCCTCGGGGCATTCTGCTAAATTCTTATACTCATTTGTGGCCAACCAGGCATCCATATGCCCCAGTGAATTTTGATTAGGAACTAATTCAATAAATCGATCCTTGCAATAAGCATCCAATAATTTAATTTCTTCCGGACTTAATGGGGTCTCAGTTTTCTCCCATAAATTTTTAAAGGAAGGATAGCCGAACGAAAACCCTTCAATGTACAATTCGAGGTGGTTGTATTTTAAGTCGGCCAGGAAATCAACCATTTCATATAAGGTTTCTATTTTAGGAACCTTACCTCTACTAATATCCAACATCGCTCCTCTAACTTTGAGATCGGGACTATCTTCAATTTTTACACATGGTATTGCATTATTGCTTTGTTTAGCTAGTTGTTTGATGGTGGTGATTGCAAAAAACAAACCCTTATAGTCATTGTATTCAACTGAAATTTGATTTGGCAGGATCGATAAGCGATATGCCTGAGATGCAAGGGCACTGTTTTTTGAAAATTGTATCCCTGATCCAGGCAGTTCATTTGCAACTACATCTAATCGGGTCTGGATAATGTTTTTAATAATTGTCACATCAGCCTTAGGAGCAGAGAAATGGATATTAGCACTCAGTAAAAAATGACCGCTGATCCATTCTGTTTTTTTGGGCACTGGCAACAACACTGGGTACTCCAAATCTACTTGCGGTTTTTTAGGAGTGGTTAAGGAAGTAAATTCAGTTGGTAATGCGGTAGGCTTATAATTGATATTGTAGAATATGACCAATCCAATAATGATGAAGAGCAATAAACCTATAACAGACAAAATTGCTATTTTCAAAACCTTTCCAAATTTTTTCATTGCTATTTATTAAGTATTTTATTGTTGATTGTTTTCAATTGCTTTTAAACCCTTTTCTGTGCAATGCCCACGAATGAATAATTCCATAGAATTTTTTAATATTTCATCTGGACCAAGTTTTGTATGCTTAAATTTTTCGCTGCGGGTAATTGCTGCATAGAGCGTTTCCATCACAGCGATCATCATTAACGGGTGTATTTCTTTTCGGAAGTATCCTCCCTTTATTCCATCCTCTATAAATTTCTTGAGAATACTAGATGTCTTGCTAAAGGTCTTTTTAATAATCAGATCCTGAAGCGCGGGGTAATAGTAATTGAGGTCGTGATAGAAAATATGGTTAACTCCAAAGTCAATTTCTAAAGCGCCATGCCACAAGTTTAATAATCCAGTAACCGGGTTTGGCGCGTTAAATTCCAGTGAGCTGACTTTATTGCCTATTGCCTTATAATGAACAATCAAGCACTGTTTCAACAAGTCTTCCTTATCCTCAAAATACTTATAGACCGTTTTGGTTGAAAGATCCATCTCCTTCACCAAATTCTGAACGGTCATTTTCTTGATCCCATTCTTTAAGAATAGGGCTAGCGAGGCTTCAATGATTTTGTCCCTGATATCCATGTACAAGCAAATTTGCCCTGCAATATTAGGTCAAATTATCATTGGAAAATATTTTAGCAAAAATATTTTCCAATGAACCTCTTTAGTATTACTTCGGGCTTTAGTGGTAATTTCTCTAATTACACTATCTAACTCGTTGGTAGAGTTCTAAAGCTGGAATAAGAAATGATGTTATTATACTTTTGGCAGCGAATACCCATTATGGTATTGTTTTAATAAATAAGCATCATTGATCGACTGGTCTGTGAAACGTGAATTACTTTTATCCCAATATAGTTTTTGTCCTGAACGATAAGAAATATTACCCATTTGTGCAACGGTTGCCACATGTGCACCAGCTTGGATAGGACAACGCAAATCAATTAAATTTCTAAACTTTACTGTGTCTACAAAATTTACCCAGTGTTTTTCAAGGCCATTATCTGATGCTTTTTGAAAGGGTTTACTCACTTTGTTTTTACCCTGACGTTCTTCGATCACTTCCCAACCACCCCGGTTTAAGATGAGGGTGCCATTATTGCCAATAAATGCAATCCCATGATCGCGGTTATAAGATCCATTATCGATGCCCATTGCTGAATCCCAAACTAAATTAAAGCCATCAAATTCATAAAGTGTGGTTAAGGTATCTGGGGTTTCTTCGGCTAATTCTGGATAAGCAAATTTGCCACCCAAGCCAACAATCGATTTTGGCAAATCGGCCTTCATACCAATTAATGCATAATCTAGCAAGTGTACCCCCCAATCTGTCATCAAACCACCCGCATAATCCCAGAACCAGCGGAAATGGAAGTGAAAACGACTGGCATTGAAAGGCAATGTGGCGGCCGGACCAAGCCATTGCTGATAATCAACTCCTGCTGGTGGCAAACTATCTGGCACTATAGGCTGAGGACGCATCCAACCCTGATAGCACCAAACTTTTACCGTACGAATATTTCCTAATACACCTGAATGCACATAATCAACCGCGTCTTGAAAATGCTGCTGACTTCTTTGCCACTGACCCGCTTGTACCACTTTACGATAACGCTGTTGTGCAGCCACCATGGTTCTGCATTCAACAATCGAATTACCAACAGGCTTCTCTACATATACATCTTTACCCGCCTCACAAGCATGGATCATAATCAGGGCATGCCAATGATCTGGTGTGCCAATAATTACGGCATCAATATCTTTTTGATCCAACAATTTTCGATAATCGGAATAGATCTTAATTTTTGAGGTATCGTAATTAGTCGCAGATAATTCTTTTAATCGGGCATCAATCACAGTTCGGTCTATATCACAAACAGCTATGAGATTAACACCTGGTATTTTCAAAGCTGCCTTTGTATTTGCCCAACCCATTCCATTAATGCCAATTGCACCAATATTGAGCTGATCACTTGGAAGAATTCGATTTTTGATGATCGTAAAAGCTTTACTATCAAATGCAGATGCAAGTAAGCTTCCGCCAATCAACAGGGATGACTGCTGGATGAATTTTTTTCTTGATGACATGACAATCGTTTATGGAATTCACAATTAAAAAGCCATCATTAAGATAAACAAAATAATTTATGACAGCAAAGTTTAACCTAGATCGATTGTGGGAGATTCCTCCCATAACATCATCGCATTAATCAATTTCAATGATTTGAACTCTTTGAGTTGTTCTACACGAATATCTTTTTCAATGATTTTCTTTTCGCTTAATAGTAAGGCCCGTTTAGTACCAAGGAGGAGTGGATTTTTCGGAGTAACCCAGTCATTCCCATCAAATAAAACAATGTTCGTATAACTCCCATCTTTAAGAATTCCCTCTTTTATAAATATTATTTCGTCGGTCGAAACAGATTCTAATGCCTTATTGATCCAGGTACGATCAGTATACTTGAATGAGTAGTCATTATTGCCAATATCAACTAACGTGAATGTCTTGATCGATCTGATCTGATAAGGATCAAAGGAGATAGCGTAATTGCCCTTTAAGTCATATGCAATTTTACATTTATAAACGCCTTCATTTACCGCTCCATTTTTTTCAGCCTCCATTTTAAAATCGATTAACATCAAATTAAAACCAGTTTCTACACCATTGCGCACAAAAGTTCTTTCCACTCTTTGTTGATGAAAAAGCAAATTCGCTGCCATAGCATTACAATAACGGATAGTTTCAAAAAATGGGAACATATACTTTATCGATCATTTCTTTGTATTCATCAACAAGATTGCTTTGAAAGGTTATTCCTCCACCACTTCTATACATTTTATTCGCTTCAATGTATCTAATTAAAACACAACTATCTAAATTTTCTCCATCAAAATATCCTGCAACACCTGTATAATAGCCCCTTTCATCCTGTTCTACCTTTTGTATGATCTCTACAGTTTTTGGCTTCGGCGCGCCAGAAATAGAACCTGCGGGCAATAGTTTAAATAAGATATCTCCAATTTGTTCATGGTAATTAGATGGTAGGCTTCCCATTATTTCAGAGCTGATCTGCCCTATTATTCCAGCTTGTGTTTTAATTTCTTCATAAAATCGAAACTTAGAAACGGTTACATTTTCAGCCACTAAACTCAAATCATTTCTGATCAAATCTACGATCGTAGCATGTTCGGCAATTTCCTTTTGATCGTTCAAAAGAAGTTCTCTAGCATTTGTGATGGTTGCATCAATTGTTCCTTTCATTGGATAAGAATAGATGTGTCCATTTTTAATGCTAATAAATGTTTCTGGAGAAAAACAAACGAATTCGCCTTTAAGCCAGCAACTATATTTAGAATGAACTCGATAAAAGATCTCTTCTAAACTTAGATCAATTTCAATAGGCGTTGATGCGGTGAGGTTAACAAGGAAACTATTACCATAAGTTAACTCAGCAATCACTTTATCAAATTTTGCTTTGTATGCATCAAGACTAATCGGGTACTTAATTAAGCTAAGGTTTGAAAAAGAACCTAACTCATTTTCCCCTTTGAAATTTCGAATACCTTGAAAATTTATTTTAAATGGAGCGGTAGCATCATCCAATTTCCAGCACAAAGGCTTTTTGCATTCAAAATCGATCAAGAAAACAAAGGCTGTTTTTTCCTTTCCCCATTTATTTAGAACATCACGCATTTGCATTGGTTTTCGATCTGTAGGCAAAGATATCAGTTGAACTGAAAGTAAACAATTAGAGAAAATATTATATTACATAGGCTAATGATTAAAGATTATGAAAGAGAATACACCAAATACAAGGAGAAATTTCATCAGTGCCATGGCAATGGGTGTTACCGCAAGTAGTTTATCTATATTAACCAACCCACTCTTTGCTAATGACAATCGTTTCTTTCCTTCTCAGTTAGATAATGCAGAGGATTGGTTTAAAAATATTAAGGGGAAACATCGCATTGTGTATGATGGTGCTATGCCAAACAATGGACTACCCGTGATCTGGAACTGGGCCTATTATGAATCTAATAATCAAACTGGCAGCAAGGATAAAGACATCACTGCCATGACCGTTTTTAGGCATGGTGCTAGTGCATTAGCTTTCGATGATACTATTTGGGAAAAGTATCAATTAGGAACTGTATTAAAAATCAATGACGGACTTACGCAAAAACCTAGTTTGAGAAATCTTTATTTCGAACCAAAGCCAGGAGATTTTCCCCTGCCATCTGTACAAGGTGTAAAACAACTTCAGGCAAGGGGAGGTTTATTTTGTGTCTGCGATTTAGCAACGAAAAAATTAACCAAAACCCTCGCAGAGAAATTGAATATGAATCCAGCAGAGGTTTATACAGAATGGATCAATCACCTGCTTCCAGGTATTCAACTGGTACCATCAGGTGTTTGGGCCCTAGGTAGGGCACAGGAACATGGATGTGGGTATATCTATGCAGGTTGATGAATTACTAACTATTTGCAATTCAAGATAGCAGTACAATTATCTTTGTCCCATGGAAAAAACGAAGAGCCCTGATCCCTTGCATGGCAAAACCCTCGAAATGATCGTTACATTTCTTGTGAACCATTATGGATTTGAGGAACTAGGAAGGCGCATCCGTATCAATTGTTTTTTGGATAATCCAAGCATACAATCGAGTCTTAAATTTCTGCGCAAAACCCCATGGGCTAGAACAAAAGTAGAACAGCTATATATCGACAGTTACAAAAACATCACTACCATTTAATAGATCTATGAATAAATATTTATTGGCCGTAATTGCCATTGCTTTCCCTGTATTACTATTTGCTCAAAAGAAGCAAGCCAAGAAACCAACACCTGCTCCAGCGCCAACACCTGTTGTAGCTGCTACAAAAATTCAGGCTCCATTAAAATTGTGGTATGAAAGTCCAGCCAATTATTTCGAAGAGACCATGGTTTTGGGTAATGGCATGCAGGGCGCAACGGTATTTGGAGGAATATCTACCGACAAAATCTATTTGAACGATCTAACACTTTGGTCTGGAGAGCCAGTGAATGCTAATTTGAATCCGCAAGCTTACAAAAATTTACCTGCCGTAAGAAAAGCATTAGAGGAAAAAAATTATAAGAAAGCAGAGCAACTCATCAAAAAATTACAGGGCAAGTTTTCTGAGTCTTACGCCCCATTGGGAACATTATTTATTAAAATGAATGATGATCCATTTATCAACGATTACTACCGTGAGTTAAATATTGATGAAGCAGTTGCAAAAGTAAAAACCACATCAAACAGCAATATCATCGAAAGAGAATATTTGGTTTCCAATCCGGATAAAATATTTGCGATTCATTTGATCAGTAAAAAAGCGGGAGCTCTCGGATTCACGATTCATTTTGAATCCTTGTTGAAGTTTCAAAAATCAACCAACAATAATAGCATCACCATACAAGGAGTTGCACCAGTAAAAGCTGATCCAAGTTATGTACAAAAAACTGCGAACGCTATAGTTTTCGATCCCAAAAAAGGCACGCGCTTCTCAGCCAACATAAAAATTCAATCCAACACCGGAACGGTATCTACATCAGATTCTACTTTAAGTTTATCTGATGCTACTGAAGCAACCATTTATGTTTCGATGGCTACCAGCTTTAATGGTTTTGATAAAGATCCTGCAACAAAGGGGTTAGATAATGTGGCCATTGCATCAAGTCAATTAAATGCAGCTTATCAAAAAGGATGGACTGAGATCAGAAAACAACATATCAAAGATTATCAAAGCTTTTTTAATCGCGTTCAGTTAAAACTAGCGAATAAAGACACGGTAAATCTTCCCACAGATAAACGTTTAAAGAGGTATGCAACAGGTGCTCTGGATCCTTATTTAGAAACCCTCTATTTTCAATACGGCCGGTATTTATTGATCAGCAGTTCGCGTACAACTGCTGTGCCCGCTAACTTACAGGGATTGTGGAATCCTTATTTACAGCCCCCATGGTCGAGCAACTATACCATGAACATTAATGCAGAGGAAAACTATTGGTTAGCAGAGAATACCAATCTTTCAGAAATGCATCAACCATTTTTACAGTTCATCGGTAACCTTGCAACAACTGGTAAGATCACGGCAAAAACGTTTTACAATATGCCGGGATGGGTAACGCATCATAATTCAGATATCTGGGCCATGTCAAATCCAGTGGGCAATTTTGGCAATGGAGATCCTAGCTGGGCCAATTGGGCAATGGGTGGCACTTGGGCATCTGCACATTTATGGGAACACTATTTATACACGCAGGATAAAGAATTCTTAGAACACAAAGCCTATCCCTTAATGCGGGGGGCAGCTGAATTTTGTTTGGCCTGGTTGGTAAAAGATAGTAGTGGGCAATATATTACTTCACCTTCTACTTCTCCTGAAAATACCTATAAACTACCAAACGGATTTGTTGGTGCAACCATGTTTGGTGGTACTGCAGACCTGGCTATGATCAGAGAATTATTTTTAGATATTGTTGCTGCTCAGCAAGTGTTAAAGAACGACAATGATTTTGCTTCTAAAGTAAATGCCGCATTGAATAATTTACATCCTTACCAGGTTGGGAAGAAAGGAAATCTACAAGAATGGTTTTACGATTGGGAGGATTCAGACCCTAAACACCGCCACCAAAGCCATTTATATGGCTTATTTCCGGGTACACATATCACAACTGATAAAACTCCTTTGATTGCTGCAGCAGCAAAGAGAACGCTAGAAATTAAAGGTGATGAAACAACGGGTTGGTCGAAGGGATGGCGTATTAATTTATGGGCACGCTTAAAAGATGGCGATCATGCCTATAAAATGTATCGAGAGTTATTGAGGTATGTAGCACCAGATGAGATTAGAGAAAACTACAATAACGGTGGTGGTACCTATCCTAATTTATTTGACGCGCATCCACCTTTTCAGATCGATGGAAATTTTGGTGGCGCAGCAGCAGTTGCTGAAATGCTTGTTCAATCCAATTCCGACTATATCGAATTATTACCAGCCCTTCCTAAAGCTTGGCCTTCAGGCGAAGTAAAGGGATTAAGAGCTAGAGGCAATTATGAAATTGACATGATCTGGAATGCAGGAAAAGTAACCACTGTAAAAATTAAGTCGGCCACTCAATCAGTTGCCAAAGTACTGATGAATGGCAAGATCGAAATCGTAAAAACGAGCAAATAGCAGCTAGAAATAATGGGTTCCTGAGAAATATGAGTTATCTTAGAAAGACCTCATCAACTGCTTTATGAAGAAATCTTTTATATTGATCTTCACTGGTTTTGCTATTCTAATTTCACTGGGAATTCAAAGTGCAGCTCAAAAAAGCAGAAAAGATACTGAACGGATGTCTGTTATTTTTGACACAGACGCGAATAATGAGTTAGACGATCAACACGCGATGGCTTATTTGTTTTTTAATAACAAGATCTTCGATACAAAAGCGGTTACCGTAAACGCAACCTATAATGGTGGGAATATCGAAGCCCAATATACAGAAGCAGAACGCATCATGAAGCTTTGCAAAGTAGCAGACAAAATTCCATTATTCAGAGGCGCCAATGGAAACTTTGAGGCCATTGAAAAAGAATTATCAAATCTTCAATTTGATGGATACAAAGCGGTTGAATGCATCATACAGGAAGCGAAAAAACATACGAAAGACAAGCTAGTTGTTATTGCAGTAGGTAAACTCACCAATATCGCACTCGCCCTAAAGAAAGATCCTTCGATAGTAAAAAATATCCGGTTAGTTTGGTTGGGCGGAAATTATCCTGACCCTGGAGAATATAATTTAGAGAACGATATTCCATCGATGAATTATGTTCTTCAATCGAATATAGATTTTGAAATGGTTACAGTGCGGTACGGGAAAAAAACAGGTACAGATGCAGTAAGTGTTACTAAAGAGGAAGCCATCAAAAACATGCAAGGGGCTGGACCCAAAATCTCTTCACCAATTGTTGGAAGACACGGTGGTGAATTCTATTCTTTTGGCGAATACTCAATCAACTTATTTGAAAACGTAGAATTTTATGGCAACCCTCCATCGAGGGCCCTTTTTGATATGGCTGCTGTAGCAATCGTAAAAGATGCGAGTTGGGCAAAGTCATCGGCGATTCCTTGTCCAACAATGGTCGACAAGAAATGGGTGGATCAACCCAACAGCAAGCATAAAATAATTGTGTGGGAAAATTTTGATAGAGAAAAAATAATCAAAGATTTCTATCTATGCATGCATCAAGGATGGAAATGATCGCTACAAATTAAATAAGTCTACTTTTGCAGTATATTCTTAAATCGCCAAGATTTTTTTGATGGAACAGCATAAAGTAAAAGAAGCAAAAGAGTTGGGATCACTTTTATTAGATGTAGGAGTTTCTCTTTTAAGTTCTGGTGCAAGTTGCAGCAGAATCAGAATTACTATGAGAAGGTTAGCAACTGCTTACCAATATGATGCACATATATCCATCGCTCCAAAATCAATCTCACTCACACTCAACATAGAAGATGAGCATGTTATTTTCAATGGAATGCGCAGTACTCCTTCGCAGGGTGTTAACTTTAAGACAATTTCAGGAATCAGTAGATTAAGTTGGGAAGCAGTTGAAGAAGATTTATCAATTCAACAGGTGAGAGATAAATTAACCGCATTATTGGCGTTACCTCATTATCCAAGGATCATCATTTTACTTTTTGTGAGTCTTGCAGGTGCAGGATTTTGTTTTTCATTTGGAGGAAAGCTACCAGAAATGTTCATTGCCTTTGGAGCAACCTTTTGTGGTTTGTTTGTAAGGCAGGAAGCCATCAAAAGGAAATTCAATCCTTATTTCTGTGTCTTTTTTGGTTCATTAGTTGCATCCCTATTTGCAGGAGCATTTATTAAAGCCGGGTTAAACATCAGTTTTGAGCACGCTTTTGCAACATCAGTTTTGTTTTTAATTCCAGGTGTGCCATTGATCAATTCATTTACAGATTTAATTGATGGCAATATTTTAAACGGAATTGTGAGAGGCGTAAATGCCTTGATGTTTTCAATGGCAATTGCATTCGGACTTTTAGTTGCAATGATCATTTACAATTTGAACTAACAATTATGGAATGGATCTTAATACTTAGTAAAGCATTTTGGAGTGGCTGGGCCGCGCTAGGGTTTGGTATTTTATTTAATGTACCACCGCGCACTTTATTTGCATTGTGGATCGGTGGTGCAATTGGAGTGATGATAAAATTCAGTTTGTTACAAATGTCGGTAAGTGTTGTGCTGGCCTCTTTTATAGGCGCATCGGTAGTGGGCATTTTAAGTATCCCCATAGCACATGCCAGACACGTACCACCTATGATCTTCGCCATCCCTTCAGTAATACCACTGATCCCGGGTGTATTTGCTTATCGCACCATGTTGGGTTTAATAAAGCTAACTGGCACTATTGGTACAGATTATAATACGATCCTTTCTGAAACCATTAATAACGGTGCAAAAACATTATTCATTATCATGTCTTTAGCAATTGGTGTTGCCATTCCCATGCATGTGATGCGTAAAGAGTCTGCTAAAAATATTCGGCTGTAAGCACTGAATTAATGCAGGATCTTTTTGATCAATTTCATTTTTAATTCCATCACCGTTCCATGGTGTTGGTAATAATAGCCTGTGATTCCAACTCCTGGTTGAAATTGAAAAATACTATGATCTGGATTGGTCATGTATTGTATTTCTGCAGCGCTTGTATCTGTTGCAGGTTTTTTAACTACCCAGGCATACATACTATCCGCTCTTTGGGGCATTTCTGGATCAGCTCCCCAGGTCTTACCCTTTGTTAACGGAAAGTCAAAGAGCATATCCTGACTATCGCGTAGATCGATTAATGAGTCTTTCTGACTTCTTATATAAGTAATTAAACTTTCTAATGAATCTGAACTGCAGAGATAAATTTTATTGCTGTCTTGTAATAAAACAAAATTACTCCTTTCAGCCTTTCCGCCATACCAAACCAAATCGGTGGGGAATCCTTTGATCACAGCAGCAAAAAAGGGTGCGTGATGAATGGTGTCTACCACTTCCATCGTCCATTGCATTTTTTTCTCAAGCAATGAATCGGTTACAGAATCATGGTATTTTACATCCGCTTCGTACACCCATTGATTACCTTTTTTTAATGGAAATATTTCATTGGAATCAAGTGTACGCAGCTTTTCCTGGTTGTTGCATGAGACAATACCGATTATACCAATTATAAGTACTATTATTTTCATATGACTGTGTTGGATATGATAATTTTTATAAATGTAGTAATACAAGCTAGATCGCAAATACCCGCTACTAGGTATTCTTTGTAACTTTAAATATATTTAAAGCAAAAACATTAAAATGCGACCTGGATTAGTTCGATTTATATTAGCACTACTAGTTGTTATCTCGCACTTTAGCAGTTTTTTTATGCTGGGAAAATATGCCGTTTGTGGTTTCTTTATTCTGAGTGGCTATTGGATTTCATTAATGTACGACAAGAAGTATTCCTTAAAAGAAAATAAGATCACTGTTTTCTACATTAGTCGTTTGTGGCGCATTTTTCCGATGTTCTATTTCTTTAGTATCGTGGGAGTAATTGTAACCCTTCAATTCTATCCAGATTTTCCATCCATCATTATGTCTCTTGATTTTTGGCCAAAATTATCGGCATTTTCTTCTAACCTCTTTATACTTGGCAATGCATTTCCTAAACATCGGATTTTAGGTCCATCTTGGTCGCTAGAAGTAGAAATCCTCTTCTACCTTCTGTTCCCCTTTGTTGCATTACTCATTAAAAAGAATAAGCTAAATGTGATTTTACTTACGATCCTGTTTTTCTGTATCACTGTTTTTATTATTTTAAATTATAAAACACAATTTGAATACAACGGATTACCCTATATTTTCTTATTTCTTTTTGGAGTTTTGGCGTATAACTATAAGTTGATTTTTCCTAAAAAGCTGGAAGTTTTCTCTGCTGCAGTCTTTATATTGATACTGTTATTCAACTACACCTTATCTTCTTTACACCATGCGCTAATGGAGGATGGAGCATATTTCAATTTCATTACACTATTATTGGTCATTTTCTCAATTCCAACATTGATCAATTCTGTATATATTAAAACCACACCAAAGGATAAAATATTGGGCGACCTATCTTTTATTGTTTATTTATGTCATTGGGTATGGATCGAAGCTTATTATGTTTTAATTCTTGATCATCCTAGTTCTATTGTTAAGTTTGGATATGCTGTTGCCATATTTATTATCACTGCAATTACTTCTTATTTGGCTTATATCTATCTTGATAGACCAATAGAGAAAAAGCGTCACGCCTGGGTTAATTCAAGAAAAAATATCATAGCTAAAACATAAAATTATTCGACAGCAGTTTCCTAATTAAGTGATGAACCAACGGGTAACATTATTTGGTGAATGTTAGGAATATTAATTAATTTAGTATGTGACAATTGTTGTGATTCCCTCCTAATTTTAATACTTTTAAAGTAAGAAAATGAATAGAAGAAAAGCTTTAAGAAATATTCTATTAATAACAGGGGGTGCTACCTTAACAGTTTCATCTTACAAAACCTATAGTTGGTTTAAAACCCCAGATTTAGATTTTGCTTTTAATCAAAAGCCCTTAATAGACGCATTAGCAGAGACCATTATACCTAAGACAGATACTCCAGGAGCAAAAGAGGCTGGGGTTGGTGAAACCATATTGGTATTATTAAAGGAGTGCACTACAAAACCATCGCAAAATAAATTTATTGATGGGTTAAAGGATTTAATCAGTTATTGTTCTTCTACCTATCATAAAAGTTATATAGACTGTACGCCGCAGGAGCAAGCTACTGTACTTCGGCATTTTCAAGAGAAAGGAAAAACTACTAAAGGAATTATCGGAAAAGCTCAAAACAAATATCTTGGCAAATCATTCTATACAACACTTGCTGAATATACAACGCATGCTTATTGTACTTCTGAACTCGGTGCTACGCTAGGTTTATCCTATTCGATGGTTCCCGGAAAATACAGTGGATGTATTCCTCTTGAACCTAATCAAAGAACCTGGGCAACCAAATAAAAATTCTCATTAAAAATGGAAAATTACGATGCGATAGTAGTGGGTTCTGGAATTAGCGGCGGTTGGGCTGCAAAAGAACTCTGCCAGAACGGACTTAAAACGCTGGTTTTAGAACGTGGTCCAAATGTTGAACACATCAAAGATTACAAAACCGCTATGATGAACCCATGGGATTTCCCCCACCGGATCATCACTCAAGAAGAAACACAAAAGCAATTTTTCGTAAACGATAAAGAACATCCCTATATACAGGATAAACCATTTAAATGGGCACGGGGTTACCAAGTTGGTGGCAGATCATTGACCTGGGGTAGGCAAAGCTATCGCATGAGTGATCTTGATTTTGAAGCAAATGCAAAAGATGGTCATGGTGTGGATTGGCCAATCAGGTATAAGGATATTGCACCCTGGTACGATTATGTAGAAACTTATATTGGAGTAAGTGGACAACCAGAAGGTTTACCACATTTGCCCGATGGTAAATATTTACCACCTTTTGAGTTGAATTGCGTGGAACAGGATTTTTCGAAACAACTAAAAAAACATTACAACGATAGGATCTTAACCATTGCTCGAGTTGCTAATTTATCAAGGGGATGGGATGGAAGAGGCCCTTGTCAGGCGAGAAACCTTTGTGAACGCGGCTGCCCATTTGGTGGCTATTTCAGCAGCAATGCCGCAACTTTACCTGCTGCAGCTATTACGGGCAATCTTACATTAATCCCCAACGCCATTGTAACTGAAATTATTTATGATGATGCAAAGAGCAAGGTAACTGGGGTTCGCGTAATGGATGCAGAAACCAAAAAAGTAACAGAATATTATTCTAAAATTATTTTCATCAACGCTTCCACCATCGGAACTGCCAGTATCCTTTTAAAATCGGTATCAAAAAGATTTCCTAATGGATTAGGAAATTCAAGTGGTCAAGTGGGTAGGAACCTGATGGATCATTTTAATTTTTCAGGTGCTACTGGTGAACATGAAGGATTAAAAGACAAATATTATTCCGGTAGAAGACCAGCAGGAGTCTATATTCCGCGATTCAGAAATCTGAACGGTCAAACACAACGGAAAGATTATGTACGGGGATTTGGATATCAGGGAGCTGGGGAAAGATTGGGATGGAAAGATGTGAACTGCGCCGATGAAGAATTTGGCGTTTCATTAAAACAAAAACTCTCAAATCCGGGACCTTGGCAAATGACCTTGGGTACTTATGGAGAGACCCTCCCTTATGAAAAAAACGGAATCTATCTAGACAAAAATAAGGTTGATAATTGGTCTCAGCCGATCATTCATATATCAATGGAATTTGGTGAAAATGAAAATGCCATGAGAAATGATGGTATTGAATCTGCTCTTGAAATGATGGATAAAGCGGGCATGAAAAATATTAAAAAAGTAGACTTTAGAAACCCACCAGGATCGGCCGTTCATGAAATGGGAACTGTTCGCATGGGAAGGGATCCTAAAACATCTGTTCTAAATGAACACAACCAAATGCATGAAGCTAAAAATGTTTTCATTACCGATGGAAGTTGTATGACATCTGCAAGTTGCCAAAACCCTTCATTAACCTATATGGCTTTA
This sequence comes from uncultured Bacteroidota bacterium, assembly GCA_903924075.1. GTDB lineage: Bacteria > Bacteroidota > Bacteroidia > Chitinophagales > Chitinophagaceae > Sediminibacterium. Next base: position 4,975 of record CAIYAG010000357.1, on the reverse strand, counting down.
ACAGCTAGGGCTTGTAATTATGCCGTCAGCGAACTCAAAAAAATGAACTTATAATTGTGCTTATTGTACAGCCCCAATGCTAGGGTTGGAAGTATTAAAAGGTAATTGATGGTAATCAAAAGGCGCAATTAAATGCCCTGAAACACCAGCATTTTTTGCAGGAGAACTATTTAATAATACAAGGTTAGTTTCATCAAATCCGGCATTGATCGAAGAAGTATAATATCTGTTTCCTAATGTCACTAGCTGAGCTTCATACGCAGTTGATGTCCATTGAAAAATTCTATTACCTAAACTGGTGCTTACAAAACAATTGTATAATAAATTATTATACACTTCTTGAGTAGAGCCTGCTGGCATAGAATAATTATCTACTAGGCATGCATCAAAAGCGGTAGTCTGTGAGGTGTTTAAGTTGCCTGCAGTATTATTATTCAATCTGATATTACAGTAAGTAGTATTTGGGGCGGCAACCACATTCAACCCTTCAGTAGATTGCCATTCAAATGGACTGTATTTTCTAGAATTGAAGCTAATATTATCATAAATGAGACAATTCTCTGGTGTTTGGCCAAAGCTAATGCTCCATAATCGCATTAGATGTCCCTGATAATTTGTGGCATAGTTTTTATAGAAATCTCCATTCCCAATCATATGGAATAAACCATTATCATTATTATTAGTGCTATTGATATTGCTGAAATAATTATCGTGCACACTGAACTTATCAACTGCACCACCTACACAAAGGTCTCCACCATTAGAATTGGTAAATGTGCAAAATCCCACTTCAAAATTCCTTTGTAAACCTGTGATAGCTGATTTTGTAATATCACCATATACCTCAAAAATCGAAGAATTACAATTATCAAATTTGCAATTCTTAAATTTTAAATTGATGCCTTGCAAACTAGCGTCAGTTCCATCCCAGACTTTTAGCGCATTGTCTGTTATGCTAATTGTATAATCACCAATATTTGAATAGGACAAATATTCAAACAACATATTTTTATTTACCCCGGTGATAGTTGTTGGTCTATAAATATTATTCTGACAAATAAAACCAAAAGGAACAGTAGCAGCAATATCAGGATTTCTTGTGATCGTATCGTTTGAACAATTGGAAAAATTGATACCTGCATACATATTGGAAGTGCCATCCATGATAACTGCAGCTGTACCATTTTGAATAGTTACGCTATCCAAATGTATAATATTGATTGTCTGATAAGTTCCAGGATTAATGACTATTAAAGAATTTGCAAGAAATTTTGTTACACTCCCATCAATTGTTAAATCGCCGCTTCCAGTTCCAACATTATAGGTTTTAGAATAGCTATGAGTAGTTGGTGGAGGAGGAGTTACAGGGGGTACAGGTGTAGGATCATCTCCATTTCCTTTTTTACAAGCTACAATGATAAATATTGCTACCAAAAGCACTGCAAATGAAAATCTATTAAATTGATCAGTGGTTTTCAATATTTTATACATTAAGTTTTGTAAGTACAACTTGGTTTATAACCTTGAATAAAAAAGCTCCCTTTTAATTGATTTTACAAACCAAAATTAGGAAGTTTTTAAAGTATTTTAAGGGCTATGTCTGTTAATTCTATCCAAGTAATTCGCATTATCAGATCGAAATAACCAGCATATAACGTCAAAACATACCTATTATTTCATATTTAACAGTTTTTCTTGTTTTTTCACAGCATCCTCATCAGAGCAGTTAACGTTGGAATAGCTGATGGTAGATTCTTCCTTAAGAAATAGAAGAATTGGAGTTTGATTGGATGTTACAAGTAGAAGCGAATTATTGATGTTTCATTATTGCATATTGGTTAAATCCAAATTGAAACTTTTTGTATTCAACCATTTCAAAGCCTGCATCTTGAGCAAGGAATGCTAATTCTTCTTTATTCCAGTAATGTTTATGTTCTTCAATATTTTGTTTATCCAGGATATGAAGCCAAGCAAGCATTTCTAAAATATTTTTTGATGCAGGAGTTGGTGTTGTTAAAAAAATGCATCCATCAGGCTGAAGGGCGTTCTTGAATTTTTTAAAGATCTCATGAACTTCTGGAACTTCAATGTGTTCTACAACTGCCAATAATACAATTGTGTCAAACTTCTTATGATACATGGGAGAATGATCATAGTTCACCAATGTATAACTTCCTTTTACGTAGGCAGATAATTCTCCATTATTCCCACCAAAATCTAAAACATCTCCTTTCAGGTATTTTAAGACTTTCTTGAATCTCAAATTTTGTAGAATTTTTTCAAACGTTTTTTTACTATCAATCATCCTTTTAAATTAAGTAGTTCAAAGATTGTACTTAAAAATACAATAAAGAGCCCTGATCCCATCTTTCCAATTGATCTTCTTGCCATCTTTAAATGTTCGACCATAATAAGATATCCCTACTTCATAAATACGTATTTCAGGAATTCGGCTGATTTTAGCAGTGACTTCAGGTTCAAATCCGAAACGCTTTTCTTTGAGTGTAATTGATTGGATCAATTTAGTATCAAATAACTTGTAACAGGTTTCCATATCTGTCAAATTCATATCCGAAAGCATATTGCTCAGGGTGGTCAGAAACTTATTGCCGATGGTATGCCAAAAGAATAATATTCTGTGTGGATTTCCGCCTATGAACCTAGATCCATAAACAACATCAGCAAAACCATTAACAACTGGTTTTAATAAGGTATTATATTCATCCGGGTCATATTCTAAATCGGCATCCTGAATGATGAGGAAATCTCCATTTGCATTTTTAATGCCAGTATGCAATGAAGCGCCCTTCCCATAATTTTTATCATGTTTGAAATACTGGATATTTACTGCAGGGTGCAAATCCATATAGCCTTTAATGACCTCCTTTGTATTATCAGTTGAACAATCATCTACAATAATGATCTCCTTTTCAATATCATTGATCAAATCAACAGTTTTCACTTTATCGATGATAAACGCGATGGTTTTTTCTTCATTATAGGCTGGAATGATAATACTAAGCTTTTTAATAATTCTTTTTCTCAATGATTGTATTTTTAAATCGTATAAATAGTATTACTCGTTGTTAAAAACTTAATTGAATCGTTGTACTCATTGTAAATGCTCAAAATAAAGTGGGGTAAATATAATACATTTAGTGTGAGAATATAATCGTTTATAGCTTATCAAATTAGCATGATAAATAGGTATAGGAAGGTCAGATTTATACTGTGTATTTCAATGATTTGCTTCTTTTCAATAAGACAATCAGTATTTTGTCAAAGTAATAACATTCCAAGTTCTTCAAAATCTATTGCAGAAAGAGTAGCTGGTCATAATTTCCCTTCTATTGTAAGGCCATGGGGTAACTGCATTGATTTTAACGATAATAAACGCAATGAAGAAATTACGCATCACGATCTAAGTTGGGAAAGTATCGGCAAAGAAAAATCAAAACTTGGGGATCGAATAGCTGGGGCAAACTGGAGTGGTAAATATCCTGCCTTAGGCGAAAGCTTTTCAAATTTAACTGAGGCATTAGAAAATAGAAAAGAAGCACTTGCCAAAAATCCTAACATGGTTATGCTAGCTGAATTACGCTGGCGCGATTATATGGATTCATTATTACCCGCAGATCATGAATTTTGGAAACGTGATGCACAAGGGAACCGGGTTCTGGCAACTGGAGATAAAATGGCATTGCCAAGATATTTTTTAGATACTAATAATATTAATCTGGTAAATCATTTATTACAACAGGCAAAATACATGGTAGAATCTGGTGTATATGATGGTGTATTCCTAGACTGGTTTGGCCCCTCCGCAGGCTTCTTTAAAAAGTTAAGAGATGTGATAGGCGACAAATATTTAATCATTACCAATGCCAACTATAAATATGATGCAGAACGAGCAAAATATATCAATGGCGCCTATCTGGAATGTTATAAAACAAATAATCCGGATGCACTTCCATTGTGGGAACAATCAGTTCGATCTCCAAAAATAAATGTCGTTGATATGATGGGTGAGCAGGTAAACTGTGTTGGCGATCCTGATTTGAAGCGAATGAGAAATACAACCACTTTCTCGCTAATTCATTCTAATGGTTATACATTATATGGTGATCATTACCATTTACACCATTGGTTTCCATTTTGGGATTTAAAACTAGGTTCTCCATTAAGTGATAAACAATTAATAGAAAAGGGAGTTTTTAAAAGAGCTTTCAAAAAAGGATTTGTTGTTAATAATTCGAGCGGCAAAACCATCACGGTGAATTTTGAATCGGCCGTTAAAAGGGGATCGAATAATGAAATAGGGAAATCTTTTCAAATTTATTCTGATGATGGTGATATATTTAAAAAGTTACCAGTGATAGTTTGGCAGCCATCTCACCAAACAAATACAGGAGTTGATTTCAGTGAAGCTGCAACTTGTAATGCGATTGTTGAAGCCGCCATGGAAACCAATCCACATTTAGAGGAATATAAAGTGTGGAGTTTTGGAGAAAGTAATGTGCATCATGCTAATGTAGGAAGTAACACTGCTATAAGCGAAACATCAGCCATTGTTGATGGCAAAATATCGGGTTATGCATTTGAATTACAAGAAGCCAATAAACATCATCCACAAGTATTAATTGCAGTACATAACAACGGTGGTACCAAAAGAAATGCTGTTTGGGGATATATACATTATGGAGATTCTTTAGAATCAGCTAACAGAACGCTCGCTGCTCGGTTAATTAAAGCCATTTCGGCTGCTACTGATCTAGAAAACAGAGGTGTATTATTAGACAGCACTACAGGCAGAAATGATTATCGTTGTTCATCAACTGGTAAACTCAGTTTCTATATGTCTAGTCCTGAAATAGCTTGTCAAAAAACTATTCAGAATGACAGTCAAAGTGCCAAACAAGTCTAAACGGAGTCCCAAAAGTAGCCAGCCCTATAAACGCAGGAGCGAGGCTGAAAT
>CAIYAG010000356.1 GCA_903924075.1 uncultured Bacteroidota bacterium | reverse complement strand
CCAATTTTCTTTTTTTGTTTTCTGGATCACTGTTGCATGTTCTTGCATTTTGTAAGCAAAATCGCGCATGGCTGTTTTTGATTCCCAAATACTAAATGTGGCTTGTTTCACCCAAGGAACCTCACCAATACCAAAAGAGCAAATAAATCCCTTCGCCTCATTCAAACGGGAAGCCACAGGAGCTACATTTAACCAGAACTGATTTAATTTATTTAATCTGATCGTGGCACGTGTGAGAATTGCGATTTGTCCATCGTAGTCTGTGTTTTTTGCTAATTCCCCAAAAACTTCTTTGCCATCCCATGAACCATGTCCTTCAATAGCTTCGAGTAGGATAGTCCATTTTTCACAATGCCAAAAACGCCACCAACCAACAATGAATGAACCATATACCTGCTTCAAAAGAAGATCATGATCATTTAGTTGTTGATCCAATATTGCTTGATCAAAATCAGGGTAACTGCAGATGATGGCCCACTGTCTAAAGTCAGGCGTTTTATCAAAACTTCCATTTTTACCTGAGCCCATTAATTTCCAAAATGCAATATTGCGGTTGAGCCAAAGTGGTAATCTAAAAATGGCCATGGATAAAAAACCAGCCCATGCCAACCATTTTGGATATCTAACAATTGTGAGCGTAGAAATCATACCTGAAAATACATGCTTTTTAACGGACATACCATTCTTTCTCTTTAATTTGCTGCTATGAAACTCCTTATTATCAACATTCATTTACTCATTAATGTTCGAACTAAAAATGTTTTGTTGAGAGGTGTTGCTTTGTCTGAATTGCCGATAATTGAAAATGCTTTTTTAGAAATTGAAGATGGCATCATTTTGAATTATGGTTTTATGCGAGATATTCAAAAACAGCGTGAAAATTTTGAGATCTATGATGCAAAGGGTGCTTCTGTATTACCTTGTTGGTGCGACAGTCATACCCATCTTGTTTTTGCGACTAGCCGAGAATCCGAATTTGTAGATAAGATAAAAGGATTAACCTATGCAGAAATTGCTGCAAATGGAGGAGGGATTTTAAATTCAGCTGATAAACTACGCAATGCTTCTGAAGCTGAACTTTTTGATACAGCTTGGGAAAGACTCACTGAATTAATAGCCTTAGGAACTGGTGCCATTGAGATCAAATCTGGCTATGGACTTACAGTGGAAGGAGAATTGAAGATGCTACGTGTCATTAAAAAATTAAAAGAGGCGTCGCCAATTCCTATCAAAGCCAATTTTCTGGGAGCACATACCTATCCGATAGAATTCAAAGAAGACCATCAAGGTTATATCAACCTCATTAAAAATGAAATGCTTCCAATCATCGAAAAAGAAAAGCTGGCAGATTATATAGATGTGTTTTGTGAGGAAGGATTTTTTAGTGCAGAAGAAACCATTGAGATCTGTGAAGCTGGAAAAGCAATTGGGTTGGTTCCAAAGATCCATGCCAATCAATTAAATGTCTCAAAAGGGGTAGAAGCAGGGGTACAAGTAGGCGCTTTATCTGTTGATCATCTCGAAACGATAGATGAACATGCAATTACAGCACTTGCTTCATCCAATACCATCGGAACTTTATTGCCTACTGCAGCTTATTTCTTAAGAATGCCTTTTCAGCCAGCGCGAGCGCTGATTAATGCAGGTTGTGCGATTGCAATTGCATCTGATTTTAATCCTGGGTCAAGTCCGAGTGGAAACATGAATACTGTTGTTTCCATGAGTTGTATTCAAATGAAAATGCTACCAGAAGAAGCGATCAACGCTGCAACTAACAATGCCGCATATGCCATGGGGGTAGAAGATATGCTAGGATCAATCACCAAAGGAAAATTGGCAAACTTGATATTCACTAAGCCCATTCCATCTATTAATTATCTGCCCTATGCTTTTGGTTCAAATTTGATTGACAAAGTAATGCTGAAGGGCATTTTTCAATAATTGATATTTTTCCTTATCGCACGAATTGGTTAATTTTCATACATGGGAGACTTGTCAACTGAATTGATACTGATAATACTATGTTCTGTAGTAATCCTGTCGTATCTTTTTTCAATTGTTTCAAGGCATATTAAAGTGCCTGCTGTATTGTTGCTGTTAGCAAGTGGTATTACATTACGATATTTTGCAGGTCTATATAGTTGGAATTTTTTTATGCCTAGCCAAATTGTGGAGTTTTTAGGAACTATTGGATTGATCATGATTGTACTTGAGGCAGGATTGGATCTAAAACTTGGAAAAGAAAAAGTTGGACTTATTAAGAATAGTTTTTTTTCCGCCTTTTTTATTTTCCTATTGTCGGCCGCTGTTATTACAGGAGCATTAGTTTACTTTTTGAATGAACCCATTCACAATTGTATAGTCTATGCTATTCCATTGTCGATCATGAGTAGTGCCATTGTAATCCCAAGTCTGCACCAGCTTTCTGAACACAAAAAAGAGTTTTTGATCTATGAAGCCTCTTTTGCAGATATTATTGGTGTAATGGTTTTTAATTTCTTTGTGATGAATGAAATCATTACAAAGAATGCATTTCTGGGATTTTTATTGCAATTAACAATCGCAATAATTGCCTCCTTTCTATTTTCAATTTTATTATTTCTGATACTGGCAAAATCAAAGCAGCGTGTAAAGTTTTTTCTGATTTTGGCTT
>CAIYAG010000355.1 GCA_903924075.1 uncultured Bacteroidota bacterium | reverse complement strand
CAGGTTTTTGAATATGACGGACTACATAAAGATCCTTTGCAACAGACCCCATATAAATAGTGTCTTTATCACCAGGTTCCATCTGTGTTTCATTGCCGTATAAAAAATGGACATTCCCTGATGTAAGCGAATTATTTTGAGGATCGAATACCTGTACATAGTTTTTGTAAGTAACAGTATTACCTTCTACATCTTTGGTACTTGCTTCAATTTGATAATAGCCAGTTTTTAATTGGTTATTATTCAATATTAATTCATTTTTGTTTTTAGTATCTACAGTTACTTCTAGTGCTGTTCCTAGAACTGGGTAGGTATTTAATTCGTTTTCATGATCATACAGATCAAATGGAAAACTGTTGATATAATCTTCTTTACTTATTACAAATTGATCAGGTCTTGTCCAAAAACGCTCTCTGATCAATCTCTCAGGTGCTTTGATCTCCATGAATTTTACATGCACCTGTGCATCTTGTACTTGATCATTGAAATTGGAAACACTTATTTTAAGCTTAGTTTCTTTGTTGGCATTAATAATTTGAGGATGATATACTTGTAATTGTAACGATTGATACCCGCAGCTGATCTTCTGTTTCGCTGTTCTTGTTTCACCAGAAGGATCTGTAACTGTTGCATCAATGGAATAATCGAAAATTGGATTTGTTGCAGAGTCTTTGCTTAAGTCAGCTAATGCTTTGAAACGTAGGGTAAACGCACCCTTGGAATCTGTTTGTATGGTTCCTTGTCCAATTTCCTGAGGCGGACCATATCTGAAATTACTATACCTCAGATATGGATACAGTGGCCTGGCATTTCTAACAATATGGTAGTTAACTTTTGCACCCGTAATAAAATTACCTGCAAAGGCTTTTGCATTTCCATGTAATTCAATGGAATCGTTTACCCGATAAGCTTTATTAATTTTTTCGAATTGTGCAGTATAGGTTGGTCTTTTATAAGCTTCTACAGAAAAATGATAAGCACTATAAATTCTATTATTCAAAATAAGCGTAAAATTCCCTGTTAATAATTTTTCAGGTAGAACAAACTTCCCTGTGCAGGATCCATAATCATTGGATATCAATTTCAAAGAATCGATTGGTCTATTGTTTACATCCTTTAAATAGACAGTAGCATTAGCCTGGGTAACAATTTTGCTTTTCTTTGTGCCTTTGTCGAGCGTAGTTATGATTGATTTAAATAAAACCGTTTGCCCCGGACGATAAATACTTCGATCAGTAAAAAAGAATGCTTTTTCGTTCTCTTTTTCAAAATCACGCTCCTCTGTATTTTCTTTTGCAATGATTGGGATGTAAATATTGTTAAAGACTCGGAGTTGCTCTTTTTTTGCTTCAATTTCAAATCGATAATTCCTATAATTCTCATCTGTAGTTAATTTGAAATAACCATTTTCGTCAGCCGTTATTTTTGATTCAGTATTCCAAGGGAGGTTATATTGATAGGTCTGTTGACTCAGCACCTTGATTTTTGCATTAGGAAAAGGCTTGCCCGTTTCTCTGTTTAATACAAAAAAATCGTTTTTATTTTGAATCAGACTGATGTTTGAAACTTGAAAAGACTGGTAATTTATAATGTCCTCAAACGTATTAAAATCTTTCCCAGAGGAGCTAAGTAAAACGTATTCCCCATTTGGTAGCGGATCTAACTTTATTTCAACACTATGATATTGATAATCACCGGTAGAAGGGATCCATTGCTTATTAGCAACAATGAACTTATAACCACAGAGTTGATTTACAAGTGCTTCCCGGTCTCTTTCATTTGCTGTTACTTCCAGTGGTATGGAAAGGATCCTATAATAGATGGTGTCAATATTCCTGTATTTTACCAACGCCCTAAATGGTTTGTTAGGAAGATTCACCAATTCAGATTCCACATTCAAACTTTTACTAAGGATGCGTTGTTTCAGATTTTCAAGTTCGTTTTGTACCGGATTTATTTTTGGGGCTGAATATTGTTGTTCGATCTGTTTGATCAATTGAATCGCTTCCTTAAATTTCCATCGGTAGATGCTGTCTACATTTGCTATATGAGAATCAGCTAATTCTGCTTTGTCTTTAGCGATTTGTAATAAGGCGTAAACAGCAGCAGGAGCGCTTTTCAGTTCTTTTGCAATGGCTGATAAGGCAGACTCTTTTAATGATATTCTGTTTTCAAATGATACTTGTTGATTCACCCAATTGATCCTGTCAATATCAACCATGATGAGTGCAGCTTTATTACTGTCATGCTCATGAAAACGGATCAGTTCCTGAAATAATTGAAGCGCCTTAAAAGCATGAGCAGCGGAATCACTGGTTTGTAAGGTGGTGGTAGTAAAAATAGAAAATGCACTGAGCGCTTCTCTTTGTTGAATACTATAATCATTCACTGGCCTGGTTCTTGAACCCTGTCCGATTTTAAAATAATCCAAAGCATCATGTGCGATCAGATCAAAAAGTGTAGGGCGTAAGTAGGTAGCATTACCCTTCAAGATTAGTACATCGTATTTTTCGAGCGAGATCTTTTTTAAAAGTTCTTTGTTTTTTAAGGATAGTAAATATTCTGATTCTATGGCCTGTAAAAAATCATCAGCACTCCAGTTCAGAATATCTTCTTTTTTAACAGCAGTAGTATTAGATCGCTGATACAATTGCCATCGATGATCATTAAAATATTCTTGGTATTGTTTTGCAATGAGAACATGTAATAAGGCTTGTATATCTGCTTCCTTATTTTTGTTTAATTCATTTTCTAATGCCTGGTTATTATGATTGATGTCTTTTTCGGTAATATAATTTTCAATGGCAATTTGATACAGTAGCGCTTTTACTTGCTGTACCTTATTTGATTTTTGCTCAGCAAAATGGTACACATCTTTTACTTTATCTAAAGCAGATTTTGGCAAATTGCTCACACCGATAAGACTATCAATGGTGATCCATTGTTTACTGAAAGCAGTATCATAGGATTGTGCGAACAAAGTGTTGCCAAATAATATTAAAACCAATCCGAATGCCAATCTTTTCAAATTCATATTGCTAGCCATTTTCTGATTAGATGCAATTTCGCAACCAATGCATAAACGAATTTACCTATTAACAAAACCTTTTCAAGGATTCCAGAAACAAAAATCCCGGTCAGAAGTCTGACCGGGATCATATAGTAGTGTGATATTTTTTATTTTTTCAAAGCGGCAATTGCTGCAGCCATTGTTTTGCCGATATCAGCTGGGCTAGCAACAACTTCAATACCACATTCAGCCATAATCTTCATCTTAGCAGCTGCTGTATCATCAGCACCCCCAACGATCGCACCAGCGTGACCCATTCTGCGACCCGGAGGGGCAGTCTGACCAGCGATGAATCCTACAACAGGTTTTGTTTTATGATCCCTAACCCAATAAGCAGCTTCTGCTTCCATATTACCACCGATCTCACCAATCATGATGATACCGTCAGTTTCAGGATCGTTCATCAATAATTCAACCGCTTCTTTGGTAGGAGTTCCGATGATCGGATCGCCACCAATACCAATGGCAGTACTGATACCTAATCCAGCTTTCACCACTTGGTCTGCTGCTTCATAGGTTAGTGTACCACTTTTTGAAACGATACCGATTCTGCCTGCTTTGAAAATAAAGCCTGGCATGATACCCACTTTAGCTTCGTCGGCTGTAATAACACCTGGGCAGTTTGGTCCGATTAAACGAGTACTAGTTGTTTGTAAGTAGTTCTTCACGTTTACCATATCCTGAACCGGAATACCCTCTGTGATACAAACCACTAGCGCTATACCAGCTTCAGCACTTTCTTTGATGGCATCAGCAGCAAATGCTGGTGGTACAAAAATGATACTTACGTTAGCGCCAGTTGCTTTAACCGCGTCTGATACTGTATTAAAAACGGGCTTGTCTAAATGGAAGCTACCACCTTTACCTGGTGTAACGCCACCTACTACATTGGTACCGTATTCGATCATTTGAGTTGCATGGAATGTACCTTCTGTACCGGTAAAACCTTGAACAATGATCTTCGACTGTTTATTTACTAAAACTGCCATGGATTACTTAAAATTTGCCGCAAAAATAGGTTAAAACGGACTAGTATGCTTTGTTAAAACCCATTATTTCCATTTTTTTCTTAGAGCTTATAGAAAATCTTACTGTCTTTGCCCGATTTTGAAATCACCCTGAGGAAATATGGCCCGTGGTAAAGGTTGGCTGTTTGCACTTCCACAATATTGTTTCCCTTCGCCAATACCTTTTTCATCGTACTCTTGAGAACCCCATAAATATCATATACATCAATCTCGCATTCGATATCAGGCGTATTGCTATAAATGGTTGCTCTAAAATTATAGACAACGGGGTTTGGATTGATAGCCAGTATCTTGATAAAAGCAGCTGTAGATGGAGGAATATTTGCTGTATCCTGAACCACTACTTGTTTACAAGTATCCGCCTTGCAACCATTTAAAGTAACAATCTGAAGGCATGCTGTATAAATACCCTGAGTTGGATATTCTCTTTCTAATTGGATAGAATTTCCTTGTAAATAAGTATTGTCGCCAAATTTCCAAGTGCGTTGAATGATGCTATCACCCAATTGAACCGTACTCAAACTACTATTGAAAAGCACTTTTTTCAAACTGATCTTTTCAGCATTGAAACTTGCTTTGGCCGTACAAACCACTTTTGAAATGATGATCGTATCTGCATATTTGCTTTCGCAGCCAGATTTTGTTTTGATATACAATAGCACAATATATTTTCCTGGCTTTGCATAAGTATGACTAGGGTCAACAACATTTCCCTGCAATACACCAGCGATACTTGTTGTTTCGCCGAAGATCCAATAGCGACTAATTATCGCATCAGTATCATTAGCTGCTTTGGAATCAGCACTATTAAATTTCACCAGTCCATCCGTAATTGTTTTTGTAAAATAGGCTTTACAAGTTGTAGGTATCACATGCAGCTTTGTTTCAAACACAAGTTGATAAGAACTTTCACATCCACTTTTGGTTTTGATGGTCAGTGTAACAGTGTATTTGCCTGCATATTTGTATATGTGAGTTGGGTCAATCCGATTGCCAGAAAGGATCGCAGAGCTATCTCCAAAATTCCAGGTCCTACTGATAATGCTATCAGGAACAGCTCCGGGTATTGACCCTGCATATGATTCCTTACTATTAAATTGCGCAAGACTATCGATAGAGGTAAAAGCAACAACTGCTTTGCATCCAGGAATAGGTTGTGGAATATTTGGCTTGGCACAAACAATAAAGTTTACTTCTACAACACCAGTAGCTGTTACTGCTGGATCTCTCGTGAGTTTAGTGCCATCACAGTTTTCAACGATGATATACAATTTGCGGATATCGCCAGAAGTGCATTTTAGTGTGTCGATATAATAGCCATTTGGATTGGTATAAACATTATGAGAAATAATGCAACCTCCATTGGTACTATCGGTACTATAAATTTTTACTAGTCTGTTTGCGAGATAAAAATTACTGCTGTCTTTTACAGTGCCTTTTACAATAACTATGTTGGCAGAAACCACTGATTGAAATGAAAGAAAAAGCAGTACGAATAATAACTGTATATATTTTTTCATGTGTCTAAAGTTGATTTTGGTTACATGTAATTCGCCGAGAACTTTTTTTATGAATGAAAACTATTTAGGCTCATTTCATAAACTAAGCTTTGTACAATAAGAGATACCACACTATTTCTAATTGCAGCTTTTTAGGAAGAAATATTTTTAAGAAAAAACAAATTTTGATGGTTTTAGATAGCGATAAGAACCAGAAATTACTGAAAAAAATAGCTGGAATTGGCTGTCAATCCCTACTTTTGCGCCTGCACAAATCAGAATAAAAATCAATAATTATGGCAAATACAGCCGACATCAGCCGTGGAATGATCCTGAAACTGGACGGAAGTTTGTATTCAGTTGTGGAATTCGGTGAAAACAAAACAGCCCGCGCAGCAGCGAAAGTTTGGGCTAAATTAAAAGGAGTTGATAACAAACGCTCTATCGAGAAGACCTGGAATAGTGGTGAAACTGTGTACCCTGTTCGTGTTGAAAAGAAAGCTTTTCAATACTTATATAAGGACGAAAGTGGTTATAACTTAATGAATAACGAAACTTTTGAACAGATCGCTTTAAGTGAGGAAATGATCGATGCTCCCCAATTTTTAAAGGATGGTTCTGAAGTATTTGTATTTATTAATACAGAAACAGAACTTCCAATAGGTGCTGAATTGCCAGAGAAAATTGTCATGAAGATCACTTATTGTGAGCCAGGATTAAGAGGTGATACTGCAACAAGGGCTTTAAAAGCTGCTACTGTTGAAGGCGGCGCAACTGTAATGGTTCCTTTATTTGTAGAAGACGGTGAATTAATTAGAGTAAACACCAAATCTGGTGAGTACGTTGAACGCGTAAAAGAATAATCTTCTAAAGCATATTTTTAAATGGCAGCCTGGGCTGTCATTTTTAATTTTAGGGTAGTTTGAGGGGCGGGAACTAGTTGTCCCCATTTTAAAGAAAATCGCTGTTTTTAGTAAAAAATGGCTATTTTGCCCCCCGATTTGACCTAAATTAACCGTTTTTTACTAAAAACCTGCCATTTATGGACTTAAAGCAAATTCACGAATTAATCAAAATCGTCAATAAAAGTAATATTGGTGAGATCAGTATAGAAGATAAAGATGGTAAGGTTACCATTAAGCAAAAAGAAGAGCCTGCGATTACTGTAGCAGCTCCTCAACATCAAGTGTATACAACCGCTCCAGCACCCACTACAGCTCCTGCTCCAGCAGCAAGTGGTGCACCTGCTCCTGCGGCCGCTCCTGCTAAAGCAGACAACTTGATCACCATCAAGAGCCCAATGATCGGTACATTCTACCGTAGGCCATCTCCAGACAAACCCATTTTTGCAGAGGTTGGAACAGAAGTTGCTCCTGGTAAAGTGGTTTGCATTATCGAGGCTATGAAGCTTTTCAATGAAATTGAAAGTGAGATCAGTGGAACAATTGTGAAAATTTTGGTTGACGATGCCAGTCCGGTTGAGTACGACCAACCCT
>CAIYAG010000354.1 GCA_903924075.1 uncultured Bacteroidota bacterium | reverse complement strand
GCACTATTTACTCTGGCACTAATATCGAATGGCATGAACACACCTTCTGGGCAAGCAATATCTTCTGTCCATTTTCTTTGAATTTCGAACCAAGATTTTTTCCAATCACTTGGATATTGTTGATGCCAATTGATCACATCCTGCATGCATTTGCGATACTTACTTTTTTCGGGAATTGATTTCAATGCTTCTGAAACAATAAAATTGATATCGTTACTTACAAAAGCTAGGCTATACATATTAGCTACATATACACCACCATAATAACCTTCTCCATAATTCATGATATGCCCTACTTTATCGCAGAGTTTTGAGGCGGCATTACCCATTCCAGGATGCATCAATCCAGCAAAATCTGCTTCAATTTGAAAGTCGATATCATCTGCGTGCGGATTATGCTTCCAATAGCCCGAAGCAGGCGCTTTCATGCCATTCAAAATATTATAACGCCCTGTTTGATTCGCATGCCATAATGGATAAGGTGCATTTGCGAATGCATTTGCGAAAGAATCAACCGGTGCATCAACACCATATTTTTCGATCACATCAACAAAACTGAGATCCATATAAATATCATCGTATAAACCTGGCTCGAGGTCGAAATAACGTTTCACTTGTCCGTCTGGCCAATCAATTTTTTGATAATCGTTGATCATTGTTCCTAAATAATGAAACTCATATGGACCGCCATAAGTAACACCAATCGTCTGACCAGCCCAGCCACCTTTGATCTTATCTTGAAGACTTGCTTTTGAAATACTGATGATTTGTTTATCAACTAATGTATTTTGTTTTTTTACCTGAGCACAAAGGGGCAAGGAAATGATAGAAACAAAATAGAGCAGATATTTTTTCATGGATCGTATTTTATAAATTGATTTCATTTCTAAATGGAACTGAAGCTTGTGCGCCCATTCTTGTTACGGATAAAGAAGCAGCAGCAATTGCAAATCTGATTGCATCTTCCCAATCTTTTCCTTCGGTTTTTGCTACTGCTAACGCACCGCAAAACGTGTCCCCAGCAGCTGTTGTATCAACTGCAACTACTGATGGAGCAGGTATTAAAAATTCTTTATAAGCCGACTTAAAAAAAGCGCCCTGTTTTCCTAGTGTGATGATGACATGGCTTACACCTTTTTGTATCAGCGCATCAGCGGCCAAAGATGCAGATGCAAGATCAGTTACTTGAATACCTGTTAGGATGCCTGCTTCAGATTCATTAGGTACTAATAAAAACAAACCATTCAGGATCTGATCGCTTAATGGTTGTGCTGGCGCAGGATTTAAGATCACATGGGTTCCATTCAATTTAGCTGCATCTATTACAGCAGCGATCGTTTTAATGGGGATTTCTAATTGCATTAAAATAAAAGCCATATCTTTTAAAGAAGCAATTGCTTTCACATCATCTGTATTTAGCTTGGCATTAGCGCCTGGTGCTACTACAATACTATTTTCTCCTTCTGCATTCACAATGATCAATGCTGTTCCAGATGGCGCGGTGTCATCGATAAAAACATGTGTGGTATCAATATTTTCATTGGTTAATCCATCCAATGTTTGCTTCCCAAAAATGTCATTCCCCACTTTTGCAACAAAAGAAACATTTCCCCCAAGCCTTGCAGCAGCAACAGCTTGATTAGCGCCTTTGCCACCTGCATTCATGAAAAACTCCCCACCCAATTTTGTTTCTCCGGGCAGTGGATGTTTATCGGTTTTCACCACCATGTCTGTATTGGCACTTCCAACAACGATGATTTTTTTCATGGTGTTTAGTTGATCAATTCAAAACTGTCTTTTACTCTGATATCTCTCGAAGAAGATCCGATCATTAAATCGAAATCACCTGGCTCTGCTACCCAATTCAATTGTTGGTTATAGAAAGACAATTTTTGTTTATCGATCTTGAATTGAATGGTTTTGCTTTCGCCTACTTTCAAAAAGAGCTTTTTAAAATCTTTCAATTCTTCTACAGGGCGAACAATGGATCCTACCCGATCGCGCAGGTATAATTGTACTACTTCATCTCCATCATATTTACCCGTATTTGAAATGGTTACAGATACTTCAATGGATTCGGTTTGTTTGATTTTTTTCTTGCTCAACTGAAGTTTACTGTATTCGAAACTGGTATAACTTTTTCCATATCCAAATTCGTATTTAGGGAAAATAGAAAGGTCGTTATAGGATGAATTATAGTTTCTGTTTTTGTCGTCTGTGGCAGGGCGACCTGTGTTGAAGTGACTATAGTAGATAGGAATTTGCCCAACCGAAATGGGAAAACTCATCGGCAATTTTGCGGAAGGATTCACATCGCCAAATAATACATCGGCAATGGCATTACCGGCTTCAGTACCTAACCACCAAGTATATAAAATGGCTGTGGCATTGTCTGCAGTATAATTAAAAACAAGTGGTCGGCCAGTATTAATTAAAACAACCACTGGCTTACCAGTAGCTAATAATTCTTTTAACAAATCTTCCTGCACACCCGGAATGCCAATATTGGCGCGGCTCTTGGCCTCTCCTGTCATATCCCTTCTTTCACCAATACTCAAAATCACCACATCAGATTGCTTGGCAACAGCAACTGCTTCTGCAAAACCAGATCTATCATCGCCTTCAATTTCGCAGCCCTTTGCATAAAGAAGATTTGAAGTTGATCCAACTTTATTTTTCAAGCCCTGCCATTGCGAAACGATATGATCAGAATCTACACCGGGCACTTCAACATCCCAGAATCCTTTGTTTTGTTTTAGGGATTTTACTAATGGACCAATGAACGCGATCGTCTTTGTATTTTTTGAAAGCGGCAATACATTGTTTTCATTTTTCAGCAACACGATACTTTTTGCAGCAACAGATCTTGCCGCTTTTACGTGTTCCGGATTATTTAAAGCAGCAGTTTCTCTTGCTTCATTACAATATCTAAATGGATCATCGAATAATCCCAATTCAAATTTCTTTAGCAATACTCTTCGCACTGCATCATCAATCAATGCATTATTTACTTTTTTATCTGCCACCAATTTGGCCAGACTGTTTTTATAATTCCTGCTCTCCATATCCATATCAGATCCTGCAGTGATGGCACTCAATGCGGCTTCATAACCGTCTTTCACATTGCCGTGATTGATCATCTCACCGATCGATCCCCAATCGCTTACTACGAAGCCTTTGAAGCCCCATTTGCCTTTTAAAATGGTTCTTTGCAAGTAGGCATTGCCCGTTGCAGGCACCCCATTTAGATCGTTGAATGAATTCATGAATGTGGCAGCACCCGCATCCAAAGCGGCTTTGAATGGAGGCAGATACACTTCCCATAATAATCTGTCGCTCATATCCACCGAATTATAATCTCTTCCACCAATGGCAGCGCCATAAGCAGCAAAGTGTTTGGCACAAGCCATCACCGAATTCAAGTCGCCTAAATGATTGCCTTGAAAACCTTTTACTCTTGCTGTTGCGATCATTGAACCCAAATAGGGATCTTCACCAGCGCCTTCCATTACACGACCCCAACGTGGGTCGCGTGCAATATCTACCATGGGTGCGAATGTCCAATGCAAACCACTGGCACTAGCTTCTGTAGCCGCTACCCTAGCCGATAGTTGGATGGCTTCTAAGTCCCAACTGGCGGCTTCTCCCAATGGAATGGGGAATGTAGTTTTGTATCCGTGAATTACATCCTGACCAAATAATAAAGGAATTTTCAAACGGCTCTGCATGGCCACTTTCTGCCAATTGCGTGTGCGGGCAACGCCTACACAATTGAGTAGTGAACCTACTTCTCCACGTTTGATCTGACCGATCTTATCGTTGTCCAGTGTAACCGGCCCTGTAGCAGCCTGATCATCGTTGTATTGATTCAGTTGACCGATCTTTTCTTCGAGTGTCATCAAGTTTAAAACCGAATCCACTTTCTGGGCTAATGATTTTTTTTGTGCAAATAAGGGAGCACTACAAACGGAGAATAATAAGCAGGCGCCTATTATTTGGAGGAACTTTCTAGACATACAATCGTTTTGGCTTTGTTTAACCGAGCTAACCGATTGATTTATAGAACTGGCAGCCCGAGTTCTAAATTTAATAGATATTCACAAAAAAGCCTTGGAAAAGTTCCAAGGCTTAATTATTTCGAATCAACATCCGTTACTTACTATTATCAGCTAATACCTTTTCAATCATTGCCTGCATATCTTTCAGGTTTACACTAGAAGTAGATAAAAACAATACCCCCTTTCTAGTTTTACCATTGATAATTTTTGGATCAATAGCTCCACCTGTAATAAAATCGGAGCATTTGTATTTACTATTTAGTTCATCTGGGCTTACTAATTTGTCATTAACAACTATCAAATCTGTAATGCCTTCCGTAGAAGCACTGGACTTACCAAGATCCCCAAAAAAAACTGTTGAATTTCCTTTAATATTACCAAATACACTAATAGGGACATTGGTTGTTTGAACTTTAAAAATTCTGAGATTCGGCACTGATTTAAATTCAGTATTTTTTTTAGTAATAATTTCAATTACGCCAATACCATCCTCTACACCAAATTTATTCATCGCTTTTTCTCCCTTCCAAACATTTATAGATGCGATCTTGCTTGGTTCAATTTTATGCATTTCAGTAGAATCAACTTTAACTCCATCTACATAATAAACTGCATTTGTAGGAATTGGGCTGCTAAAGGGCTCTACTATTTTTACTGTGGCTGCTTTAGATGCAACTTTTGAAGTAATCATGATCACCCCATTTCTACCAGCATCGCCATACAATTTAGTGGCTGATTCATTTTTCAATACTTCCATCCTTTCGATAGAATTTGGATTGATTTTATTGATCTCTGCGTTTACTTGAACTTTCCCATCCAAAATAATGAGAGGATTCTTTCCGGTTTCGCGAAAAACAATCGAATCCGAAACAATCACAACAGTATCATTTTTACTAGTATCTTTTGCTTTTATAATTACCGTATCAAGTTGTGTTTTATAGGTGTTTTGCTCAGTCGATGACAAATATGATTGCACCCCTTCTAACAAACCTGCCGCAAATTTTTTCTGATAGCTTGCATCCAACATCAATTTCATGTCTTCCTGATTGGTCATGAAGCCGGCTTCAATGATTACAGAAGGACATTTAACAGCCTGCAATACCCAAATTCCAGCAATCCTACTTTTAATACCCAAAAATGTATTTAAGTTTTTAACAGAGTTAGCTAATTCATTAGCAAAAATTGCATTTGCATTATAATTCACTGCTTTCTCTTTATTGGCAATATAAATTTCCATCCCCTTTGCTGGGTTTGCATCTTTTTTACCGTTTTCATGTTGAATTGATGCAGCTTCATTACAATGCAATGAAATAAATAGATCTGCTTTTTTGGCATTTGCAAAATCAGCTTTTTCTTGCACGGTATTTGTAATATCAGATTCTCTTGTAAGAATGATTTTTACATTTGGATTGGTGTTCGCATCCTTCACCGCTTTTGCAAGCATCAATGTAATTTCAGCTTCCGTTAATTTTGAATCAGCGGACATAGCACCTCTGTCTTTCCCACCATGTCCTGCATCAATCACAACAGTATAGGTCTTGTTCAAATTAAATGTTCGAGAAAGTTGAAGTGTTGGGTTTGCTTGATTTCCTTTAATCTTGTCAGCAATAGTTTCCATCAAACTGCCTACTGATAAGGATTTGGCAGGATCTACTGCTTTACTTCTAAAAGCAACCAGCACAACTACTATTGCTAGTAAAGGCAGAATTACTAATCTGCGCAGATAAGAAAATCTTGGGTTTTTATTATTGGTGATCATTGCTAATCGTCGTTTAATGGGTGAAAAGAAAAATGGGGTTGTCAGTAGAAACTGCTGCTGAGGATATGCAGCGGTTAACAATAGTTGTGCCAGTGAAGCGCTATCACCATTTTGCACAGACTTGTTATCAGCTATAAACTCATGGATCATTTCCATCTCCTTTTTCAGCAGCCAGAAAAAAGGATTGAACCATCCTGCCACCAGTACCACTTGAATCAACACTTTATCGATGCTGTGTTTTTGTTGTACATGGGTTAATTCGTGTTCCAGCATTTTTTGGCCAGCATCGCTTCTCAGGTCGATCGCTTCATGCCAGAATATATATCGAAAGAAAGAAAAGGGCGTCCCCTTTACTTGGGTGAGAATGAGGTATACATCGCCTACATTTTTGCAGGAATGTTTTTTGAGTAATACATACAATCGAACGAGCCCAACAACCAATAAACCCAGCATGATGGCAGCGATCAGAAAATAGGCTGCCACAGCAAAGCCTTCCCAAGTGAACTGGTAACTGGTTTTTGCAAGGTTGGCATCGATCTCGGCATTGTTATCTGCTACGATCGATAAGAAATTGATCACTTGCGCGTCAGTTGTAACGGGTTTGGTCCACTGAATTTTGATCAATGGAATGATCCATGACATCATCAATACACTCATCAAATAAAAGCGATTATACTGATGAAACTTTTTATCGCGTAGCACCAGCCAATAATATCCCATCATTACAGCGCTACAGAAAACTACTTGCAGAAAATAATATGCGGTAGATAGCATGGTGCTTATTTTTTGTGTTTCTTAATTTCGGTTAACAACAACTCCAATTCTTTGACACTGATGTCTTTTTGCTTTACCATAAAACTCACGGCTTCACTAAAAGATCCTTCGAAGTATCCTTCCACTAAATTTCTGATGGAGCTAGATGAATAATCTTCTTTAGATACCAATGGATAATACTGATGCACCCTACCAATTGGCGTAACACCTACAAAACCTTTATCCGTTAAGATCTTAATGATCGTTGCAACCGTATTAGAATGCGGCCTTGGTTCTGGTTGCGCTTCTACAATATCTTTTAAGAATGCTGCTTCCAGTTTCCAGATGCTTTGCATGATCTGTTCTTCTGCCTTGGTAAGTGGTTTCATCTTCAACTAATTTTATAGTTATTCAAATGTATAAACTAATTTTTTAGTTCGCAAACTATTTTTTTAGTTTTTGAAAAAAAACTTTTCAAAATGCTTCGGTCAATATCTTTGACGGGTGAAATACTATATGATTTCGGGGGAAGCCAGCGGCGATCTCCATGGCAGTAATCTGATCAAAGCACTGAAAACGCAAGATCCTCAAGCAAATATTCGTTGCTGGGGTGGCGATCTGATGCAGGCTGCCGGTGCCAGTTTAGTAAAACACTATCGTGAGCTTGCTTTTATGGGCTTTGCGGAAGTAATAAAAAACCTGCCCACCATTTTACAAAACATCAAATTCTGCAAACAGGATATCCTTGCCTGGCAACCGGATGTGTTGGTACTAATCGACTACCCCGGGTTTAATCTC
>CAIYAG010000353.1 GCA_903924075.1 uncultured Bacteroidota bacterium | reverse complement strand
GCCGTCTACCAAAGACTTTATGATCAATTATCGTGTGGAGAATTTAGAAGCACTGGTTGAACAACTTAAAAAGGAAGGTGTTACTATTGTAGACAAAATTGAATCATACGACTATGGCAAATTTGTTCATATCATGGACATGGAAGGAAACAAAATTGAACTTTGGGAACCCAAGTAACTTAAAAAATACGTATCGTAATGACTTTCAAATACCCACTTATTTGCTTTTTATTGTTAGGAACTACCTGCTTTGCACAGACCAAAAAACAACTGCCTATCATTGATATGCACCTTCATGCAATCGGTGCAAATGATCAAGGTCCTGCACCTTTAAAAAATGGGATCCCTTTTGATGATCTGGGATTACAAGATCCTAAAAACGATTATGGTGAAACGTTTATGCAAGCATTGAAAACTGGCCAATGGGCTAAACATTCTACAACTTCACCATTAACAGATGATGCTTTGAGAATTCAAACAATTAATGCTTTGAAAAATAACAATGTATTTGCCATAGCGAGTGGTGATATTGACTTTGTCAGAAAATGGCATGCTGTTGCACCAGATCGAATCATCAATGCAGTTTATTGGGACTTTGGTAGCTCCCAAAAAAACGGATTAACCGTAGACTCACTAACCAAACTTTTTAAATCAGGAGAATTCAAAGTTTTTGGTGAAGTGGCCATTCAATATGAGGGAATTTCACCAAGCGATGCTGCTTTTGAACCCTATTTAAAAATGGCCGAAGAATTGGATATTCCCGTTGGTGTACATGTAGGGCCTGGTCCTCCAGGTGTGATCTATTTAGGATCTCAGAATTACAGAGCATCCTTACATAGTGCCTTTGTTTTAGAAAATGCCCTTGTGAAGCATCCGAAATTAAGGGTATATGCCATGCACGCAGGATGGCCAATGATCGATGATATGCTGGCAACTTTATATGCTCATCCTCAGTTGTATGTTGACTTAGGAATTATCAGCTACGCCATTCCAGAAAAGGAATTTTATTTTTATTTGGAAAGACTAGTAAATGCAGGGTTTGAGAAAAGAATTATGTACGGTTCAGACAATATGGTTTGGCCTGAAACAATCAAATTTTCGATTGATAGAATTAAAAACGCCAAATTTTTATCAGAGGAGCAAAAACGTGATATTTTATTTAATAACGCTGCTCGATTCCTCAGGCTAACACCAGCTCAAATTAAATCGATGAACTAATAATAGCGATTGGCCAATTTATTTTTGTTGATTGTGCTCTTCAATCACACGAATTAAAATGGGCTGATCTATTGGCTTGAGCAAGTAATCCTTGATGGTAGGATAAGTTTTTGCTTTGATCTTATCATCTTCTGCAATGGAGGATGTGGCAATATAGATCGAGATTTTTTTTTGTGTTTTTTGGAGAAAAGGTAGGAACTGATCTAAAAATTCCCAGCCATCCATGATGGGCATGTTAATGTCTAACAAAATGATATCTGGCAAGGCAGCTGGATCATTAATCGAATTCTTTAATGAATCGAAAGCTTCTAAACCATTGCTGAAAGCTGATATGGTTTTGGCAAACTCATATTTTATAATCGTTTTTTTGACCAATAACAAATACAACGGATCATCATCTATAACCAATATATTATTTACCTGTGTCATTTCTTAAATTTTGTTGAACTTTTTTATTGGTGAATTTAGTAAAGTTAAACAATATTGTTATTTAGTTAAAAGAACGCAGTAATCTATTACTACAAATTGATTCATAATTAGTTACATTAAAATTGATATTTCAAAAAACTGATATTTTAAGACTTAACAATTTTATATCAATTCATTATTCTTTGCTTAATCTTTTAGAAATAATCCCATAACACACCGCGTATACTTTTGCTCCCACACCAACTAAAATAACTAGTTTATGAAGCAAAAGAATCGCTTTTTAAGCTTATTACTATCAACTATAGTAATATGCTTATTTGTATTTCAGGCACAAGCACAAAGCCTTACTGTTAGTGGTAAAGTGTTAGATGCCGCAACCTCCAAACCAATTGAAGGAGCAGTAATTTCAAATGGTAAACAACAAACAGTTTCAAATGTAGCTGGTGCTTTTAGCATCAATGCAGCAATGGGCAGTCAGTTAACTATTTCTTTTATCGGTTATACAACCCGAAAGGTCACAGTCACTGGATCTGAACTAACAATCATCTTAAATCCTTCATCAGATCAATTAAGTGAAGTAGTTGTAACTGGGTTAGGTGTAAGAAAAGAAACAAAGAAATTGGGTTACTCAGTCCAAGAAGTTAAAGGAGCTGATCTTGTAAAAGCGAGAGAGGTGAATCCAATCAATGGATTAGTGGGTAAAGTAGCAGGTTTGGATGTTGCTATAAACCAAGAAATGTTAACTGCACCAAACGTTTCGTTACGTGGATATAATATTAGCTTATATGTAGTAGATGGTATTCCTATTTCTTCAGACACATGGAATCTTAGTCCGGATGATATTGAAACTTATACAGTATTGAAAGGGCTAGCTGCCACTGCGATCTATGGTAGTCGTGCTCAAAATGGTGCAATTTTGATCACGACTAAGAAAGCTAAGAAAAATGATAAAGGATATACAATAGAGTTCAATTCAAGCACTCAAGTTAATAAAGGATTTATAGCTTTACCAAAAACGCAAGCTCAATATGGCGGAGGGGATTATTCTCAGTACATTTTTGGAGATGGTAAAGGGGGTGGATTAAATGATGGGGACTATGATGTATGGGGTCCTGCTTTGAATGGTCAATTAATTCCACAATATAATAGTCCAATTGATCCTATTACAGGAAAAAGACAAGCAACTCCATACTCAGCAGTTGGTGTAGATAACCTAAAGCGTTTTATTGAAGCCGGTTTATTAACAACAAACAACTTAAGTTTTTCATCTTCTACCGATCGTTCTAACATAAGAATGTCTTTGACAAATACCTATCAGAAAGGGATAATTCCGAATACAAAGCTTAATACTATCAATTTCAATATGAATGCAAGCTATAACCTTAGCAGTAAATTAAAAGTTGAAGGTACATTAAATTACAATCGTCAGTTTTCTCCTAATATTCCTGATGTTTCTTATGGCCCCAATAGCGTTATTTATTCAATGACCGTTTGGACTGGAGCTGATTGGAATATTGCAGATATGAAAAATTACTGGCAGCCAGGTAAAGAAGGTGTTCAGTCTGTTTTTGCCGAGTACCAGCGTTACCATAATCCATACTTTATGAGTTATGAGTGGTTGCGTGGTCATTACAAAAATGATATCACAGGTAACATCGCTTTAACTTATAAAGCCAATTCACATGTAGAAGCAATTCTAAGAACAAACGTGAGTGCAAACGATGTATTGAGAACTGAAAAAATGCCATATTCAGCTCACCCATATGGTAGAGAATTGAATCGTGGAGATTACAGAGAAGATCAACGTTCTTTATTCGATAATAACGTAGAGGGGTTGGTTAAATATAACAACAAGTTCAAACACAATATTGCACTTGATGTTACGGGTGGTGTGAATGCAAGAAATTTTTCTTATAGATCTACATTCACTACTACTGATTATTTAAACGTTCCAGGTTTGTATTCTTTCGCTAACTCATTGAACCCGGTTAAAGCATATAACTTTAATTCAAGTATGTTGGTTTTGAGTGCTTACTATTCTGCAAGCATTGATTTCGGTAAATACTTTACTTTGAATACAACAGGAAGAGTAGATAAAAACTCAACTTTATTGTTGAATAACAATGCCTATTTCTATCCTTCATTTAGCGGAGCGTCTGTAATTTCTGATTATGTAAAGCTACCTGAGGTAATAAGCTTCTTAAAAGTAAGAGCGTCTTATGCATCTGCTAAATCACCAAGTACTTCTAACTATATTGGACCAGCAGCTTATCCACTTGGATATGGGACACCCTATGTGAGTGCATATGGCGGACCTTCTTATTCATTGTCGAGCCCTGCTTATAGTATTGGAACGGTTTATAATGGACAAAATGGTGCCTATGCTCCATCAAATGTAATTGATCCAAATATCAAATCTTCTCAGCTTACAAGTACTGAGTATGGTTTTGATGTGAAGTTCTTAAAAAATAGATTGGGCTTAAGTGCAACTTATTATAACAACATCAATGGACCTGGTATTGTTGGTTATCCTTTGTCTCAAACAACTGGTTTAACTTCATTTACTACCAATGCCATCAAAACTCAAATCAAAGGTGCTGAACTTTCTTTAACCGGTTCTCCAGTGAGAAGCGAAAAAGGGTTGAACTGGGATGTGATGGTTAACTGGTCAACTTTCACTGAAAGATATAAAGAACTACCAGCCAGCTTTTCAAACTATCAATTTCAAGAAGGAGATCGCGTTGATAAATTATATGCTGGTGTAACTGCTAAAACTGCTGACGGACAAGTGATCAATAACAGTGCTGGTTATCCAGTATACTTACCTAAAGCTCAATATGTAGGGCATGCTGATGCTGATTGGAGCTGGTCTATCTTCAATAAATTTAGCTATCAGCAATTTAGTCTTTCTTTCCAGTTTGATGGTAAAGTGGGTGGTGTGATACAGGATCGGGTAATGAGAAAAGGTATCGAAGGTGGATCTAACATATTTACGGCTGAAGGTGCCGTTGGTGTTGCAAGGGCAGCAGAAGCTAAAGCAATTGTTTATAATCCTGCAACTGGAGCTTATACAATTGATCCAAATTTCAAAGGTACTTATGTTGGAGAAGGTGTTCAGATCTCAAATAATACGCCTATTAAATATGACCCAGTTACTGGTGTTATCACAAACTTGAGTTCATTACAGTTTACTAAGAATACTGGGGTTGCTAATTTTATTCAAGATTATGTAAGTAGCTTCTTTAACGATTTTGAACATACTTCGGTAAGTAAAACTTATGCGAAACTTCGTGAATTAACAATTACTTATTCAGTTCCTCAATCTGTATTAGGAAAGAAATCTTTCATAACCAAAATCGATGTTTCATTGGTTGGACGTAATCTATTGTATTTTTTCCCTTCTCGATTCAAGGATATGGATGTTGACCAATATTCTGGCCGTGATTACAATAGTGGAAACAGCAAGGAGTACAACTTGCAAACACCTACTACTCGTAGCTATGGCTTTAACGTAAATTTTGTTTTCTAATTCTTTTAACCATTTGAAAACATTAAAAATTATAATCATGAAATTCAATAAACAAATAGGTATATTTTTTCTTGCTCTTGTAATGATAGCAAGCAGTTGTACCAAGACATATGAAAAGTATGCAGTAAATCCCAATCAGCCAACTGCTGTGCCTGCTTACCTCTTATTAAGACAAATCGAAAATTCTTTAATGGTATTTCCAGGAGGTGATGAAGATAAGTTTGGGCAATATACTTTGTCAACTTATACCTATTATGGTACCAATGAATATTGGTCTGGAAGTGCATCATTAAATTATGATATTTTAAACAATATCACTTCAATGGAAAAAGAAGCAGCAAAAGCTTCAACAGACCCAAATGCAATAAACCCTTATAGTGCATTGGCGAAATTTTTCAAAGCATATTTATTTGTAAATATGACATTGAAAGTGGGCGATCTTCCTATGTCTGATGCTTTAAAAGGATTG
This sequence comes from uncultured Bacteroidota bacterium, assembly GCA_903924075.1. GTDB lineage: Bacteria > Bacteroidota > Bacteroidia > Chitinophagales > Chitinophagaceae > Sediminibacterium. Next base: position 15,387 of record CAIYAG010000353.1, on the reverse strand, counting down.
GATATTCCAAACCCTAAATATGATACACAAAAACAAGTTTTTGTTCAAAGTCTTCAATTGCTTGAAGATGCAAATACACAATTAGCAACACTAATTGCAGCATCAAATACTTCTATTCTTGGTGATATGTATTTCTTAGAAAGAATATCAAATGCCAAAGACCCCTTAACAACTTTGAAACAATGGCAAAAAGTTGTTAACGCTTATAAATTGCGAGTGTTGATTGAGTTGAGTAAAAAATCAACAGATACCGATTTAAATATCAAGCAAAAATTTGCAGATGTAATCAACAATCCTACTAAGTATCCTTTGATGAATGATCTGACAGACAATTGGGAATATCAGTATAATGCTGCTTTTAACTACTATCCAAATAACAAAGGAAACTATGGGAATGATGCAACTCGTTTATGTGTTGCATCTACTTGGTTGAATACCCTTGCTAGTTTGAATGATCTACGCGCTATGAAAGTGGCAGATCCTGCACGTGGTTTAGGATTTCCTGATACTTCGTATAAGTCCTATGTGGGAGGAAAAGCTGGAGATGATATGAGTACCTTGGGTGGTCAGATCAATTCATTTGTTATTTCACCAATTGGAAGAAAGCGTTATTATGATACATATGTTGGTGAAAATACTTTCCTTGTTGGATATCCTGAAATGTGTTTGAATATTGCAGAAGCAATTAATAGAGGTTGGATCACGGGTTCTGCTGATACCTGGTATCAGAAAGGAGTTAAAGCAATGTTCTCATTTTATGGTATTGTTGATGGTGCTAATACAGTTTCTTTCTTGAAAGGAACAGCACCTGGTGATTATGTTAGCTATACCGTAAATTTTAGTTTCACAAACTATTTCAATCAGGCTTCCGTGAAATATACTGGAGATAATGCAATTGGGTTAAATCAGATTTTAATTCAACGCTATTTATCTTTAGCGCGCAACTCAGGTTTGGAAGGTTACTATCAATGGAGAAGGACTGGAGTGCCATCCCTCTCTGCTGGCGCAGGAACAGGAAATAGTAATAATATACCATTGAGATACCAATATCCATCTTCTGAATTATCAACAAATAAGGATAATGTTTCTGCTGCAGTTACTAGTCAATTTGCTGGAAAAGATGATATCAATGCCAAAATGTGGGTGATTCAATAATTAACAGGTTATCTTAAAGTAAATAATTGAATAGGAGCGATAATTGTAAAATTTCGCTCCTATTTTTATACAAAATACAATATATGAAAAAGGGCTTTTTGATATTTTTACTTTTTGTAATTCTATTTCAATTGAGTGCTCAAAAAAAAGTAAGTGTATTACAAGTGCCCGCTACTCAAGCGTTTTGTGCTATTAATGAAAAAGGAGTATCTGTTTTGCCTAGCGGTAGATTAGTTAGCCCAGCCGGACAACTATTACGAATTACGCACGATCCATTTGGAATGAAATTATCTCCTGACGGAAATAAAGTTGTAACGCTCCATGATGGTGTATTTACTTTAATTGATGTAAATACAATGGAGCCTGTGAGAGTTCCATCGTACGATAATAAAATCAAATCACCTTTTTCAAAAGGGTCTTATTTAGGGTTAGCCTTTACTCGGGATTCCAAAAAAATATTTTTGAGTGGTGGCGATAATGGAGCAGTTATTTTATATGATTTAGAAAGCATGGAAACCATTGACTCGATCTCAATAAATGGGGTTGTAAATGGGGTTCTTTATGATGATAGCTTTACTTCTGATCTGGTAATGAGCCAAAATGAATCAGAGTTATTGATTTTAGACCGTGGAAATTTTAGAATGGTTCGTTATGATCTAAAATTAAAAAAGATCACAGCATCCATTCCAGTTGGAAGACAGCCATTTGGTTTGGCTTTGAGCACAGATGGTAAAACTGCAATTGTAGCTAATGTGGGTATGTATTCTTATCCTTTAATTGAGGGTATGACTAATTCAAACTACGATTCAATGATGATCTCTCATCATCCTTATGGCGATAACACAACTGAATCAATCAATGGAACTATTGTTGAGGGTAAAAAAGTGCCCGGAGTAGGAAGCCCGCTTTCCCCGGAAGCAATGAGTGTTTTTACAATTGATCTTAATACGAATAAAGTAGTTGATAAATTCAAGACAGGTTACCAGATCGGGCAAATGATCGAAGGTGCTGAAGTTGTTGGTGGTGCTAGCCCCAATAGTATTGCAGTGGGCAAAGATTTTGCCTATGTGACCAATGCAACGAACGATAATATTTCGATCATTGATTTAAAAAATCACAAAATAAAAGGGCAGATCAATTTAAAAGTAGATCCAAGAATTAATCAATATCGCGGGTTGTTGCCTTTTGGAATAACAATCAGTAAAGATGAGAAAACCTTGTATGTGGCTTTGTTGGGTTTTAATGCAGTTGCCGTGATAGATATTGCAACTAAAAAAACAGTTGGACTAATTCCAACAGGATGGGGACCAACAAGAGTTTTATTAGGAAAAGGTGAAAAAGATCTATTTGTGATTACTTGTCGCGGATTAGGAGCTGGTCCTAATGGGGGAAAAGATTTCGTTGCACCCATTCAAGGCACATATATCGGCGATATTCAATTAGGGAGTTTTCAAAAAATTGCATTGCCTGATGCTAAACAATTAGTGGACTATACAAAAAAATGTATCAATAATACTTTTGTAGATACTGTGTTAGTTGCTTCAAAAGAAAATCCATTGCCTGTTCTTCCGGGGGTTACTGAAACGCCAATTAAATATGTAGTTTATATCACCAAAGAAAATAGATCTTACGATGAAGTGTTTGGTCAATTTCAAAATGCAAATGGAGATAGTTCCTTGGCAAGATTTGGGGTCAATTGCGAATACACAATTCCTGACTCTTTAAGAGCAAAATATAAGAATCTAAAAGTTACTCCCAATCACCATAAAGCAGCAAAACAATTTGCCATCAGCGATAATTTTTATTGTGATAGTGATGCTTCTATTCATGGGCACCATTGGATGATGGGTGTAATCCCTAATGAATGGGTAGAAGTAAATTCAAGTGTTAGTAAAGAAGCTAAAATATTTTCAAAGGCAGAAGGGAGAAGATTTCCTGGAACAACTGGTAGCATGGATCCTGAAGATTATGCTGAAAGAGGAGGCTTATGGGAGGCATTGGAAAGAAAAAAAATAGCATTCTACAATTTTGGAGAAGCCAATGAAACAGCACATAACAGAGAAGAATGGATGGACACTGCAACTGGTGCTGGTCATGCCGTAATGGTTCCGATGCAAAAAGCTTTATTTCCTAATACTAGTCATAATTATGCAGGTTTTAATACGAATATTCCAGATCAGTTCAGAATGGATCAGTTTGAATATGAATTCAATAAAAAATGGATCGAAGGAAAAGAGAAAATGCCTTCCTTGATCACCATGCAAGTGCCAAACGATCATACTGCTGGTGCTAGACCAGAAGACGGATATTATTTTCCTCATTCATTTGTTGCAGACAATGATCTGGCAGTGGGAAGAATCCTCCATTTTCTTTCCCGTACAAAATACTGGAAAAATATGTTAGTGATCATTACAGAAGATGATCCACAAGGTGGGGTAGACCATATTGATGCACATCGTTCTATCTTAATGATGGCCGGTCCTTATGTCAAGAAAAACTATGTGAGCCATACGCACGCGAATTTTGGCGCCATTTTAAAAACGATATACAATATACTTGGAGTACCCTATGTGAACCAATATGATGCTACCGGAAGTTTATTGACAGACTTTTTTACAAACAAACCCGATTTTACGCAATACACACTAGTTAAAAATGATGAGCGGGTTTTTGATGTAAATAAGGCAATGAAAAAGTATAATCGTAAGATCGACTGGCGCAAAATTGAACAGGGGCCTAAAATGGACTCTCCTAATGAAATGCGAGCCAATCATTACCAACAACAATTGCCAAGTCAGTTTTCAGTTCCAGCTAATAAATAACTATTTTGTTGAATTAATTAACCTTCGAATAAAAAATTGATTTGAAAAAAATAGTGAATCATATACGTCAAGAAAAATTCAGGGATAACTGGGTTGCTTTATATGCAGCAATCATTTGCTTTCTTACCTATGCAACTGTATATGCATTTCGGAAGCCATTTACGGTTGGTGCATTTGCGGATGCTCCTTCCATATTTGGATTAGCTTTTAAAGATGCATTAGTTATTAGTCAGGTTTTAGGATATATGTTGAGCAAGTTTTATGGGATCAAATTTATTGCTGAAATGAAAAAGATTGGCAGAGGTAAGCTGATCCTATTATTAGTAAGTATTTCTTGGATCTCACTGTTGTTGCTGGCTATTGTACCTGCTCCTTGGTCTGTCATATTTTTATTCACCAATGGGTTTCCTCTTGGAATTATTTGGGGTGTGATTTTTTCATTTGTAGAAGGCCGAAGGGCAACTGATTTTATTGGTGCGGCATTAGCCGTAAGTTTTATTTTTTCTTCGGGGTTTGTTAAGTCGGTCGCTAAAACATTACAAATTAACTTTAGTATTTCAGATTGGTGGTTACCTTTTGCTACTGGTGCTGTTTTTTTTGTTCCACTTTTACTATTACTGTATTTGATGGAAAAAATTCCGCCACCCTCTGAAAAAGATATTGAGTTGAGGGTTACTAGATTGCCGATGGACAAAATGGAACGAAGCAAATTTATTAATTCATTTAAGCCAGGTTTGATACTGTTAATTGTGATATATGTTTTCCTGACAGTATTTAGAGATATTAGAGACAACTTTGCAGCTGATATATGGCGCGAGTTAGGATTTGGTAATCAACCCTCCGTTTTTACGGCAACTGAAATTCCTATCACGCTATTTGTCCTTGTGTTAATTGGGAGTATGATACTCATTAAAAATAATCGAAAAGCATTTGTAATTACACAATACATCATCCTCATTGGATTTTTAATTGCGGGCATTTCCTCATTTCTATTTACGCAAGGATTGATTGGTCCTTTTTTATGGATGACACTTGTAGGACTTGGTTTATATATTGGTTATATACCTTTTAACTGTATCCTGTTTGATCGTTTGATCGCAACTTTCAGGATCACTGGTAATGTAGGATTCTTGATTTATTTAGCCGATTCATTTGGATACTTAGGAAGTGTATCAGTGATACTTTTAAAAACGGTATTTCATTTTCAAATTCATTGGTCAATATTATATAGTTGGGGCGTAGTAGGGTTTTCAATATTTGGGGTGATCGGTTCACTTCTTGGGTTAAAATATTTTAATCGAAAATATCAATTAATATCTCTATAATATGAGTCAGCAAACTGCCATTGTAGTTGGCGCAGGCATAGTAGGATTAGCTACTGCAAGGGCTTTGTCTTTAAAGGGTTATCATGTTACTGTCATAGAAAGAAATCAGAAAGCAGTTGGTGCTTCTATTCGAAATTTTGGCATGGTATGGCCCATTGGTCAGCCCAATGGATTGTTATACAATCGTGCAATAAGAAGTAAGCAGATATGGAAAGAGATTGCAGATAGTATCGGACTGTGGTATGATGAAGTAGGAAGTTTACACTTAGCTTACCACGATGATGAATGGGAAGTGCTACAGGAATTATGTGCGATTTTTTCTGAAAATGGGAGGCCAGTTAAATTAATGGATCCACAATCTATCAGCCATGAGTTTAAGGGTATTAATACATTACAACTTAGGGGCGGTTTATTTAGTAGTACAGAAATGATCATTGATCCGAGAGAAGCTATACAAAAGGTTCCTGATTATCTAAAAGAATACCTTGATGTAAATTTTATTTGGAATACTACTATCACTGAAATTTCTGGTAATCAATTAAAAGCCGGAGAGCAACATTTTCATGCAGATCTTATTTTTGTTTGCAGCGGACCTGATTTTGAAACTTTGTTTCCAGAACTTTTTGCGGAGCAACCTATTACGAAATGCAAACTGCAAATGATGCGTTTTTCACCAAAAGAAAAAGATTGGCGTATTGGTACTTCTATCTGCGGTGGATTGTCCTTGATTCATTATCAATCATTCAAAGCAGCAAAATCGCTTTTTAAATTAAAGAGCAGGTACAATTCAGAAATGGGATCATACTTAGATAATGGCATTCATGTAATGGTATCTCAAAACGATAAGGGAGAACTCACTGTGGGTGACTCACATGAATATGCAACTAATTTTGAGCCCTTTGATAAAACGAATTTGAATGATCTCATATTAGAATATCTAAAAACATTTGCTTTAACTGCAGATTGGAAAATGATTCAAAGCTGGCACGGGATTTACCCTAAAATGACCAATTCTGCAACAGAGTTAATTTTGCATCCTCAGCCTAAAGTGTATATTCTAAATGGACTTGGAGGTAATGGAATGACTTTGTCTTTTGGACTCGCAGAAGAAACAGTAAATAGTATTTCTTTATGATAGCGAATCAAATAAAATGTTATTTCCTTCTTGGATTAGCGTTAATGCAATTTCAAGCTTTCAGCCAAAAAGCTGCAATACCAACTTGTAAAAATAATTTTGTAGTGATTGCTCATCGTGGTAACCATGTAAATGCTCCTGAGAACACACTATTAGCTTATCAACATGCGATTGATGATGGTGTTGATTACGTTGAAATCGATCTAAGAACTACCAAGGACAGTCAGTTAGTGATTATGCACGATTCAAAGATCGATCGTATGACCTGCAGTAAAGGTTTTGTCAGGGATTATTTATTTGATTTTTTGCGTCAATTAAAAGTTACTAATAAAGAACATCCAGAATGGGGTGAGCACCAAATTCCAACTTTCAAAGAAGTATTGAAATTGTGTAAGAACAAAATAAATATTTATTTAGATTTCAAAGAAGCTTCTGTTGCTGCAACGTATAAACAAATTTTAGAAGCTGGGATGGAAAAAAATGTGGTGGTATATATTAATGCGCCTAACCAATTTATTGAATGGAGGACCATTGCTCCGAATATGCCCTTAATGGTCAGTTTGCCTCAGAAAGTAAAGACCAAAGCCGCGTTAATTCAAGTGCTTCAAAAATACCATGTGGATCTTTTGGATGGAAACTTTGATGAATATAATGAGGAAACAGTTTTAGGCGCAAAAGAGGAGGGCATTCCAATTTGGGCTGATATACAATCAGCTAATGAAGCTGCATCTTGGGATAAAGCGATTTCACTTGGATTAAAGGGGTTGCAATCGGATCACCCCAAAGCTTTGATTGATTATTTGAAATCAAAAAATATTCGGTAATCAAAAACCAATATCAATCATGGAAGAAAATAGTTTGCTGACTGAAGGTGATGTTAATTTTTCTGCTGCAAGAAAAGTTTGGTATCAAGATTTGGACCCTGCCACTATGAATTTATTGGATGATGATGCAACTGTTTTCATGCATCAATCTTTATCTACTCCCTGTTTAGATGTTATAGAATCGTGTGAAGGAATTTATATCACGGATATGAAAGGAAAAAAGTACATGGATTTTCATGGAAATAGTGTCCATCAAGTTGGATATAGAAATCCTTATGTTGTTGAAAGACTTAAGGAGCAAATGGATCTATTAACTTTTTCACCAAGAAGATTTACAAATCGTATTGCAATTGATTTTGCATCAAAATTAATCTCTTTATTTCCTCCAAATTTAGATCGTGTTTTATTTGCACCTGGTGGGACGAGTTCGATAGGAATGGCATTGAAATTAGCAAGAGTTGTTACGGGGAAACATAAAGTTGTTTCTTTCAAAGATTCGTTTCATGGGGCATCACTTGATGCTATTGCAATTGGTGGGGAAGAACAGTTTAAGAAATATATGGGACCAGCTATTGAGGCTGATACAATCAATATTGCTCAACCCGTAACTTATAGAAATGTTTTTGAGGATGGAACAGATATTCATTATGCAGATGAGCTAGAAAACATACTTAAACAAGATAATCAGATAGGAGCTTTCATGGCTGAGACAATTAGAAACACGGATGTGCAAATTCCTTCAAAAGATTATTGGAATAGCGTCAGGAAAATCTGCAATGAATACCAAGTCTTGTTGATACTTGATGAAATACCCATCGCTTTTGGAAGGACTGGCAAAATGTTTGCATTCGAACACTATGATATTGAGCCCGATATAGTTTGTCTTGGCAAAGGCTTAGGAGCAGGGATTATTCCAATCGCGGCAATTGTTACTAAAGACAAATACAATATTGCCAGAGATATTTCATTGGGTCATTATACACATGAAAAAAGTCCATTAGGATCTGCCGCTGGCCTAGCAATGATCCAGTATATTGAGCAGCATCAACTTTTAGCAAAAGTTGTTCAAGATGAAAAATATGTGAGAGAAAAATTACTCATTTTAAAAGAGCAATTTGATCTCATCGGGGATATAAGAGGAATTGGATTATTATGGGGGATTGAAATTGTAAAAGATCGTTCAACAAAAGAAAAAGCAATTGAGGAAGCAGAGTTGATTATGTATGACTGTCTTAAAAATGGATTGAGTTTTAAAATATCTCAAGGAAATGTAATTCAATTGTGTCCACCTTTAACTATTACTAGAAAGGAATTGGATCAAGCATTCGAAATTCTTACAAAGGCTTTTCTAAAAATTTCATTTTCTCTGTAAAGCCTAATTAAATGATATAGGCGTCTAAAATTTAAATTTAATGTATGATTAAAATGGTTGTTTTTGATATGGCTGGGACTACAGTAAACGAAAATAATGTGGTCTATAAAACACTCCAAAATGCTATAAATGAGGAAGGGTTTTCATTTACATTGAACCAAGTACTTGATCAAGGAGCTGGAAAGGAAAAATTACAGGCAATAAAAAGTGTACTTCGTGTTTTTGGCAACAATGAAAATGAGCAATTAGCAGAAAAAATATTCCAAAATTTCAAAAACAAGCTTGTAATTGCTTACGATACAATAGAAATTTTGCCACAAAATAATGCAGTTGAATTATTTAAAGTGCTAAAGGAAAATGGTGTCTACGTAGTGCTTAATACAGGCTATGATTTTCAAACTGCTAATTCATTAATCAATAAATTGGGTTGGGTCAAAGGTGAACATTATGATGGGTTAATTACAGCATCCGATGTAAAACAGAATCGCCCGCAACCTGATATGATACTATTGGCAATGGACCGATTTCAAATTAGTGATCCTACTGAAGTTGTAAAAGTTGGTGATTCAACAATTGATATTGAGGAAGGAAAAAATGCAGGATGTAAATACAATATAGGAATTACAACTGGGGCGCATACGAAAGCCCAGTTAGCAATGGCCCATCCAGATTTTATTTTGGATGACCTATTAGAGCTTCTCCCTGTTTTAGAAAAATTGAAGCAATAGTATCATGTTATAATAAAGCAAGGTTTGCTTGTACCTATTTTTATAAAATTTAATATTGAATAGGGGCCATATTAGGTATTTTTACCTATGAATTCGATTGTAAACAAGGATGGGGAGGTAGTTGCATACCTATATCAGAATGCAATTATAGACGTCAAAAAGGAAAAAGTACTTGGGGTAATTCTTGGCAATTGCTTCTTTGGTAAATCCAAATCTCCACTAGGTAAATTCTTCGGGGATACTTTTAGAAAGAAAAACGGAAAGATCATCGCCAAACTTGGAAAGAAATATTCTAGAGACGATTTCCCTGAAAATGATTACCACCTCATTTTCGATGCCTGGAAATCGCTCAGCGAGATCAAAGACCATATTTGCCTATGGGTGGATGAGAAAAAAGACTGGGCAAATAAAGACTTTATAGCCATCTTGAAAGAAAAGGATTAATTCTATTGCCATTTATTAAATAGAAAGTTTTAAATTTAAAATTCATTCTGCTAACGATTCAGAATCATCAAATCTAACGCTATGCCTAACGATTCAACTTATGTAAACACAAAGTCGGCCGAACAAAACACTTACGATGCCATTGTTATAGGCTCTGGTATCAGTGGTGGTTGGGCTGCAAAAGAACTCACTGAAAAAGGTTTAAAGGTCTTGATGCTCGAAAGAGGCAGAGATCATCAGCATATCAAAGACTACCAATTTTCTAATAAAGATCCCTGGGAATTAGAACACCGTGGACGCACTACAGAAGAACAAAAGAAAAAATATCCTGTCATCCATCGTGGATGGGCCGCTTCAGAAACTGTGATGGACTCATGGGTGAATGAAGAAGAATGCCCCTACACAGAAGTGAAACCTTTTACATGGTGGAGAAGCTACCAATTGGGTGGAAGATCATTGCTTTGGGGAAGACAAAGCTATCGTTGGAGTGATCTTGATTTTGAAGCAAATGCTAAAGATGGCATCGCTATCGATTGGCCTATTCGGTATAATGAAATTGCTCCCTGGTACGATTATGTAGAAAAATTTGCAGGCATCAGTGGTTCTATGGAAGGTCTGTCACACTTGCCTGACGGCCATTTCTTACCACCCATGGATCTGAATTGTGTAGAGAAAGATGTGGCAGCAAGATTCAAACAAAAATTTAAAGACAGCCGACATTTAATTATTGGAAGAGTTGCAAATTTAACTGCAGCTATTCCAGGAAGAACTGCTTGTCAGTTTAGAAATAGGTGTTGGGAGGGTTGTCCGTTTGGAGGATATTTTAGTACGCAATCTTCTACCTTACCTGCCGCTATGAAGACTGGAAATTTAACGGTACGTCCATGGAGCATTGTTACTCAAATTTTATATGACAAGAATACCAAGAAAGCCACTGGCGTTGAAGTGCTGGATGCTGAAACAAATAAGACCTACACTTTCCATTCAAAGATTGTTTTCTTAAATGCTTCTTCATTGAATTCAGCATGGGTATTGATGAATTCAGCCACCGATGTTTGGAAAGATGGTTTAGGAAGTAGCAGTGGCGAACTAGGGCATAATATTATGGACCATCACTATAATCTAGGCGCATCAGGTAAAGTAGAAGGATTTGAGGATAGTTATTATTCTGGCAGAAGGGCCAATGGATTTTATATTCCAAGATTTGCCAACCTCAATGGGGATAAACGTGATTTCCTTCGCGGATATGGCTATCAGGGTGCTGCAAGCAGAACTGGTTGGAGTAGAGAGATCGCTGAAATGAATATTGGTGCTGGATTTAAAGAGGCATTGACAGAGCCAGGTGGTTGGACCATTGGTGCTGGTGGATTTGGCGAAGTACTTCCTTATCATGAAAATAAGATCACGCTCGATCCGAAAGTGAAAGATAAATGGGGGCTCCCAGTGTTATCGATGGACGCAGAGATCAAAGACAACGAAAAGAAAATGCGTAAGGCCATCATTGAAGATATCGTTTCCATGTTTGAAGCGGCAGGAGTGAAAGATATTCAATCGCACGATGCTGGTCATGCAATGGGACATGGCATTCACGAAATGGGAACTGCTCGTATGGGTAAGGATGAAAAGACTTCTGTATTGAATGCACATAACCAGGTTTGGGATGCGAAAAATGTGTTTGTTACGGATGGTTCATGCATGGTTTCTTCTGCCTGTCAGAATCCATCATTGACTTATATGGCATTAACCGCCAGAGCTGCAGACTTTGCTGTTTCAGAATTGAAGAAAGGGAATATTTAAAATCTTAGAATGAAAAAAATCGTTCTAATTCTTGTTTTGTTTCTTTCATATCAGCATAGTATGGCATATCCAAAATTGCCACGTACGATTGTAACCACCGATGGTGAAATTGATGATGTAGACACATTTATCAGAATGCTGTTATACTCAAACGAATACAAGGTAGAGGGATTGATCTATTCCAGTTCGATGTGGCATTATAAAGGAGATGGTAAAGGAACTATGTTTACCTCTGAAATGCCCATGACCAAAGCGATGTATCCACCTAGGACCGATCTAAGGTGGGCTGGTGTAACATGGATTCTGGAGTTGCTGGATGCGTACAGAAAAGTATATCCCAATTTATCGCAGAACGCAAAAAATTATCCTGATCCAGATTATTTAAAGAGCCTCGTAAAAGTTGGTAATATTGATTTTGAAGGGGAGATGGAAAAAATTACGGATGGCTCTGAGTGGATCAAAGCAAAATTGTTAGATGCAGATCCCGATCCCATTTATTTACAAGCATGGGGTGGTACAAATACAATTGCACGTGCATTAAAATCAATTGAAGAACAGTTTTCGAAAAATGCCAATTGGGATCAGATCAAAGAAAGGGTTTCGAAGAAAGCGATCATTTATACCGTCATGGATCAGGATGCTACCTATAAAAAATATATTGGCATTCACTGGCCTAAAATTCTGACCTTTTATAATTCTACACAATTCGCAGCTTTTGCCTATCCCTGGAAAAAGATGATCCCATTATCGATGCAACCTTATTTTGAAGGAAGGTATATGTCTTCTAAAATCATTTTGAATCACGGTGCTTTACTTGCTATGTATTATTCTTATGGTGATGGGAAAAAACAAGTAGGTGATCCAGAGCATATTCATGGCGACCTCACGAAAATTAAAAATTCTCAATGGGGATCTTTTGGGCAATATGATTTTATTTCTGAGGGCGATTCTCCAGCTTTCTTGCAATTGGTTGATATAGGCTTAGATAATTTAGATCATCCAAATTATGGTGGATGGGGTGGAAGATTTGTGAAGTCGCCCGATAATGCATTTCGTTATGAAGACGGAACAAGATCAGCAGAATTCAATCCCGAATCCAATGCTGTTGATAATAATTACCCGCAGACGCGTTGGTTAAAGGCTATTCAAGAAGATCTGGCTGCTCGAGCCGACTGGTGCATCAAACCCTTTGCAGCAGCGAATCACGCGCCTATGATCAGTGTAAAAGAAGGAGTGAAAATTTCAGCGAAGGCTGGACAAGAAATCCCGTTGCATATTGATGCGAAAGACCCTGATAAAAATGCGGTTCAATTAAAAACTTGGTGTTATGCAGAAGCAGGAAGCGGACAAGCAACGATTGTATTGCATGAAAAAACTGCTACTGCAAAAATCCCATCCACTGCCAAAAAAGGTGATAGTTTTCACTTTATTATTGAAGGTAGCGACAATGGCACACCTAGTTTAACTAGATACAAAAGAGTGGTTATTACTGTGATTTAAAATCGATAAGATAAGGTTACCCCATAATTGGAAGGATCGCCAAAATGAGCCGCTCCAAAATCGTATGCGTACGCAATATATTTTTGATTCGAAATATTTCTAAACCATCCTTGCAAGCTTACTTGTTTTGCATTTAATTCAACACTTGCATTGAATAAACTATAAGGTGATTGTTTGATCGTATTTGCTAAATCAAAATAGGTTGTTCCCAAATATTTCCACTCGCCTCTGATGAATGCTGATAAGTGACCAGGTTTTATTTCTAAGTTATATTGTATTGCTAAAAAGGATGTGATATCCGGGGTGAACAATTGTTTCTTCCCATCTAAATTAACACTGCTTCCCTGAGATGAAAGCTGTAAGGATTTAAAACTAGCATCTGTGTAACCCAAACTATATTGAATGAACAGCGATTTTGAAGCCTGTGCTTTCAATTCAAATTCCATTCCCTTACTATTTAATTTACCTACATTTTTTGTGATGGTAATGGCATCAGGAAGCACCAAACTTGGCACTTGTGCATCGTTTACTTTGGTATAGAAAAAAGCAATATTCAAGCTTACACGATCATGCCATAAATTGTTTTTTAAACCCAGTTCAAAATTATTACTGTGTTCAGGTAAGAACCCTACAAGCGGCGGCTGTGAAGGGTCTGAGCTTAATGCAGAAAGCCCTCCTGTTCTAAATCCTTGGCTATAATTTGCATAACCCATTGTGTGTTCATTCATGTGATAATCCAAAGCCAATTTTGGAGACCAAGCAGTGAAATGAATATTCGCGCTAGTGTCTGGTCGAATGGTAATTGGCTTAGTCATTGGATCATGCTGGTACTCTCCCAAAACCGATTGGGTTTGATCTTCATAATCATTTCTAAGGCCTGCGGTAAGATTTAATTTACTAGTAATAGCATAGCTGATTTGACCATAGATCGATACACCTTTTTTAGTAGTTTTTGTGCTATTGATCAATGTAAATAATGAATCACCTACCATCATGATGCTATTTGCATCAGCACCAAATCTTGTTCCTTGTTTTACAGGTGCGTCTTGATAAAATAAATAAGCACCAGCAGTATATTTAAATGGATTACTAGAAGAAGTAGGAGAAGAGATTCTGAATTCCTGTGTCCATATTTTATTTTTGTTCCATGGTTTTCCATAGTTATTGATCACACTCACCGCATCATAAGGTGAAAAATCTCCATCGATCGGATTGGTATAATAACGGTAATTGCTTTGATATGCTGTTTGTGATAAAAAATCAAAACTGTGGCCAGTGTATTTTACTGAAAGAGAAGCATTCAAAGTATTGTCGATCATTGTTGTTGTGGCGTTTTGATTTAAAACAAATGGATCTGCAATTGCTGCATCAGCTCCCATCACTAATGGAAATGCACCATTATTTCTTTGAGCTCTATTTTTTACGTTCAGTAATAAAGACCATGCATGATTAGCCATATATTTTACATAATAGTTTCCAGAAAAACCATGTTGTTTATCGTAAGTAGTATTGTTGAATTGATTAGTATAAAAACCATTTCTGGCATCATACAAAATACTAGCACCAAAAAATAATTTGTCTTTTATGATCGGCGATTTAAGACTAAGGTTCATCCTGTTTTGACCGTAGTTGCCAATACTGTAAGATGCAGAACCAGATAGTATATTACTAGGTTGTTTGGTAATGATATTGATTACGCCTGCCATGGCATTTCTTCCATATAAAGTACTTTGTGGTCCGCGTAACACTTCGATCCTTTCAATATCAAATAATGTAGGAATATAAGTGTCTAACCCAAATTGATTTACACCATCAATATATACTGCGGTTGCAGGATCATAAGAAGTGGTTGCAATTCCTCTGATAGAGGTTACATCTCTTCCATCACCGGGATCAGCACTATATAAATTAGGGATCACAGAAGTGATTTCTTTGATCTGCCAAAGCCTCAGGTCTTCAATTTGTTTGGCACTTAAATTAGTGATAGCAAAAGGAACATTATGTAATAGCTCTGATCTTTTTTGTGCTGTAACAATTACATCCTCGAGTTTGAAAACACTGTCCTGAATTTTATTTTGACTATAGGAGTTTGAAAATAGAGATAAACAAATGAAAAATAATATAAACGGCAGCTTCGCTTTGAAATAGAAAATCATTGATTTGGATTTATAAGACAAATATACTTTTCAAATGTTTTAGAATCTAAAAAATAAAGCCCAGCGATCACTGGGCCTTATTTTAAACTTACAAATTTTCAAACCACTTTTCACTCCTGACTTTTCACT
>CAIYAG010000352.1 GCA_903924075.1 uncultured Bacteroidota bacterium | reverse complement strand
TGGAAAATAGGTTTTAATATTTTGAAGCGGAACCCTATTTTTGCAACGCAATAAATAAATATGTCAAACGAAACTAATACCACACCTACGAAAGATTTTACCAAAAATTGGGTAAGCTCATCTAGGTTTTTATTTTATTTACAGGTGTTTTGTATTCTTTCCTTCGTATTAGGTGGTTGTTTCCGTATGTACCATCAGAAATACCCAGGAAAGCCTGATATTGAAGTTCAGGGAAGTACAAAATATACCCCTGAGTATAAATAAAATTGAAAAAAAATTTTGTCAGGAACTTCAGATTGCTATTTTTGCACTCCTAATTTATTAGTTCTTTACAAAACAACCCGCGAAAGTAGCTCATTTGGTAGAGCACGACCTTGCCAAGGTCGGGGTGGCCGGTTCGAGCCCGGTCTTTCGCTCAGAGTCCCGTCCCGCGTTGGCGGTTCGGGATTTTTTTTTGGGACGCCTTGGTGGTGGAACTGGTAGACACGCAGGACTTAAAATCCTGTTCGCCGCAACGCGAGTGCGGGTTCGATTCCCGCCTGAGGCACAATCGATAAAAAAACCTGGAAATATTTTCCAGGTTTTTTTATTTAAGGCTTATAGAGATTTTTTAGAATTCATATTTATATTCGATCGTACCGATCACCAATTTCTTATTATCTGTACAGGTTTCTGATATTTTTAGTCCCTTTTCATTGTAACCATATTTCCAGACAAAGTATTTTCCATTTGCCGCAAGCTGTGTCATTTGAATAGGCCTGCCCTTTTCATCGTATTCATATTGATAGTCGGGGATCAATTTCTTTAAACGTGTATTAAAACGAACAATATCAGTTAACTGCTTTGCACTGTTGTAATAATAATAGTAGGTCTCAATTTCTTTGTTTTTCTTTTTCCAGTGTTCTTCCACCAAATTGCTTTGTTCATCGTATACAAAACTACCAATACTGCTATCAGAATGGTTCTTGATTTTTAAAACATAAGTGTATTGCCCGGCAGCATTCGTATGCCATTCCCTTGTTTCAACAGATTTATAGTTCATGGAAGTATCCAGCGTAGTTAGTGTGAACAATTTGATCAGACCTTTTTCGTCATACCCGAATTCCATCTTATTATCAATGCCATTGCTGTATGACTGTGTTCTTTTAAGCTTTCCCAATTCAAAAAAGCTACTTACCTCACTTGTCTTTCCAGAAATGTTTGCTGTACGTGTAACCAACTTTTTGCCATCAATACTCAATTCTTGTTCCAGCTTAAATCCTTCTGTTGGAGTTCTGTCTTCTTCATAACTGGTAGCTTTCATTTTTTTAACTTTCGCTGCCCGATATAGCTGGTATTGCTGTTGACTCTGTTGTGTAGCCAGTATATCGTTATAATAATATTGCGCCGAACTGAAACTGCAAATAAAAATGCCTATAAACGCCGAAATGAATCTCATGTTATTCTTTTAGTAGTTCAAATGTACATTGAGAGTTTTCAACATTCAAAATAACCTCTGAGCTATCAGCCAAACCAATCAATTAGTTCTGTATTTTTAATCAAACGTTAACAAGTGTCGCAACATCACGAAAGAAAAGAAAAGAACTGTCTGAATTGTAATGCTGAAGTAGCTGGCAGGTTTTGCCAGGTATGTGGTCAGGAGAATATCGAACCCAAAGAATCTTTCTGGGTTTTAGCTACACATTTCATTCATGATCTAACGCATTTTGATGGCAAATTTTTTAGTACACTCAAATACCTCTTATTTAAGCCGGCTTATTTATCTCAGGAATATCTTCGGGGCAAACGAACCAGTTACTTGCATCCAATTAGGATGTACGTTTTCACTTCATTCATTTTTTTCTTGATATTCACTAATTTTTATCAGAATAAGGAAAGCATAACTGAAGTAAAAACTCCGGTTGCTAAAGAGATAGGCAAACTCGAAAAGAAACGGGATAAATTAAAAATTGCTATTTCTAAAAAAGATTCAACTCTTGATGTTGAAGACTCGATTGATAGGCAAAAAAATTACCTACAACTAATCAGAGATATTGAACTACTTAAAAAAGATTCTACCAAAAGAGATAGTATACTCTCTTTGGATGAAGATGCATCCAATTCATTTCATTTTAACAATACGGATACTTCAAAAATTACGCTGAAGCATTACGATTCTGTACAAAATTCATTGCCCCCCAATAAAAGGGATAATTTTTTTGTGCGAAATATTCAAAGAAAAAATTATGCACTAGAATTAAAATATGACTATGATAGAAAAAAAATGAATGAAGCAATCATGGAGAAATTTCTTCATTTAGTTCCACAAATGTTATTCGTGTCAATGCCTTTATTTGCTTTAATACTCCAGTTACTGTATGTGAGAAGAAGACAGATTTATTACGTAAATCATGTAGTTTTCACGATTCATTTGTATTGTGCAACTTTTATCCTCACACTTGCAGCTTTGATCTTAAATTCAATATTTAAATTAGTTCATTTACCTGGATGGGTTTTTGGATCAATCGCTTACTTTATCGTTTGCTTTTATTGGTATAAAGCATTCCGGAATTTTTATGGTCAATCAAGAAAGAAAACAACACTCAAATATGTAATCATACTAGTGGTCAACTTTTTCTTGTTGGCAATTTTATTTTTAGCTTTTTTCTTGTTATCCTTTTTTGAAATGTAATTCTTGAAATATGGACAGTCTCTCAAATAGTTTTTTAGGCTTAGTTAAAATTATGGACGAATTGCGCGAGCAATGCCCCTGGGATAAAAAACAAACTATCGATACCTTAAGGCCGCTTACTATTGAAGAAACCTATGAATTGGCAGATGCCATCACCGACCATGATTGGAAAGGCATCAAAGAAGAATTAGGCGATATACTCTTGCACCTTTTGTTTTATGCCAAGATCGGTTCAGAACAAAATCAGTTTACGCTCGAAGAAGTTATTGATGGGATCAGTGCCAAACTGGTGCACAGACATCCGCATATTTACGGAGATGTGAAAGTGGCTGATGAGGAGGATGTAAAACGAAACTGGGAAAAGTTGAAAATGAAAGAGGGTAAAAAATCTGTTTTAGCAGGTGTTCCTCCTTCCTTGCCTGCAATAGTAAAAGCAACCCGTATTCAGGAAAAAGCCAAGCAGGTTGGATTTGAATGGGATAAGAAAGAAGATGTTTGGAAAAAAGTGGAAGAAGAAATGGAAGAGCTGCAGGAAGCTGTTACTGGTGGCAAACAGTCAGAAATAGAAGATGAATTTGGGGATGTTTTATTCAGTTTAGCAAATTATGCACGGTTTTTGCAGATAGATGCAGAAGGTTCCTTAGAAAAGACCAACAAAAAATTCATTCGTCGCTTTCAAGAAATGGAAACTGTTGCATTGCAAAACGGTAAACAACTTTCTTCCATGACCCTTGATGAGATGGATGCGATCTGGAACCAGGTAAAACTTCAAATGAGAAATTCTTGA
>CAIYAG010000351.1 GCA_903924075.1 uncultured Bacteroidota bacterium | reverse complement strand
GTTTGGTTACTTGAAGTTTCAAGAATTTCTTTTTCTATTTTCACTTTATGTTTCAAAAGTTCATTGATCCTTGTTACAAATAAAGTTGGGTTTTTGAAAAAATCTTTACTCTGTTCAGCGGATTGAGAACAGTCAACACCAATCATTTGTTCCGGAGTTACAGGAATGTGAAAGAGGTCGCAAAACTTTTGATTCACGAAGACTATTTTTCTATGTTCATCTTCCATCAATAAACAGTGCTCACTATTGTTGATCAGAATGTCTAGATGATTTCCTATCGTTTCTACAGATTTTTCTAGTTGTTTTTCGGTACTAATATTACTGCCAATAATGAATATGCGATTGTATGGAGGATCTTTTTCAAATACCAATTCGTAATACTGATCATTTGCTTTTAAGTATAGTTTTTCATCTAAAAAATTGCCTTTGATCATGGATGAAATCAGCGAATGGAATTCAGTTTTTTGTAAGTTTTTTTTGCCTATCCGAATACCATCGAATGCCTCAAAAACTTTGTTTTGAAACAGGAGCGCTCCTTCAGCAGTATAAATTGCAAAGGGGTGAGGGGTTAGACTTAATATCCGCTCCAAGCTGTTTAACATGCGGCAAATTATAGAATATATAAATAGTTATTATTTTAAACCCAGCTGTCTAAAAATCTTTCCTTAAAACAGAATCATCAAATCTCAACAATCAATGCCAGAAAGATTTTGTTTAAACATATAGGATTTAAGGTATCATATTTTAAGACGTGTAAATTAAAACAGAGACTGATTGACTAATTTTTGATAATAATCGACTGATTACTTCTAGTCTTTAACTAAATAAGCAACTATTTTTAGCATCATCCAAGCCAAATCGGGCTGTACCCATAATAATTTGAGTAATGCATTTGCCAGCTAGTTGCGCAAGCTTCACATTATAATTCAAAAAATAAAGGGTATTACCGGGTTAGCTTTAAATAGGTCTGAACAACGTTGTTGATTTCTTGGAAAGTACTTTAAAATGTAGGAAAATTTCATCAAGAAATGAGTTAACTTTATGGTAAGTTAATCCTCTTGTTGATTTCTCCCCGGGAATGAGCTTGTTTGAGCTTATTGAAGTTGATACTAAATTCTAAACTAGGTGGTAATGTGTTTGTAGCACTATGCTCCTATTAAAATAGAATATATGATAGTAGACAAACACAACATTTTGATTGTTGAAGACGATGAGATGTTAAGGTTTACCCTTTCTGAATTATTGGAGCCATATTATAATATAGCTTCTACTGATAACGGAGAATCTGTCCTTGGATTGGTAGAGCATCATAAGCCTTTGGTGATTGTATTGGACATTTTACTAAGTGGGTACATGGATGGCTTTTCTGTTTTACGACAGTTAAAACAGGATGATCGATTTAAAGATACGCCTGTGATTTTTATCTCAGCTTATGGGCAGGAGTCTCAAATACAAACGGGTCTATCCCTTGGGGCCAATGACTATATCGTTAAACCATTTAGCGCTAAATTGTTGCAGTTAAAAGTGGAAAGTTTGATCCAACTTCGAATTGCTATTCAAAATAAAGTGATCAAAACGGAATTGACTAAACATATTGATCCTGGTTTTGCAAATAATCAATTGCAGGATTTTGAACGGATCATCGAAGAAATACTTTTAAAAGATGCGGATCTGTCTATTCATGATATTGCACAGCGTCTAAACCTAAGTGTTAGTACCTTTGAAAGGGTGATTAAGAAGGCGTATAAAATGCCGCCGAATCGGTACATTCTCAATCGTAGATTAGAAAAAGCCAATCTATTATTGTCTAGTACCAATCTTCCGATCAAAGAAATTTCCATGACAATGGGTTTTAATTCTGTATCTTACTTTACCAAATGCTACAAAGCATTGTACGGTTTCTCCCCCTCAACAAGACGGAAAACATAGCCATTTTTTATTATTTGAAGCCTTTGGAGTAAATTCGCTTTTAGGATTACTCCGTATTATGGATAGAATTGAAAGACTTGAACAGTATACATTAATTATAGCTGATGATGATCCCATTCATCGCATGTTATTGAATATCCATTTCAGAGAGCTGAAAATGAATATTGAAGAAGCTTCGAACGGTCAGGAACTGCTAGATCTCTTTGCCAGATTGAATGGG
>CAIYAG010000350.1 GCA_903924075.1 uncultured Bacteroidota bacterium | reverse complement strand
TCAAAAATAGCTGAAAAACCCATTTAGGCCTTACCTTTTATCTCAATTAACAAAGGATTTTACAAAGAGTTTTTAAAAAGAATGAAAATTCCGTTTTGAGAAATGACTAATTACCCTATTTTTGCAATCCTTTAGAAAATTAAATTTTCCTAAAGAGTTGAACGGAGGGCATAGCTCAGTAGGTTAGAGCGACAGTTTGTGGCACTGTAGGTCGTGGGTTCGAGACCCATTGTTCTCCCAACCAAAACCCTATAAGCATCTTATAGGGTTTTTAATTGACTATACATGAAGATTACCTATATCCTGATTCCTCTCATTTCTGCATTTATCGGCTGGTTCACCAACTGGATCGCCATTAAAATGCTTTTTCATCCAAAAGTTCCTGTTAAACTATTAGGTGTTACATTTCATGGCATTTTCCCTAAAAGGCAGAAACAATTCGCCGAAAAATTGGGAAAATTGGTCAGTGAAGAACTTTTGTCCTTCTCTGATATTGAACAAAAAATAGCCGATCCAGCAAATATTGAGAAGCTCATGCCCTATGTGGAAACACATATCGATCATTTTCTGAAGGTTAAATTGGCCGAAGAAATGCCTATGATCAGCATGTTCATCGGTGAAAAGACCACCAATCAAATGAAAGGTATTTTTATACAAGAACTGCAAACCCTTTTCCCCCTCATCATGGAAAATTATATGGGGCAATTGCAACAAGACCTTGATCTGGAGGAAATTGTGGTCAAAAAAGTCAGCGGTTTCTCCTCAGATAAACTGGAAGAGATCCTCCAGGCGATCATGTCGAAAGAGTTCCGATTTGTGGAGATCATAGGTGGAGTTTTAGGATTTATTATCGGCCTTGTACAGGTTTTTTTGACCATTTTAACCTAATCACCGATTATTTACCCCCTTCAGCCTAGTGTTTTAAAACTTTATCCATTCAAAATTGTCTTATTACCGCTTGTGTAAACAAAAGGGATAACGCTCTCGTCTGAGCGACCTTTGCACCATACAAATACTTACAATCTATATATGAGAAAATTATTATTTGCTACTCTTTTATTCTGTTTCAGTGTTAGTTTATACGCCCAGATGCCCACAGGCATGATGGGTGGAGGAGGCCGAGGTGCTGGGGGTCAGTCAATGAATGTGGGCCATTTCTACGGAAAAATTGTTGATTCTAAGACCAATAAAGCAATTGAAGGGGTAACCATTCAATTGACCGGCAATAAATTTGATACCGTTAATAAGAAAATGAAAGAAGCCATTCTTTCTACCCAAATTACCAAAGCAAACGGAGAATTCAGCATTGACGGCCTTTCTGTTATGGGAAAATTCAACCTGAAACTTTCTTCCATCGGCTATAAAAGTTTGGTGAACCAAGTGAGTTTTGGCCTTAAAATGCCTCAAGGTGGTGCTCCTACTGCAGCATCTATGCAAAACATGCTGGCACAAGCCGATAAAGACCTAGGTAATATTAAAATGGAAGTAAACGCTACTGATTTAGGTAATGTTACTGTTACTTCTACTGCTAAGCCCCAATTCGAAATGGGAATCGATAGAAAAGTGTTCAACGTTGATAAAAATATCATGGCATCTGGACAAACAGCAACAGAGATCATGAAAAACATTCCTTCTTTAAATGTTGATATCGATGGAAATGTAACCATGCGCAATGCAACACCAACCATTTTTATCGACAACAGACCTACTACCCTTACCCTTGATCAGATCCCTGCAGATATTATTGACAAGGTTGAATTAATTACAAACCCCTCTGCAAAATATGATGCATCAGGTGGTAATGCGGGTATTTTAAATATCGTCTTAAAAAAGAACAAAAAAAGTGGTTACAATGGAGGTATTCGTGCTGGCCTAGATTCAAGAGGTAAGTTCAATGGCGGTGGAGACATTAGTATGCGTACCACCAAAACTAATATTTCTTTAAGTGGCAACCTTATGCAACGTAAATCTATTTCAGAAGGAACAGCTGATCGTAACAACTTACTGACCGAGCCAAGCAATATTTTTCAAACAACCAATGGAACAAGCTATAACAACTTTGGTATGTTAAGGGGTAGTATTGATTGGTTTGTAAGCAACAGAAGTACTTTTACCCTTGGTGGTAACTATATGAAAGGTAATTCTACTAACGATCAAGATCAACGTGTTGATTCTACGATCAAAGGATTGCAAACATCTTATAACCTTATCAATGGACAGAGCACAGGTACTATGAAAAACTGGGGAACACAATTGAGTTATAAATACAATTTTGTAAAAACCGGTAGAAACCTTGGCGCTGATTTCAACTTGAACTCTAGCACAAACGATAATACCAATAATATCATTACTCAAACCTATAATTTAGATAACTCATTAAAAGGAGCAGCACTTAAACAAAGAACATTGGGTGGTGGCGATTCTAAAAACTATACTTTTCAAACAGACTATGAAGATCAGTTAACTGAAGATTCAAAATTTGAAGCTGGTGCAAGAGCTGCGATCAGGGATTTTAAAAATAGTAGTGATCAATATCGTT
>CAIYAG010000349.1 GCA_903924075.1 uncultured Bacteroidota bacterium | reverse complement strand
GAAAAAGAATTTGGTTATAGTAAGGCCGCGGTTTAAATACCGTTTCTCGGGAAGTATAGAAATAGCTGCGATTAAGTTTTTGCATCACTTGCTAAGGATTGATTTTGTGAGCTACCGGGATATAGATGCTTACAATTATTGGTTAAATATCCGGGAACAAACTTTCATTCGTACTGATGCGCCCGACGTAAAATTTACCATGATTAAAGTATCCGGTATTCCGATTGCACCACGCCGACATTATTTTTTTAATAAGGGTTCAGAAAAGAGATTTTCACTATTCTTTCCAATGCCACCTTCCAATACAACCTGCATAGATATTATTGAAAATGAACCAGCAGGTACCTGTTCCTGCAACTTTTACGGAGTGTCATTAAGGGAGGTAGCTCTTCCAGAGCATAATGCAACAGGTATTACACTCGCGCTCAATTAATTTGTACTTCCGGAAACCGGATGTTAAATGAACTTATATAAGCAAAAGGAAAATCTGAATGCACCATTATCACTATGATCGTCGATGATGCCGCATTCGAATAGAGGAGTCTGAACTTTTGGAACTAAAAATTAATTCAACAGGAAATTCACTTTGAATTTTTGAATAAATTCAGATAATAAATAAAAATAATTAAAAAATTTCCTTTACTCCGTTTCTGTTATTTAATTGCATCGTTTATTAAGTAACTACCCATGTCAACGAAAGAACAGGAAATGGCAGCATTCGCAGCAAGCGGAATGGCCGCTATGGCAATTTACCAGGAGATAAGATTTAAGTACATCTTCATCACACCGAATGAAAATTCCAGAGGCTCTATCCGATTACTAAAATACCATGCAATGAAATTGCATGGGTTTGGTGAAAGAAATGAAATTTCTTACTCAAGTATGAACGTTTGGTCTTCATTGTCAGGCCGATTTTCATGGTGCGCCAGATATTGCTGGATCATCTCATCCGTTATATTACCAGTACTCCAAACACCATATCCTGTTGCCCAAAAATGTCTGCCCCAATATCGTTTCTTTAACTCGGGAAACTCATCTTGTATCAGCCTCGAAGTTCGCCCTTTCATTGCCTTCACCATATCGCTTATGCTATTCTTGGGCGGATATTCTACGTGCATGTGGACATGATCTTTACTCACTACTCCTTTCAATATCTTCACATCTTCCGCATCACAAATTTGCCTTAACAGATTCCTGCAACGCAACTGAACATCTCCTTGCAACACTGCAAATCTATACTTTGTCACCCATACTATGTGTGCAGTTAACCTTGATACCGTATGGTTGCCATGTCTGTATTCTTCGCCCATTTAGCGAAACTAACTCTTTTCGCTTTCTGAAAGACTTGCAATAAATTGCATGGTTTTAACCAACGTTTGAGACCAATAAAGCGATACCGGGATTTTGAGCAGCATCTGAATGGGTTACTTCGTTTGCCCGATTCGAAAGAACGGTATTTAATAGAGAGGCTAATCATGATCGATTTTGCCAGCTTCTTTGCTAAGAGTAAAATGATACCAGCATTTAGGGACGCATTGAAATCCTCCAGGGAATGGGAACTCGGGATAGATAAAGCTAAGTTTTTTCTTGATAGCCCGGACCAAATAAAAGCGTATCTTAATTATATAGCCATTAG
>CAIYAG010000348.1 GCA_903924075.1 uncultured Bacteroidota bacterium | reverse complement strand
GCAATGAAAAATTGGAAACGTGGTATCCTAGTCATAATGTGTTCAGTGCAATTTGTATTTTGCAATAAGTCTCAATCGCCCGATGTTATAAGCCCCACAACCCCAACAACACCTGTTGCACCAGTCCCAGAAAAGGATTTCACCAATAGTACAGCCGTAGAATATTACGGCCCACTTCGGGTATTAGGAAATAAAATTGTAGGTACAGGAGATTCGGTTGTACAACTCAGAGGGATGTCTTTTTATTGGAGCCAATGGATAGGTAATTACTATAATGCCAGCACCGTTAAATGGCTTAAAGACGATTGGTATTGTAATATTATCAGAGCTGCGATGGCGGTAGAAAATGGGGGCTATTTAACCAACCCGGATGTTGAATAACAAAAAGTGACCGAATATGGCACCACCGATGCAACAGGCGATGGAGCAGGCGATGGAGCAGTGAATCAAAATGAAACCAATCTTTGGTATAGCTTTTTGGATGCCAATAAAATTTCTTCATGTAATTGGTCAATTGCAGATAAAGCAGAATCTTCTGCTGCTTTATTTTCTGGAACTTCTTCAACTGGTAACTGGATGATTAATCAATTAACCATTTCTGGTGCTTTTGTGCGACAAGAAATTAGAACTAAAAACCTAAGATTTAATTAATGCTTAAATCGAATTATTAATAAACAAATATTCATTATCAGCTTTCTCAGAAATTTCCTGAATCGTATTTGTTTGAAATAAGTGGATCAACTCTTGCTTGATTGGTTTGTATTGAAAATGCAAAGGACAAGGTTTAGTTTCAGAACATTTTTTTAAACCCAATATGCATTTATCAAAAAGATCATTCTCGTTTACTGCTTCAAGAATGTTTTTTAATGGTAATAGTTTCGATTTTTCAGTGATATAGAAACCACCATTGGGGCCACGTACAGAATTGATCACACAATTATCTTTCGTTAATAATTGTAAGATCTTAGCTGTGAATGATGGGGGAGAATCTATCGCTGCGGCAATTTCAGCCAAACTCAATTTATGTGTAATAGAACTTTTTTGTGCTATATAAATCGTAGCTCTTAATGCGTATTCCGTAGCTTTTGAAAACATAATCGGATCTTGAATTGTATAAGGATATTGTAATGCCTAATCTTTAATCATCTGCAATCCATTCTGCAAA
This sequence comes from uncultured Bacteroidota bacterium, assembly GCA_903924075.1. Lineage (GTDB taxonomy): Bacteria > Bacteroidota > Bacteroidia > Chitinophagales > Chitinophagaceae > Sediminibacterium. The sequence continues at coordinate 8,145 of CAIYAG010000348.1, read as the reverse complement.
AGAATCTTTTGTTTCATATAATTTCATCTGCAATAATTTGATTTCTGATGGCAGTTTTGCATTCAAAACATCTTGCATATATAAAAGTATATTTTCTGCACTTGGTTCTACATCCCAAACAATTAGATTGTCATGAATATGATTGGTAGGATGGTCTTTCAAATAGGCTTCAGATAAAACTAGACTATGGTCAAACTTTTCTATCAGTGCCACATTTACTAGGTTTTTGATCTGTTTAAAGTCAATTATAAAACCAGGAGAAGGGATATATTCTTTCTGAACGCTGCTTGTACCAAGGGTTACGTGTAACTCGTAAGAATGCCCGTGAATGTTTTTGCAGGCGCCCTGATAACCATGAATCGCATGTGCCATTTCGAAATGAAATATTTTTGTAAGTCGTAACATAGCAAATAATTAAGGACAAAATTACCTTTAATTATTATATTTGCCAATTATAATGAAAGAAAGAGAGATAGAATTATTATCACCTGCTGGTTCATTTGAAGCAATGCAGGCTGCCATCAATGCAGGCGCCAATGCCATCTATTTTGGCGTTGAGCAGTTGAATATGCGCACCCGATCGTCTAATTCTTTTGAGATCGGCGATTTGAAAGACATCAAAAGCATTTGTACCAAAAATGGGATCAAGTGTTATATCACTTTGAATACTGTGATGTATGAGCATGATATGCAATTGCTTTACTCAATTTTGCAGGAAGTTAAAAAACAAGCCATCGATGCGGTGATCGCCGCCGATTTTGCAGTGATTCAATACTGTCAGCAATTGCAAATCCCACTGCACGTTTCCACTCAAGCTAATGTTAGCAATATAGAATCGGTTCAGTTCTTTGCGCAGTTTTCTGATGTGGTTGTTTTGGCAAGAGAATTAACCTTGAAGCAGGTAGAACATATTAGCAAGGAAATTAAACGCAGAAATATCAGAGGTATTTCTGGAGAGCTGATCAAGATCGAATTATTTGTGCATGGTGCATTATGTATGGCAATTTCCGGAAAATGCTATTTGAGTTTGCATACTCAAAATGCTGCTGCAAATCGAGGTGCATGTATACAAAATTGTCGCAGGTCCTATACTGTTAAAGACACTGAAACGAATGAGGAGTTGGTGATTGATAACGAATATATCATGTCGCCCAAAGACCTTTGTACAGTAGATATACTAGATCAATTGATCCATAGTGGCGTAGATGTATTAAAAATTGAGGGAAGGAGTAAGGGTGCAGATTATGTGCATGAAGTAACTTCCTGTTATCGTGAAGCAGTAGATGCAGTAATTGCGAATACTTATACCGAAGAAAAGAAAAAAGATTGGTTAGATCGTTTGTCAAAAGTGTACAATCGCGGATTTTGGGAAGGATATTATTTGGGTAGAAAACTAGGGGAGTGGACATCAACTCCTGGATCTATTGCAGAGGAAAGAAAAATTTATTTGGGTAAATCCACCAACTATTATCCTAAGATCAAGGTTGGAGAGTTCTTAATTGAGGCAGGAAATATCAAAGAAGGCGATGAACTGATGATCATCGGTCCAAACATTGGTATGGCCAAAGAAGTTGTTAATTCACTGATCGTTAACGGCGAAAAAGCAGAACTTGCTACAAAAGGAGATAAGATCACTTTTCCATTTCCAACTAAATTAACAGGCCAGGATAAACTCTATAAAATTGTGAAATCCTAATGGCTAAAATTATTCACTATCGTGATAAATGTATTGGCTGCAGCGTATGTTTTGAAATGCAACCTGAGATCTGGCGGATGTCGAAGAAAGACGGGAAAGCCACTTTACTCAGAGCAACTGAAAAAAAATCGATTCATATCCTGCCACTTAGCCCAGTAATGGAAGCTTTAACAATCGAGGTTGCAAAAGCCTGTCCGGTAAAAATCATCAAAATTGTATGAACGAACATTTTAATAGTTTTTTGGAAGAAAATACCTGCGCTTCGTTTGCCTGCCTTGATGAACAAGGTCATCCTTATTGCTTTACGTGTTTTTATGCGGTGGATCTAAAAGAAGGCTTATTGTTTTTTAAATCCTCACAGGATTCAAACCATGCCGGTTATTTATTGAACAATCGAGCTGTTGCTGGAACCATTTTACCAGACAAACTAAATAAGTTAACGATCAAGGGAATACAGCTTGAAGGAACAGTGCTTGCTTTTGACGATATACGCACCAAATCTGCAAGTTTGCATTATTATAAGACCCATCCGATGGCAGTTGCCATGCCCGGCGAAATCTGGACGGTGCTACTTAGAAGAATAAAATATACCGACAGTACCCTGGGATTTGGGAAAAAAATAATTTGGGAAAGTCCTGTAAATTAATACTTTACAGACTGAAAACGGACTTTTGGAGTGCCTAGGGGTATGACAAAAGTCATATTTAATAGCTAATCAAGGAATTACATTTGTAGGAGAATGCAATAGAAAGGTTATTATCGCAGGTAATAACCTATTTTTTTGTAGTCTAAAGCAAATATTATTTACCCACATAGATTGTATTTACATGTATCAAAACCCTTATCACAAATTTCATATTCCTGTAATGGGACTGGCTTACACCATCGATAGCCCCATAAAGGTTGCACGTTTTGGGATCTCTTCTGTGATGTCGATCGTTGAAGATCGCTTGATTGAGATGATGCGTAGTTATTATTATCCTACCATCAATCAGCCCTATGTTCCTATCAATACAGATGAAGAAGATTATAGAGCTAAAAGAATTACCGATTATTTGAATCTGGTAAACACTATTGTTCAACAGCAAGTTGAAAAACTTAAGCAAGCTGCGTTTGAAGCAGGGTCAGAAATAGTGAAATATTTCGAAATGCTTCCTGATGATAGTACGCTGAAGCAATTGTATCATCAAATGATGCAAGCAGGAGAGTCTCTTGAAAGAACTAAAATTGAGCAATTTTTACGCGACAATATTAAGCCAGGTAGGATTGATGTGAATATTATGACCAAATTGGACAGAAATATTTACGATAAAAATGGTGTTCCTGTGCCGGATGGTTCTGACGCAATTACTGCATTAAGAGGTTATGTAAATAGTGATTTAAAGCATTCTTCCATTGTATTTTCTGCTGGTTTAAATCCTAGGCTTTATAATTATTTAGAACAATGCAAGCAGTTTGATCTAAATGAAGAAGGCAACTTCGATAAAAAAGTGATCATTAAAGTAAGTGATTATCGTTCTGCTTTGATCCAGGGAAAATACCTCGCAAAAAAAGGGATTTGGGTGAGTGAGTTTAGAGTGGAGTCTGGTTTGAATTGTGGTGGTCATGCATTTGCTACTGATGGTTATTTAATGGGACCAATTTTAGAAGAATTCAAATTAAATCGTCAGGAATTAACGGATACATTATTCGAAATTTATAATGCTGCTCAATTAAAGAAAAACAATAAGCAATTTGATACCCCCCCCGATATTTTATTTACTGTACAAGGTGGAATAGGTACACACGAAGAAGATGCTTATTTGCACAACCATTACAAATTTGACAGCACTGGTTGGGGCACTCCATTTTTATTGGTTCCTGAAGCTACAACTGTAGATGCACCAACCTTAAAATTATTGGCTGCTTCGAAAGATAAGGATGTGATGTTGAGTCATAATTCGCCTTTGGGTGTTAGGTTCCATTATTTAAAAGGCACCAGCTCAGAGATTGAGAAATATGAAAGAATCAGCATCGGAAATCCGGGAAGCCCTTGTACCGAAAAGCATTTGAGTTTTAATACCGAATTTACAACCGAACCAATTTGCACAGCTTCAAAAAAATATATCAAGCTGAAAATGGAGCAATTGAATTCATTAGACTTGCCACCAGCTGATTTGCAAAAGCAAGTAAGTGAATTATTAGACAAAGAGTGTTTATGTGTTGGTTTAAGTAACTCTGCAGCTATTAACTATGATAGAGTCTTAGTTAAGAAATTGGATGCGGTAACTGTTTGTCCTGGTCCGAATATTGTAAACTTTTCGAAGGTAGTTTCGCTATCCACAATGATCGATCATATTTATGGAAGAGACAACGTGATGATGCAAACTAATCGTCCGCATATGTTCATTGCAGAGCTTTATTTGTATATCGATTATTTGAAAGAGCAAATTCAGGATGATATCGATTCGGATCAATTTGAAAAGAAACAAAAGTTCTATAATACTTTTTTTCAGAACCTTCGCAGTGGTATTAACTATTACAGGGAAATGCCAGGATTGTCTGAAGCAACTAAGTCAAGAATGTTGAAAGATCTAGATAGCGTAAGCTTGGAACTAGATTCACTGAATTATCAGCACGAGATCATGGTGAAGTAATTTGCTGGTATTTACTGATCATTGCATGTCATTTTGTTTTTAACTTTAACCATTACACGATACAAATTGTGTAATGGTTTTTTTATGGACATTTCGAAAATCAGCTATAACGATCATACACTTTTTCATATGCTTCGGCATTTTGAATGCATCAATGAAACTGCTAGGAAATGTTTACTAGATCGAGGATACTCAGATGCGGCAATTAATTCGAATCTCGCTATACCTGGTTCAAAATTTCATCGTTCATTTGCCACAGATATTAAAACTTTAGTGGCTCAATTAGCTAACAAAGAAATCATTTATCAAGATCCACAAGGCAAATATGTGGAAGGCAAAATCAATTTCAACAAAGTGGAATTTCCAAATGGCATTGGTACAAAAGCTTTAGTGCCTATCAAAGAAATGGATAGGGATGAAGCCAAAAATATTGTACAAAAATCTAACCGAGGGGTACTCTTGAATCATGCTTTTGTGCATTTCATACCCAATGAATGGGCGATGACAATTGTATGGAAACCACAAAAAAACTATGATCTATTGATCACTGTTTTTCCGGGTTTACCAACCCTGCCAATTCCTCAAAAAGGCATGAATAAAGAGCTCTTTGAACGCTCGTTCAATTACTGGGAGGAACGCTGTTTTATAGCGTTAAAAAAGAATCCTTTCGAATTATAAATGAAGTTTCTCGAAAAAAACGGATTCTTCTAGTTCAATAACTTCGCCGGATTTTAAGTTGTCTAAAAGAATCTCTTCAATAGAAACGCGAATCAACCTTTTACACTTGTGATGCACAGCTGCCACCATTTTTCTTACTTGATGAAACTTTCCTTCCGTTAATTCAATCATTAACCAGGTATGCGGCAAATGCGGAGGAATTTCATGAGCTGGGCTATCTAAATAAGTTGGTTTAGAAACAACTGTTACTTTACAGGGTTGCGTAAGATAGTTTGAGCCACCCTTTACTTGAATGGGAATGCCCGTTCTTATTTTTTGAACCGTTTCCTCACTCACCACATTTTTTACTTGAATGAGATATCTTCTAGCATGTGGCGTTTCGCCCTGAAAAAGTAATCTTGTGATTTTTGGATTCGTAGTTAAGAGCAATAAGCCCTCAGAATGGTTATCGAGTCTGCCAATGGCATGGATCCCATCTGGAAAGTTGTAATTCAAATCACCCAATAACCGAACATCATGTGAACTAATGAATTGCGATACCATATCATAGGGCTTATGGATTGCAAAATATCGGTAGGGTAATGATGTCATTATGTTTATTAAATTGCTTCGAAGGTATAAAAGAAATCCTGCAAGCTTTTCACATAAAAACTACCTTTATAACCTAATTAAATTTTGAACTATGCTCACCAATAATGATATTCTTAAGAAAATACGTGTGGCTCTTGAATTAAAAACAGAAGACATGATTCACATACTTTCATTGGTAGATTTCAAAATCAGCAAGGGCGCACTGGGCGATCTGTTTCGCCATGAAGACCATCCCAATTATGTGGAAGCTGGCGATCAGGTACTGCGCAATTTCTTAAACGGTCTTGTGATCTACAAAAGAGGCAAACCTGAAGATCGAGAAGAAAAATCAAAATAATTGAATTGCAGCCTCATATTTCAACCGTTTGCATCGTTAATGTGCATTTTTCGAAATAAGGTTTAACCTTTATTGTGTTATATTCATCCCTGATTTTATATAACAGAAAATCTATCAGTGTTTCACGAATAATTTTAGAATGACTGCCGAGCAACAAAGATTGAAAGTGAATGCGGGGAAGAAAGTGCCTTTAGAACAATGGGGCCCTTATCTTTCTGAAAGGCAATGGGGAACTGTTCGTGAAGATTACAGTGGGAATAGCGATGCATGGAATTACTTTCCTTTTAATCATGCACATAGCCGATCATACCTCTGGGGTGAAGACGGGTTAGGAGGGATCTCTGATTTTTTTGGAAACATGTGTTTTGCAATTTCATTATGGAATGGCAAAGATGATATTTTAAAAGAGCGCTTATTTGGACTTGGCAATTATCAGGGCAATCATGGAGAAGATGTAAAGGAATTGTACTATTACCTTGATAATATTCCCTCGCATTATTATATGCAGATGTTGTACAAATATCCGCAAGATGCATTCCCTTATCAACAGCTAATTGATGCCAATGCGAATCGTTCTAAAAACGAAACCGAATTTGAGATCTTGGATACCGGTGTTTTTGACGATAATAAATATTTCGATGTATATATAACCTATGCAAAATATAGCAAAAGGGATATAGGAATAAAAATTGAAATTGTTAATCGTGGGAAAGATGCAGCGCCATTAACATTACTTCCTAACCTTTGGTTTTATAATCGTTGGCAACAAAAGGATCTGAATCAGAAGCCAATGATTGAAGAAGTAAAAGATGGTGTGGTAAGGGCAACACACGAAAGACTGGGTAGCTATTATTTGTATTATCAAAAATCAAATGATCGTTATTTCACAGAAAACGAAACCAATACCGAAAAACTTTTTGGAACACCCAATGAATCGATCTTTGTTAAAGACGCTTTTAATGATGCCGTAATTGTACAAAAAAATGTACAAGCACTGAAGGATAAAAAATCGGGAACCAAATTTGCTCCTGTCTATAATTTAAAAATTGCAGGTGGTGCTTCAAAAGTGATCTATTTAAGATTGGGTGATGTATTAATTGATGCACCTTTCTCTAAAGGATACGATAGTATTTTTTCGCAACGCAAAGCGGAGGCCGACGATTTTTATAATGAAGTATTGCCAGATAGTTTAAATGCTGATACAAGAAATATTCAACGCCAAGCATTAGCCGGTTTATTATGGAGTAAGCAATACTATCACTACGATATTGAAAAATGGATCAGCAATAGTGATAAGATCGCGCCGCTCACAGAACAAAGAAAGAATGGAAGAAATCATGACTGGCAGCACCTAAAAAATCAAGATGTGATCTTGATGCCAGATAAATGGGAATATCCCTGGTATGCTGCCTGGGATCTTGCTTTTCATTGTGTTCCAATGGCAATGATCGATCCTACTTTTGCCAAACACCAGTTGAGTTTGGTGATGCGAGAATGGTATATGAAACCTGACGGACAGCTACCTGCTTACGAATGGAATTTTAGTGACGTGAACCCCCCAGTGCAAGCATGGGCTGCATTGCAAGTTTATAATATTGAAAAAAAACAAACTGGGAAAGGGGATATTATTTTCTTGAAAAAAATATTCCAGAAACTGATCATCAATTTTACTTGGTGGATCAACCGAAAAGATAAAAACGGGAATAATATCTTCGAAGGAGGCTTCTTAGGTTTGGATAATATTGGGGTCTTTAATCGAAGCATACAACTTCATAGTCAAGCGCAACTAGAACAGGCTGATGGTACCAGTTGGATGGGTATGTATGCCCTCAACTTAATGGATATGGCCATCGAAATTTCGATGCATGATGAATCATTTGAAGATTCTGCCACCAAATTTTTCGAACATTTTGTATTGATAGCAGAAGCTTTGAACGAAATGGGCATGTGGAACGATGAAGACAAATTCTATTACGATACACTAGGCCTGGCGGGTAATAAGCCGATCCAATTACGTATTCAATCCATTGTTGGACTTACTTCCTTATTCGCTGTTTCGATCATCAACAAAAAAGTATTTGAGAAGCTACAGGATTTTACTAAACGAATTACTTGGTTTGAACAATATAGACGGAAGAATAAAAAATTCTGGCCAAACGAAGAAAAGGCAGATGAGGATAAGATCTTGATCTCGCTAATCCCGAAAG
>CAIYAG010000347.1 GCA_903924075.1 uncultured Bacteroidota bacterium | reverse complement strand
TGCATGCTTTCTTCCATTAAGCCATTCAAGACTTTTTTCATGGCATTGGGTTCCATCCAATTATTGGTAGGACCAGCGTCTTCTTTCACTCTACTGCAGATATAAGTTTTGTCTTCTACCCTTGCTACATCACTTGGATCTGAAAAACATGCATAGCTATTGGGGCGCTTTTCTGGATTCAACTTAATGAATGTGCCTTTTTTTACTAGTAGTTCACATAAACCATCATATTCTTGTTTTGAACCATCACACCAATGAATACTTTTTGCATCACACTGGTCTGCAATACCGTTTACCCAATTCTTTAATTCTGGAATCACCCCAGGGATCTCATTTAAATGGGGTTTTGCTTCTTTTACCATGCTAAATATAATTTAATATTAATAATTAATGTTAATAGATCACTACACAAATGTTCATACTTATTATTAAGTGTAAAAATGACAAATGTTAGGTTTTTAAAGGTTTTTGTAATTTTTTTTGCAATTTTTATAGTTCAATCTTGAATATTTACAATAATCTGACAATTGCTATACAAATGAATTTAATTTATATATATCTCTTTTCACAGCTTATGGGATTGATATTGGAATTCTGCAATAACTTAATCATTTTGAAGTGAAAGGTGAGGAAAAAATGCTGAATAATCTGTCTATTTTACATACATTTCTTTTGATTCATTTTTACTTACAAATGCTTATCTTTTGTATTGAAATTCAACTAACACTTTTATCATCAAATTGTAAAAAATAACACTAACAGTTTTGTATGAAATCCTATATTATCATTAGTATACTCTCGTTTTTGTTGATACAAACTTTGGAAGCCCAATTAAGTATCGCAAAGCCTTTTGGAAATCATATGGTTTTACAACGCAATAAACCATTGCCTATTTGGGGATGGGCTTCAAAAAACGAAAACATTGAGCTTAAATTCAACAATATTATAAAACATACAAAAGCGGATGCTAATGGGAAATGGATGGTACTATTTCCTGCCATGAAAGAAGGTGGTCCATATCAACTGATCGCCAAAAGCAAGCAGCAGGTCATTTTCTTGGAAGACGTTATGCTTGGTGAAGTATGGTTATGTTCTGGGCAGTCAAATATGGAATTTAATATGCGTGATGCATTTAATTATAATGCCGCTGCTGCTTCTGTAAAACAGTTTGATATTCGACAATTTATTGTGCCTAGTGAAGTAAGTCTTATGCCCAAGGATTCTATTGCTGGAGGGGAATGGGTAATAGCTTCACAAGGAACTTTAGGGGATTATACTGCTGTAGGTTATTCATTTGCCAAAGAATTAGCTAGTCAATTGAATGTAACAGTAGGATTAATCAAAGATGCATGGGGTGGCTCTCAAATAGAAGGTTGGATCAGTAAGCAAGCTATGCTGGAGTCTGATGAACTGAAACAATATGCCAGCAAATTTCCTAAAACATGGGAAGAGGCCGATGCACAGTTGTTCGAGAACCTTCAAAAAAAAATAAGTTCAAAAACCAATCTATTGCCCAATACAGCTTTGTCGTTATTATTAAGAAACGATACAGCAGCATTTGAAAATTGGTTGCCCTATGCACCACCTAGTCAGTGGGATTGGCAAGGCATTTGGGCTTTCCGCGGTGCGGGCTTTATGGAAAGGACACTTACTGTTGATCTAAATGACATAGCAAAGTCATCAACACTAAGTTTGGGGGATAATGATGGTTACTTTCAGTTGTATATCAATGGGAAGCTAATCAAAGAAGGGCAGGGTAAAAACTCAAGGCTTTTTCAGCTTCCCGCGAATACCTGGATTGAGGGAAGAAATATTATTTTGATACACCAGGAAAAGCAGGTAGACCCCTCCTGGTTTGGAAATGGTTTTATAGGAGAGGCCAGTACGCTTTATTTGAAATTTGATGGTTATGCGCAGAGCTTAGCAGGTAATGGTTGGAAAATGTTGCCAGATTTAACCTTACCCTGGAATTATGTGCATGCACAAAACAATGCAGGAACCATCATTTATAATGCTATGATCCATCCTATTATTCCTTACGCTATTCAAGGTGTCTTGTGGTATCAGGGAGAATCAAATGCAGAGCGGGCTTATCAATATCGTAAGAGTTTCCCTCTGCTCATTGAAAGTTGGAGAAAAGAGTGGAAGGAAGAATTACCTTTTTATTTTGTACAGTTATCAAGCTATGGGAAGTTTCCAAATAGTAATCAAGGAAGTGAGTGGGCTGAACTGAGGGAAGCACAAACCATGACGTTGCGTTTGGCAAATACGGGTATGGCTGTTACAACTGATCTAGGAAATCCAGACAATGTGCATCCGCGAAATAAGGAAGATGTAGGTAAAAGGCTTGCTGCAAATGCCTTGGCAAATACCTATCATTTGCCAATAACTGTTTTTGCTGGGCCAACCTATCAATCTGTTGAATTCAAAAAATCGCAAGCAGCACTCAGCTTTCAAAATCTAGGGAAGGGTTGGTTGATAAAAGATCAATACGGCTATATCAAAGGATTTGAGATTGCAGGTGCGGATAAGAAATTCTATTATGCACAAGCTCGTATAGAAGGAGAAAAAATAATTGTTTGGAATGATAAGGTAACAGAGCCCCAATCTGTGCGATATGCTTGGACAGATGCACCTATTGATGCGAACCTATTTAATCAAGAGGGATTTCCAGCACAGCCATTTCGGACAGACCAATGGAAGGGAATCACAGAAGGGAAAAGGTTTGAGTAATACAAATGCTAATAATTTCTGAAATACGGGATGCGAAACTTTTAGATAAGGAATGACAATTGTCAAGTAATTTGATTTACTGGCTTGCTAATTTGCGGACTCAATTGTAATTACAACCGCGAAATATCATGAAAAAATTTGGATGTCTGCTGATCGTATTAATTGGAATTATTAACGCAACTATTGCACAAGAAAAAGCTGGGGAAGAAGGGGGTAATAAAGGGTCCCATCAATTAAGCTTTATGCTGAGTCATTCAATGATCGGTGAGGGTATTGTAAATGGTTCTAAAAAAAGTATTTCAGCTCCCTCAGTAGGGTTAGATTATAATTATTGGTTTCATAATAAATGGGCTTTTGGAGTTCATACAGATCTGATCACTGAATCATTCAAAATAGAAGACAATGGGGGAGTAATCATGGATCGTTCTACACCATTTGCAGTGGTACCTGCAATCTCATTTAAACCAAAAAATCATAGTGTGTTTGTAGTGGGATTGGGTAAGGAGTTTGCTAAGGAAGGAAATTTTACTTTAACCAGGATTGGGTATGAATACGCATTTGAACTACCTAAAAAATTTGAATTAAGTTTTGGGGTTACCTACGACAAAAAATGGGATGCATACGACATTTGGACGGTAGGGATCATTGTTTCTAAATTATTTTAGTAGTTTAGCTTCCTAATTTAAGGAACTAATTACTATTGAAAATTCAAATCCCACATTTACTTAGTTTTTTTTTAATACTAACAAGTCTCTCAAGTACTGCACAAGATTCTGTTGCTATTAAACAACAAGATATTATTGATGTTCTTTTTTCTAAAAGAATGGCAAAGAAAGCTGCAAAAGACAGCATGCAGATTGGAAACTTATATCCAAGCATTCTTCCAATCATCGGATATTCCCCTGCGCTTGGATTTGTTGTGGGAGGTGGTGTTAGCGCCGCAATGAGAACTGGTCCATCCAAGACTACCCATATATCGTCTGGGTTAGCTAATGTAAGTGTGACTACTAAAAAACAAATCAATTTAAACTTCAGGTCCAATATTTTTTTACCAAATGATAAATGGATTTTGCAAGGCGATTTACGCCTTTTAATTTTTGCACAACCAACTTCAGGATTAGGAATTCAATTTGGAGAAAGAGAACCATTCAATTTAGACGGATTGGAAGTAGATGCTCCAAAAGCAGAACAGCCCATGCGATTCAATTATATTCGAGTCCATGAAAATGTATACAAACAAATCAAAGGACCCTGGTACGCTGGAATTGGTTTAAATATTGACCATCATTATTCGATCAATGATCAGTCATTAGATACCCTATCAACCCCCAAGTTATTAACCTCTCATTATTTGTACAGTATTAAAAATGGGTTTCCATTAAATGCTTATACTACATCAGGATTCAGTTTTAATATTTTACATGATAACCGAGATAATGCGATCAATCCTTCTATGGGTAATTTTGCACAAATGAGCTATCGCATAAATCCTGAATTTTTCGGAAGTACTGAGTCTAGTTCTACCTTGTATTATGAGTACCGAACCTATGTAAAACTTTCAAATAAAAAACTTCAAACACCCTTGCTGGCATTTTGGACCTGGGGACAATTTCTGGTTTCGGGAAAAATGCCTTATCTGGCATTGCCTTCCATTACATGGGATATGTACAATCGTTCTGGTAGAGGCTATGTGCAAGGCCGAATCAGAGGTGAGAACTTTTGGTATGGAGAATCTGAATATCGTTTTCCTATTACCCAAAACGGTTTGCTGGGTGGGGTTGGTTTTATGAATCTTACATCAGCAAGTAATCTTGCTAATAATCAACATTTGTGGGATGCATTTGCTTTGGGCTATGGTGTTGGACTTCGCGTAAAAATGAGTAAGCAAACCAATACGAATATTACCATTGATTATGGAAGAGGAATGAATGGTTCCGGTGGTATATATTTTAATCTGCAAGAAACCTTTTAAAAAAGAAGTTTAAAATAAAAATGCCCCCAAAAATCATTGGAGGCATTTCTAAATTTATTGGCTTAAATTATTTATCATTTTCCACCTGTACAACTTCGTAAAAATCTTTTCCATTTTTTTGAAAAGGTTGATAATAAGTTTCTCCAACCTTCACATATTTCTGATCTCCTAAAGTTACTTCTTCTCCACCTTCTGGTAAATTCTCAACCACACAACCCGCTGTAGGAGGAACTACGGTATAACCTTTTTCGTTTTTCTCATAATAAGCACCACCGTAATAATAATTATTAGTGGTTTCATTGATCACAACAGTTT